>JACOEM010000001.1:394484-738772 GCA_024998565.1 Nitrospira sp.
GGCCGTACGCCACATTCGTCCAGGTGGCGCAAGAGGTCCGCCGGATCATCATAGGTGCGATAGGCGCCCGCCCGTTCCAGTTCTTCCCTCCCATAACCTCCCGACAACAGCCCCACCCCGAGCGCGGAAGCACGACGAGCCGCCAAGAGATCCCACACGCTGTCACCAACGACGATGCACTTGGCGATGGGCATATGGAGCTGCTCCGCGGCAGCCAGAAACAAATCAGGATCGGGTTTCGCGCGCTTCACCTGATCACGGGTCACCACGGGAGTTCCGGGAGGAAGCTTCAGCAGTTTCAACGTATGTTGCGCACTTTGCAGTCGCCCGCTGGTGGCGATGGCATAGGGCACGTGAGCCGCCGTCAATGCGTTCAATAATTCTTGCGCCCCGGGCAGCACTCGGAGTGATGGGGCTTGTTTCGCAAAGGCGTCGGCATGCACCCGCTGAATGCGCTCCGCCTCGTCTTTTGAAACGGGCCGTCCGGTTTCCCGCCAGAGCGCATGTAACATGAGGCCACCGCTCATGCCGATTTGACGGTGAATCCTCCAAACCGGCAGTTCAATTCCTGCCGCTTGGGTGGCCTCACGCCAAGCCAGCACATGCTGGTAAACACTATCCACGAGCGTGCCGTCCAGATCGAAGAGAAACGCTACAGAGTCAGGATCCTGCGAAACGGTCATGAGGTCTAGTTCTCCAACTTCGCATCCATGGTGATCGTGGCGTTGAGCAGCCGTGAAATAGGACAGCCGGCCTTGGCCGCCGCTGTCGCTTTCTCCCAACTGGCGGCATCGGCCTTGGGCACCTTGCCCGTGACAGACAAATGCACGCCCGTGACGGTCCAGCCCGCCTCTACCTTTTCCATCGTGACGGTGGCAGTGGTCGCCAGTTGCTCAGCGACCAGATTCGCCGCGCCCAACTGTCCGGAAAGGGCCATCGTAAAACAGCCGGCGTGGGCCGCCGCGATCAGCTCTTCCGGGTTCGTCCCTTTTCCATTCTCAAATCTCGTACTGAACGAATATTGCGTCTCGCTCAAGACACCACTGTCCGTCGACACCGTTCCTTTGCCGGTTTTGAGATCGCCCTGCCATTTGGCTGACGCATTCCGTTTCATGTGGCCTCCTTGGTTTCAGTGATAGGTCCCGGCCGCGCCGCATATGTGCGCGATGCGGCGCTTGGCTCATACACCATTCAGCGAGTCTAGCGGCTGCTCCTGCCTATAACAAGCGCGTCATGAACCGGCCGGCGGAGAGGCCGATACCTCTCCGCCTGGCCTGCCTCTACTGCACGTCCACCGTAATGGTAGCGGTTGCGGCCAAATGGTCGTGGTCATGGGTTGCGGCTTGGACTGTGATTGCATGTTTGCCCTTGCTGAGACCTTTGAATGTGCCGGGAAACTTCTTCTGCGGTTCACCGTCCAGATACACATGCGCATGAGCCGCCTTGGAACCTTTGGTGAGTTCGTAGGTGAGCTCAAACGTCTCTCCCACTGTGGCGCCGTCTTTCGGCGAGGTGATGGTGATGTGTGATCCGTCATCCACTTCAGCGAACAGGGGACCGGCCGAAAAAATCAGGCCGGCCGTGAACAACATGGCACAGAATGCTTTTACATGTCGCATTGCATCCTCCTTGGTTGGGCTCCGGCGGTCGTCGATCGACCGCTCAGAGTTCAGCACCAGCGCGCTCGTCCCTCGATGGTGATCGTCCGACTGATCGCTTAGTGCTCTCCGTAGCGTTCCATCCACTTGCGAAGGTGCTCCACGGCTTCTGCCTGCTGTTCCGGCCGCAGGGTCGCATGCCACTCGGCCACCTTCGGCAACACGCGCTGCACCAGGCGCTTTTGTTCGGCCTGGTGGCGATCCATCAGCTGGGTCAGCTTGGCCTGGTCCAGCCGATCGCTCTGGACTTGCGCGAGCACCTCCTCCATGATCGCCCGGTGCTCTTGTTGCGACTCGGCCCGGGCAGCCATCACTTCGTCTTTCACAACCGCCAGCTTCGCCTTCTGCTGATCATCGAGATCCAAGTGTTTCGCGATCTTGCTCGTCATCCAGTCGACTCGCTCCGACGGGGTATGGTGACGATGGCACCCGGCACCGACCAACGCTCCGGCCATGACCAACGTGCCGACGACCACCCTGAATGTCTTGTGCATCCTCATACGATCCTCCTTGTGGTGTGAACCCACGCAGTCAGTACTCGAAGACGACGCGATAGAGTGCCGGAGTCATTTCAATCCCCAGCTGCCCCAGTTTCTCCTTCATGGGCGTGACGCGCTTCTCGTAGGCTTTCCAGTAGACCTCTTCATTTTCCCAGATCGCCACGTTGATGAAATTGAAGCGGCTCTCCGCCTTGATGCTTGTGTGGAATTTACCGCTGATGAACCCCTCTTGCTTCGTGATGTGCTCCTTCACGTCCTGCCACCACTGCACAAAGTCTGCTTCTTTGGTGTGAGGGACCGAAAACACATTGATCAATGTTACCGGCATCATGCACCTCCATGAATAGGCTCGATGTCGACTACTACCATCACCTGACACGTGTTGAGACCCAGGGTTTGATCGCGACCCACCTGCGGTCTGGCGGGAGCGTGGGCACCCGCCAGACCCAACCACATTACTGCGCCTTCCGCAGATCGATCACGGTTCCTTCTTCGTTCAGCTCGACGACGATATGGTCTCCGTCGGCGATCGGCTTGGTCTTGATTTCCATCCGCTCCAGCGGGAACACTTTCTCCCCCTCCGGCGTGGCGAGCTTGATCTGATTCTTGTTGGGCCCCGTACGGATCAGCTTGCCGAAGATCAGCCGATGGGTCCCGGCCTTCGCCTTATCTTTTCCATGCACATCGATCACCATGCCCTCTTCATTGATCCAGAGGGACACGTGATCGCCGACCGCCGCATCGGCCGGGGTATACTTCTTCAAGAGCGTGTACTGTCCGGCCGGTGTCTTCACGTAGACCAAGCTCGCATCAAACTTGACGACCGTACCGTCCACCTGAATCACATAACCGGGCTTCGTGCGCGGGTGTTCGTCGAAGCTCATCTCTACCGTGAAGCGATGGATGTCGATCATCTTTCCCGCTTCGTTCAACTCGATGGTCACCGGTTCCCCTTCTTCCAAGGCGGACAACTTGGACTTTCCAGTTTGGACATCGATGGCCTTCTCTCCTTCCGGCGTCCACACTTTGATTTCTTTCTTATCCGGCGAGGTATAGGCCAGGTTGCCGGTCACGAAGCGATGGCTATGGGCCTTGTCTCCCTTGCGATGGACATCGATCACGGCATTGTTTTCATTGACCTGCATGTCCACTTCTTCCCCGACCTCAAGGTTCTTGGGCGTGAGCGTCGACGCGATTTTCATCGTCCCCCAGGGGGTCTTCACGGTGGTGATGCCTGACGCCACATTCGATACCACTCCACTGACCTTCATGTGCGTCGCGCTCTTGCCCCCGCTTTCGGCAGCTTGTCCATAGGACACCGCCATCGACAAGCCGAGTACCACTGAACCGAGAATAATTGTTGTGCGTGTCATCGTCTGACTCCTTTCAGCCATGATTGTGAACGCCTGTCTTGCCTAAATTCTGCACGATGGCCTTCGTCAAACAGCCCGACGCCTGAATGGTGACCCCCGCGCGGGCCATCTGAGACAGCAGCGTGGTACCCGCCTCGTCGATGAAGGTCACTTCCCGGAGATCGACATGGCACGGAGCCGGGTCGTCGACCTCCTGCCTTAACCAACAAGTCCGCAACTCATCAACCCAGGGACCAGTCAGCCTGCCGGAAAGAACGAAGGTGGTTCCCCGGCTTGTATTCGACACCGTAATCTTCAACATGGCCGTGAACCTTTTCGTCCCTCGAGTCCGGCCGGACCGATGCCCGGCCTTACCTTGACGCTCAGAACATGCGCAGAGCGAAGCTCGCTTCCCGTACTTTCGTCACCGGAGCCGCCGCCCGCTCGCCGAGCCAGCGGGCGATGACACTGTCGAGCGACCACTTGCCCCCGCCGACAACCAGCAACGCCAGGCTCATGCCGATCACGAGCAGGTGAAATTCAAACCCTTCACCCGTCTGCTGTCCGAACCAGTTCATGAAGAACCCCTGCGGGAGGTGCACGGTCATGATCGCGCCGAGCATGATCACGATGAAGCTGGCCGCCGTGAAGCGCGTCAGCAATCCGGCAATCAGGGCCAGACTCCCGATGGATTCGCCGATGATGACGAGAAACGCGACCAGCCAGGGGAGGCCCATCTTCTGCGTGAAGAATCCCATGGTGCCTTCAAACCCGAACCCTCCATACCAGCCCAATAGTTTCTGAGCGCCGTGCGCGAAGATCACGCCTCCCAGCACCACCCGCAAAATCAAACCCGCCCAGGACTCATCTGTTTTGAACAATGTCTGCATGGTGCACCTCCATTTTAGAAATGATGACGACCCGTTGTAGGTAAGGTATGGCAAGGGCCGTTCCCGATCGTGACCACTGAGGACGGAGGGCTCTAACAGGCTGAAATCACAGGCAAGATGGATGGAAATGACCAGCAGGGGCACAGGAGCCGTGACATGAGTGACGAGGGGCGGACGACGAATCCTCGTCAGGTGACGAAGCCCATCGTCACGGCGTGACAGGAGGATGCATGCGATTAGCGGGGGCGCACCGTGACGTTCCGATGTGTGCTCATTGGAATTGCCGTCGGAATCGCCACATTCCAAACCCGAATAACGCTCCTCCCAACAGGAGCATGGCGACGACGGGCTTCCAGAGCAGGTCCAGGCCTGCTCCCTTCAGCATCACGCCGTAGGTGATGTCGATGTAGTACCGCAAAGGGGAGAACGTCATCACCGTCTGCACCCACTGAGGCATCGATTCGTACGGCGAGGTGATGCCCGACAGCAACAGCATCGGGCCCACGACGAAGAGCGTCATCATGCCCACTTGCGCCTGGTTCTTCGCGATGGTCGCCGCCACTAACCCGAATCCCGCCGTCGTGAACACATGCAAGGTGGTCAGCAGAAAAAAGAGCCCGGTCGAACCTTTCATCGGCACGTGAAAGACGGGGTGCAACACGCCATACAGGGCGAGACTGAGCGCGATGAGGATGACCCCGGACATCGCGAGCACCTTGGAAAACATGATCTGAAAGGGGGACAGCGGCGACACCAGCAACTGTTCCACCGTGCCTCGTTCTTTTTCACGGACCAGCGCAGCAGCCGGCAACAACACCGCAAAGATAGTCGTCATGCGTAACACATGTGCGATGGACTGAAACCATCGTTCATCCTGGGTGGGATTGAACCAGACGCGATGGGCGCTGGAGACCCGCGGCATGGCTGCCTCTGCTCCGGAAAGACCCGCCGAGGCCAGGCCCGTCTCGGTCCCGAACAGGCCGGCGATTCGCACGCTATACCCGGCTGCCGAGAGACCCTGGGGTGCATTGGTAGTATCGACGAGGAGTTGCACCGCCGTTCGTTCCCCGCTCATCAAGGCCTCGTGAAATCGTGGTGGAATCTCCAACAGCACCATGGCTTTGCCCTGGTCCAGTTGCCGGAGCCCCTCGCGAGGATCGCTGATCTCCCCGGCGAATTTGAAATAGGGGGGCTGAAACCGATGGATCAGCTCGCGGGACGAGTGACTATGATCCGCATCGTGCACCAGCAACTCCGCATTGGTGAGCTGCATCGTGATCCCGGCTCCGCTGACCACCACCGAGAGTGAAAACGAATACAACAGGAACAACAACAGCGGCACGTCGCGCGACAGTTGCAAGATTTCCTTCCACGTCATCGCCGCGAGCCGCCGCCCCCACGTGACTGCCTGCTGCCGGGCCGTCATGCCTCATCCCTCATGTCTTCGGCCTCTTGGTGAAGAGCCGATACGTAAGCCCGCTCAACGCGAGGGCAAACATCGCCAGCGCCAGCAGGTCGGTCCACAGCACCTCCGCGCCCACGCCCTTCAGAAAACTTCCTCGCACGATGTTGGTGTAATACATGGCGGGGTACAGATGTGCCTGCACCTTCGCGCCTCGAGTTAACGAGGCCACCGGCACCAAGAGACCGGAAAAGAGGATGGTCGGGATCATCGCCACGACCATCGTGATAATCAGCGCCGCCATTTGCGTCTGCACCAGCAGAGAAATCAGCAGGCCGATCCCCGTGGTACAGCACACGAACAGCACCGACGCCGAAAAGAACAGGAGGAAGCTTCCCTTAAAAGGCACCTGAAAGAGGCCGACGGCCATCAGCCATAACACGCAGACGTTCACGAGGGAGATGACGATATAGGGCAGCAGCTTGCCGGTGAGGAATTCCGCGCGGCTCACGGTGGAACTATAGATATTGTAAATCGAACCCGTTTCTTTCTCCCGCACGACCCCCAGCGCCGTCAGCAGGGGCGAGGCGAGCATCAACGTGAACATGACCAGCGCCGGCACCATGGACCAGGTACTCCGGACTTCTTCGTTGTACAGATATCGCACCTCTACGGTCAGCGGACGCACCAGCGCATCGGCCTGCTCCTGGGTGAGACCACGGGTCCGGCGCAGGTACTCGATCAGTCGCTCCTCGGTGAACGCCTGGTTGATGGCGATGACATAGCCTTTGGCGATATCCGTATGGAGCGGAAAGGTCCCATCGAGCAAGGTCTGCACGGAGGCCGGTTCCCCCGCCGTCAACTGCTCCTGGAACCGCTCGGGAACGATGATGGCCGCCCGGATCTTCGTCTCGGTCAACAGGCGATCAAGGGCACGTTCATCGTTGGCATACCCCTGAAACGAAAAATAGCGCGATTGCATGAACCGGTGGAGATAATCCCGGCTCAACTCGCTCCGATCCCGATCCAGGACCGCGAAGGGAATGTTTTCGACATCCAGATTCAACCCATACCCAAATACCACCAACCACAGGGCCGGCAACAAGAAAGCCAGCAGCAGGAACAGCCGGTCTCTGGTGGTTTCCTTCCATTCCTTGAGCGCCACAGCGCCGATGCGTTGCAGATTCAGGGTGGCCCCTCCTTCTGCGCCGCCTGTTCCAATGCCATCACCCGCGACACAAAGACGTCCTCCAGGCTGAGCGTCCGCGTCCGCACCGATCCAACCGCAATCCCGGAGCGGGTCAGGACATCCCGAAGACGCCCCTCGTCGCGGCCCGGATCACGAGACAGCACATGGATCTTGGTGCCGAAGAGCGCCGCGCCGGCGAACCCGGCTGCCACCACATGCGCGAGTGAGACCCCCGGCTTGTCGACGACAACCTCCAGCAGTTGCCCGATGTCCCGCTCGACCTGTCTTTTCAGTTCCGCCGGCGTCCCCTCGGCCACGATGCGTCCGGCATACATGAGAGCCAGGCGATCGCAATGCTCCGCTTCGCTGAGATAGTGGGTAGTAATGAGAATCGCGACCCCCTCCTCGCGGGCCAACCGTGACAGCACTTCCCAGAACCGTCGACGGCCGATGGGGTCCACTCCCGACGTCGGTTCATCGAGAAACAGTACGCGGGGGCTGTGAACGAGTGCGCACCCCAACGCCAGACGTTGCCGCACACCCATGGGCAGGCGCCCCGTCCGATCATCCTCATAGCCGGTCAGGCCGGCCATCTCCACGATCCACTTCATCCGTTGCTGCGCCTCGCGCCGAGCCAACCCGTAGATACCGGCAAAGAGTCGAATATTCTCGATGACGGTGAGATCCAGATAGAGGGAAAACGCCTGCGACATGTAGCCGATGCGCTCCTTGATGGCACCACCCGCCGTGCGCATATCCGCGCCGGCTACACGGCCCTCACCGGCCGTCGGAGGCACAATTCCGGTCAGCATCTTGATGACGGTCGTCTTGCCCGCCCCGTTCGCGCCCAGCAACCCGAAGATTTCACCTTGCTTCATGTCAAAGCTGACCCGATCCACGGCTCGAAACGAACCGAAGTCCCGAATGAGCTCCTTGGCCTCGACGGCCAGTCCGTCGAGCTGCTGCCTGCCCGTGGAGTGACGGGAGTGGTCCGATCCTGCCGACTCTGCCGGTTGTTCTTCTCGCTCCTTCAACAGCAGCGCCACCACGACATCTTCCAACTCCGGCTCATCCGTGTGGACGTGCTCGAGCGGTAAATTGTCCAGCGCGTGCCGGATCCCCGCGACGGCGGCTTCCGGCTCCCGTTCTGCGGTGAACACGTGCAGCGAGGGGCCCAGGGATTCGACTTGGGCATACCGGCGCTTCAGCCGAGCAACCGCTTCCAGTTGCGGGCTCGATTTGAAGGTGACGACAAGGCCCGGGACCAGTGAGTGGACTTCTGCAGGAGTGCCCGATGCCAGCACCCGTCCATGAGAGAGAAACGAGAGCCGGTGAAAGCGGGCCGCTTCGTCCATGTAGGCGGTCGACACCAGCGCGGTCATGCCCTTGTCCGCCTGCCATTCGGCGAGAATGGCCCAGAAGTCCCGCCGCGAGACAGGGTCGACCCCGGTCGTCGGCTCGTCCAGAATGGCCAGCTCCGGCTCATGGATCAGCGTACAGATCAAGCCGAGCTTTTGCTTCATTCCGCCCGATAGCTGCTTCATCAGCCTGCTGCGAAAGCGGTCCAGACGGGTGATCGCCAACAGCCGGAACTTGCGCTCGCGAAGCTCAGGCTCCGGCACCAGCCGCAGCCGGGCGAAGAAGTCGATGTTTTCTTCAACAGAGAGCTCAGGGTAGAGGTTGAGCCCCAACCCTTGCGGGAGAAATCCGATCCGCGGTTTCACCCGTTCCGCCGCCCGCTCGGAATCCACGAGGGTCCCGAACACTTCGGCGGATCCCCCGTCGTATCGCAACACCCCGGCGATCGCTTTCATCACACTGCTCTTGCCCGCACCATCCGGTCCGATGAGGCCGTAGATCTCACCCCTCTTCACGGTGAGGTCCAGGCGGTCGACCGCGAGATGCTGCTTGTAACGCTTGACGAAGCCGGACACACGGACAACCACCTCCGGTGACGATGCAGCGGGCTTCGTCATCGAGGTTTCGACCAGGCCACGTCGTCCTTCCAGCGGATCACCGCGTCCGCCGGCAGACCCGGCGTCAGCCGATGGTCAGGATTCTCGGTGAGATAGAGCCGAACGGCATAGATCAGCTTGACCCGTTCGTCCGGAGTCTGGACTTCTTTCGGCGTGAATTCCGCTTTCGAGGCGATGTACCGGACCGTCGCCTCGAACGACCGGTCGGAAAACGCGTCCGTATGGATGCGGGCTGGCAAATCGAGGCGGACTTTACCGATTTGGAGTTCCGGAACATAGACCTGCAGGTAGAGGCGGTCGAGATCCACCAGTTCGAGCAGGGGCGCGCCGGTTGCCACGACCTCTCCGACGTCCACCATCCGAGTGGTCACCGTGCCGTTCGTCGGAGCCACGATCGTCAGATCGTCGAGTATGCTACGGGCCTCCGCGAACGTCGCATCTGCTTGGTCGCGTTGCCGTTCGAGCGCCGCGACCTCCGCTTCTTTCGATCGTATTCGTCCCCACCCCAATTCGGCCTGCGCGAGCTCCTTGCTCGCCTGGTCAAGGGCGGCTTTCGCCACGGCAATCTCCGTGACAGCCACCTTCCAGCGCGCCTCAGCCTGATCCACTTGCTGCTGCGACACCGCCTGCTCGGGAAGCAGGGATCGGATGCGGTCGGTGTCCCGGCGGGCTTCATATTCGACCGCCTGTGCCTTCCGGATGACGGCGCGCATGCTTGCGACTTTGGCGGCCACTGCTTCGATGCTCAGAGGCACTTCGAGGTTCAGGACCGCAAGCGCGGTATGGGCCGCTTCCACCTGCGCCATCATGCTGTCCACCAACCGTGCCGCCTGATCGACCTTCGCTCTCGTCTGGGCGTCGTCCAGCCGGATCAGCAGGTTGCCTTTGTGAACCTGGCTCCCTTCGCGCGCCGCCAGGTCTACGATGCGCCCGGGAAACTTGCTGGAAACGGTGACATGGTCTCCTTCAATGCGCCCATTGGCCTGGATCAGTCCCTCCGGGAGGCCGTCCTGCCACACCAGGCGATCGAGGATCACGTATCCGACGATCAGCACCGACCCGAGGACGGCCGCCGCAATGGTCGAGGTCCGAAGGGTCACGACTCAGTGGTCTCCGTACCGGTCCATCCACTTGCGAAGGTGCTCCACGGCTTCGGCCTTCTGTTCAGGCCGCAAGGTCGCATGCCATTCCGCCAATTTGGGCAACACGCGCTGCATCAGGCGGGTCTGTCCCGCTTGGTGCTGCTCAAACAACCGGGCCAGCTTGGCCTGATCCAGCCGGTCACTCTGGACCTGAGCGATGACCTCTTCCATGGTCGCCTTGCGCTCCTTCTCCGACTCCGCGCGTACGGCCATCGCTTCGTCCTTCACGGCGGCCAGCTTGGCCTTCTGCTGTTCATCGAGGTCCAAATGTTTGGCGATCTTCCCCGTCATCCAGTCGGCTCGCTCCGTCGGCGTATGGTGCCGGTGACAACCGGCACCCACAAGCGCCCCGGCAATGACCAACGCCCCGATCGCCACCCTGACCGTACTCTGCATCTTCATGCTGCCCTCCTTGGTGATTGCGGTGATGTCCGAGCGACTCTTCCCCTCACATTGAATCAGGAGTCGGAGGGGACATGGTAGGGGCTCCCACCATTATTCCCTAGGGCGAGAGAGGCCCAGTTTCTTGATTTTCGAGGTGAGGGTGGTGCGTTTGAGGCCCAAGCGAGCAGCCGCCCCATCCGGCCCGCCGATCACCCAATGCGTGTCGCGCAAGACGCGCAGGACCTGCTCGCGTTCCGCATCCTGCAGGGTAGAGCTCGGCGCCGGAGGCTGCCGCGCTTCAATTTTGAGTTCCAAGAGCGGCACTTGCAAGTGGGTTCCCTGGGTCAGAATTACCGCGCGCTCGACCAGGTTCTCCAGCTCCCGGATGTTTCCCGGCCAGTGATAGCGGGACAGGGCCTCCAACGTCGGCCCGGGAATCGTTTCGATGTGCTTCTTCATGCGGGCGGCATAATGCTGCGTGAAATAGCGCACGAGCACCGGGATATCCTCACGACGCTCACGGAGCGGCGGCAGGGTAATCGGAAACACGTTCAGCCGGTAGTACAAATCGCTTCGGAACTCACGGTCCTCCACCAGCTTGGCCAGATCCCGATTCGTGGCGGCAATCAGACGAATGTCCACGCGAATCGTCCGCGTACTGCCCAGGCGTTCGAACTCCTGCTCCTGCAGAACACGAAGCAGCTTGGACTGCAGTTCCAATGGAATTTCGCCCACCTCATCCAGAAAGATCGTCCCGCCATGCGCCAATTCGAACCGGCCGACTTTCTGGGCGATGGCCCCGGTGAAGGCCCCCCGTTCATGCCCGAACAACTCGCTTTCCAGCAGCCCTGTCGGAATCGCGGCACAATTGAGCTTCACGAAGGTCCGCTGGTTCCGTCCGCTGAGCCGGTGAATCGCCCTGGCAATCAGTTCTTTCCCCGTGCCGGTCTCGCCCTGAATCAACACGGTCGCCTGGGTCGGCGCCACGATCTCGACTTGCCCCAACACCTGCTTCAGCGCGCGGCTGTCACCGATGATGTCGTCGAATTTGTGCTCAAGGCGAATTTCTTCTTCCAGATACAACTTCTCTTCGGTCAATCGATCTTTGAGTTCGGTGATCTCCTGATAGGCCAGGGCATTGTCCACCGCGAGGGCAATCTGTCCGGCCACCTGACTCAGAAACTCGACGTCCTGTTCGCCGAACGCCTGCTCCTGCCGGCTGGCCAGATTGAGACAACCGATCACGCGGTCACGCGACAACAGGGGCAGGGAACACATGGAGTGGAAGCCTTTCATGACCAGGAGCTGAGGCACGGCGTGCGAAAACGCCTTCAGGTCCGGCCGATTATTGGCGACCGCGGGGCGCCTCCGCTCCAACGCCAGGCCGGCCAGAGAACCGGCAACATCCGACACCGCCCCCTCGGTCAACGCGCCCCGGTTTTCAGGAAAATCCAAGGCATGGAGGCGTACGCGGCCGTTCTTGCCGTCGCACAGAATCAGGCTGGCATACTCTTGCGGCACCATCTCGCGCAAACAGAGACTCACTGCGCTGAACACATCCCGCAGATCGAGCTTGGACACCATCGTATTGGTCATGCGAAGCAGCAGACTGAATCGATCCCGCTGCCGTTCCACATCTCGCCTGGCCGCCGCCGCCGCTTCGCGGTTGAGCACATTTTCCACGGCCACGGCCACCTGCCGCCCGATCTGTTGCATCAGCTCCAGATCTGAGACTCGGTATGCCTCCTCCTCGACACTTAAAAATGCCAACGCGCCTAACTGTCGCGCTGCAGAAGTCAGGGGAACCAGGCAGCAGGACTGCACCCCATCCTCACGCATCAACGCGATGACCTTCGGCCAGCGATGTTCCTCGTCCAGATTATTGATCAGCAACGGTTGCTGGGTTTTCCACACAAGGCCGGCCGGTGTATCGCTGGGGGTGGGTTCATGGCCGCCGATGATGTCGGCCGGGACATTCGCTTGCAGCACATGCAGGCGCATGACGCCGCGTTGCGCATCGTAGAGGGAGAGGCCGACAAAGTTGACGGGCACGAGCAGCGGCAGCAGGCGGGCGAGATCCTGCACCAGCCCCTGCAAGTCAGCATGGCTTGCAATGGCTTCCACCACCTGCAGCAGAGCGCCATATCGCTCACTGTCTCCTTGCATCGCCTGTGGGGTTGGTAGGGATGGCCGGTCGTTCATGAGTCGTAACCTAGTATGACCCCGACCGGCACAGTACGCAACGGCACCGGGGAGTACTCTCGCCTCCGCTCTTCCGAGACGGAAACTCCCGATGCGGCGATCAATGCCATCGTCCTCGTCACCTCATGCTCACCATCGAACCTCTTGCCGGTCCTTAATGCCCGCCTCCTCCGATGTCGGCCCGGTGCATGTCAATGACCGTTCCCGCTTCATTCAGTTCAACAGTGACCAATTCACCTTCTTCCATTCCCTTTGTCTTCTGTCCTTCTTCCGCCAGCGGAAACACCTGCTCGCCGTCAGGCGTTTGCAGCTTGATCTGCTTTTTCATCCGACCGACGTGGATGAGTTTACCGGTCACCTGTCGATGCGTTCCTTCCTTCCCTTTGAGGTGCATGTCAACGATGTAGTTGTTCTCATCCAACACAACGATCACTTCATCCCCCGCTTTGAACGGCTCCTGCCCGTGACGCCGCGCCATATTTTCATTGAGCTGATGTATCGCACCGTTCGGTGTCGTCACCACGAGCGCACCGGCTTTTTTCGTCACGACGCTGGTGAATTCCGTGTGGCCGCGCGCAAGATGCTCCGCCCCGGTCGCCGCATGGGCGACAGGTGAGGCAATGGAGAGCGCGGCCAGTACCGTCGCCAATGCGAGACATCGAAACGTCTGACGATTCATGATGGTCTCCCTGCGGTCTCGAACATGGTGTCTTACTGTTACGAGCCGAGACGGACGATCGGCTTGATTGTGACGCCCTTCTCGCTGTCTTCCGCCGCCTGATTGATCTGATCAAGGCTGTAAAATTTCACCAGTTTATCGAAAGGGAAACGCCCCTGCTGATAGAGTTCGACGAGGCTTGGAATAAACAGATCCGGCACGCTGTCGCCTTCAATGATGCCGATAATCCGCTTGCCGGTCGTCATAACCCCGTTCACATCGAAGCCGGCTTCGGTGCCCAACGCCGGAGCGCCGACGATACCGCACACACCTTTGATCGCCAAGGCGTCGATGGCCTGGCGCAGCACCGCCGGACGCCCGCTCGATTCGAGCGTGAAATCGGCGCCGCCGCCGGTGATTTGTCGCACGGCCTCGACAGGATCGGTCTCGCGGCTGTTCACCGTATGGGTGGCGCCGAGTTCCTTGGCCAGTGCAAGCCGCGACGGGACGACATCGGCGGCAATGATGGTGGTCGCACCGGCCACACGCGCAGCCATCACGGCGCTCAAGCCGACGGCTCCGCCACCGAACGCGGCAAAGCTGCGGCCTGGCCTGACCTTCAAGGCGTTCATGACGGCGCCCGCGCCGGTTTGGATGCCACAGCCGAGAGGGCCGAGTAATTCAAGCGGCGCGTCGGCCGGAACCTTGACGACGTTCCGCTCGTGAGCAAGCGCATAGGTGCCGAACGAGGACTGTCCGAAGAAATGATCGTGGATCGCTCCCTGCTTGTCATGCGTGGCGGTGCTGCCGTCTTCACGGGCGCCGCCGAAATTCAACGGGTAAAAATTCTCGCAATAGGTCAGGTCGCCGTTCAGGCAGGGTTTGCAGTGGCCGCACCACATGTAGGTCAACACGACATGGTCACCCGGTGCGATTTTTTTGACGCGGCTGCCGACCCGTTCCACGATACCGGCCCCTTCATGGCCAAGGACAACCGGTAACGGCACGGTGTAGAGCTGATCGCGCGCGACCATGTCGGTGTGACACATGCCGGTCGCAACGATCCGAATCAAAGCCTCGTCGGGACGCGGTTCTTCAAGAGTGAGGGTCTCGACCTGGAACGGCCCGCCCTTTTTGCGGACCACCGCCGCCTTGATCTCTCTGGTTTGTATCTTGGGTATGTTGGTCATCTGTTACTCCTTCATGCGCGATCGGCATCGCATCGACTGAACAGAACGAGTCGCCGGGCTATCGAATGCCGGATTTGCCCGGCGCAAGAATCCCATTGGGATCAAGCGCCTTCTTGAGCGTCTTATGGACGTGGCGTTGCACCGGACCATAGGTGTGCGCGACCTTATCCATGAAGGCCGTGTTGACCCGGTAGGTGCCGTACCCTTCATTTGAAAACTCTGTCAGCAACTCATCGAAACACTGGTAGGCGGCCTTCGTCATGGCCGGATCCGTTTTGTCATAGAGCACATCCACGATGTGGTGCATGTCCCGCATGCCGACGATGAACTCGCCGGAATAATCCAGTCCGTACTTCCCCAGAATACGTTTGGTCATGGCCATCTGTTTGAGCGTCTCGCTCCCGCGCGCCTGCGAGACCGGTGCGAACCACATGGAGCCGCCGCCGCCGCGCCAGTTGTAGAGCGAGAATTCCTTGAGGGTCATGTCGCCGCGCATGAGCGCCGCGCGATATTGGAAGGCCGGATCGTCGCCCGCCTCTTGCTCCGTCAGAATTTTTGCCTTGCCGGATTTGCTGAACGCGTCCGTCACAATCTTCCAATTCACGTCGATCTGTTCCTGCGTGCCATAGAGTGCCGCGTAGACGTTCCAGACTCCCAGCTTGTGGTCCTTCATGATCTGCCGCACCGCGTCATCGGTGATCGCCCCGGGCCCGGTCACATAGTCGCTCCGCTTGGCCTTCGTGGGCGCTTCATAGAGCGCGTGGGCGATCACGATCGCATTGGGGATGACGCCGCTGATGCGAAGCGGCCTGATGGTCTCGACGATTTCCACGATATCGTCTTCGTTCTCGTACTGAATGACGAACGGCTTGAAGGCCGGAGGGGCCGGCATCAGCCAGAATCCGAACTTAGTGACGATGCCATAATTGGATTGGGTGAAGATCCCGTCGAGGTACGGTCCGTATCCCCACTTGAAGACCTGCCAGGTGTTGGACTTGGGCAGCGAGCCCATCCCGGTGCGGAGAACCTCGCCGTTGGCCAGAACCACTTCCATCCCGCAGGCAAAGAGGAAATGTTCTCCATAGGGCGTATACCCGACGCCTCGATCCAACGTATTGCCGGTCGGTCCGGCAATGGCGGAAGGGGCGGGACAGGAGAGCCACAGCGGGTACTTATGTTCCTGGATGTAATCGTAGAGCTGCTTGTAGGTGACGCCGGGCTCGACGAGGGCGAAACAGAGATCCGGATCGACTTCCAAAATACGGTTCATCTGTTTCAGATCGAGCACCACCTGACCCCGTTCGGCCGGCGCGGCAGACCCATAACCGAAGTTCCGGCCGGTCGAGATCATCCAGATCGGGACTTTGTATTGGTTGCAGACCGCGACAATCTTCTGAATCTGCTCCACTGTCGTGGCGAGGAGCGACGCGGACGGGGTATGGTCCGCATCCGGGACCGGCATCATGGTTTTGATGTAAGGGGCAAGCTGTTCCGCCGTGACGAGGACGGAGTCCTGACCTAGTATGCGGCGGAACTCCGCAATCGCCGCCGCGAATGACTTCTCCGAAACGCCTTTCGGTAATGCGATAAATTTGCTGGCCATGCTGATCCTCCTGTCCGCCTAAATATCCATCACGAAGGAGACGAATCGTTGTGTGGGTGGCAACGAATGGGGAGTGAATGCCCGATGGACAAACGCGCGACTGGAACAGGACTCCGGAATCCGGCCCCCGAGAGCCGAAGCCGCCACGGCATACCCCACGGATTCCACCCACTGTGGCGACTGCTGCGACACGGCTTTGCCTGCAGAGAGGTGGGGTGGGATGGGCGTCCATCCCTCAACTCCAGTCAGGCCCAGCTGTGCACATCCTTCCAAGAGCGACAGTCCTGAACAGTGGAGATGCATCGCGTCGGATCCGGAAGACCGATAGGAGGCAAACCCCGGTGCAGACCAACTGGTTGGTTTGCTCGCGGCCGATGATCCGTCAAGGAAGCTTTCGATGATCGAAAAACTTTCACCCGCATCGATGAGTCGAGAAGCCAGAACAGCACCGGCGCCCTGAGCGGGTGAGGCCGCAAGCCACGTATGCCGAAGCGGACAGGCGTCGTCCTTCACCGAGGCATGAGCACCGACTGAGAGCAGACGGGCTCCGGCCGTCCGCGCCAGTTCCTGGAAAACCGCCGCACTCGCATCGTCCATGACGGCGATCCAGCGCGCGCCTTTCGACTGTTCGAATAACGAGACCAGCTTGCCGGGATCGGACAGGAGTCCACCGTTGACCTTCATCGTCTCAAGCCCGTCGTATTTCACTTCCTGACAGGCCACGCGCACACCGTTCGCAAACCGGCCATCCACATTGGCGCCTCCCAGGAAGAGCAGACACCGCTTGGCCTTCTTCGCCGGCTCGTCCGCAAACGTCCACGACGGAGTCCCGAGCGCCAGCAGGGCTCCTCCCGCCAACAAACCTTTCATCAGGTTGCGTCGATCGATCTCCATGGCGTGAGCCCTCCCTACTGATTAGCTGCAGCTTTGGAAACATACTCAGCCACCTTCGCCAGCGACTCGTCGTCGATTTCGGCCGCGCGGAAGGATGGCATGGCCCGGTTGCCGTGTCGGACGATGAAGGTGATGTAGGCGGGAGCAAGGCCACGGCCGCGGATGGTTGGGCCGACCCTGGCCTCATGACAAAACGCGCAGACCTTCGCATAAACTTCGGCCCCGTCTTTCCACCGAAACCCAGGCTCGGGAGTCTCCTGAGATGTGGCCCCTGCGATGCGTACCACATTCCCGAGCAGCACGAATGCCGTCAGGATCACGGCCGACACAATCCATACTGCTTTTGGCTCTTGCATGGCATCTCCTCCCTATCCAATCCGACCTCTACTTTGCCGCAACCCACGGGGCTCCTCCCTCGGACTTACCGGTAGCAGTCGTTGCATATCCCAAGCCAGTCACTAGGCGGCGGGAAGGTCATGCAACGGCCCATGGCCGATCAGATGAATGGCGCGTTTTTCACCGAGACATGGCCAACAGGTCACACTTCAGATCGGGAGGAGGCAGAACCGAACGATTTGGGGGACGCCGGTGTCGGCAGGCGGGGACATCGTGGCCTGCGCTTCAGAAGAACGCAGACCACGACGGAATGAAGGCGTCTTGCGTCAGTAACCCGAAAACTTTTCAGTGCGAATATCGCTGTCTTCGATGCGGGCCTCTTTGAGCATCGTCCGCAGTGCGCCGACCATACCCGGCGGACCGACCACGTAATAGATCGGCTTCTCCACATTCACGAGATGTCTGGAGAGCAATGCCGCATTGAGGAATCCCGTCTCGCCCTGCCAGGATCGGGAAGATTTCGCGGGTTCGGTCATGGTGCCCACGAAGCGATAGTGGGGATTCTTGTCTTGCAAGGCCTGCAGCTCCTCCAGGAACGGCGCATCCTCCGGTCGCCGGTTGGAGTAAAACAGCACCATGGGGTGCGGCGACCGCTGCATCGCCGCCTGCACCACCATGCTGCGAAACGGGGTAATGCCGATCCCGCCTGCCAGGAAGACGGCAGGGCGGGTCTGGTCGGCATGCAGGACCAATTTTCCGAACGGTCCTTCCATCTGAACAGTGGAACCGAGCGGCATACGCTGCAGTTCGCGCTTGAAGGCGGTATCGCGCAGCCGGGTCGCCACCATCAACGTGGATTCCTGCGGTGCGCTCGCAATGGAAAAGGCTCTGGTGTTGCCCGCTGCATTGGTCTCAGAGGGGTGGGGCAGCGTCAGATCGACGAACTGACCCGGCGTGAATACAAACTGCGTCGGCTTGTCGAAGTAGAACGCCATCGTCCCTTCCGCCACCAACCGCCGCTCTGTCAGCCTGATCGAATACCCGTTCTCGCTCGCCGCCTCACCCATGATTCACCTCTTGTGTCACACACTGCACGCCGGTCAACCGGGAACTCAGAGCGATTTGTGGGTCCCGTCGCAAAACGGAGGATTCTTGGTGTGCTTACATTGGCACAAGGCCACGGTTTTCTTTTCGGTTGTCGTGAACTCCAGAGGCGTGAAACTGGTTCCCTTGTGAGACCCATCACAAAACGGTTGCTTCTTCGAGCGCCCGCACCGGCACCAATAGTGCGTGCCTGCTTCCAACTCCAACACGGCCGGCTGCTTCGCTGCAATGACTGGTTGTTCCATGCTTTGCCCTCCTGTTTAAGCGAATGATTCTACTTCCGCACACATTCTTACCCTGCTGGGGCTAGCTCGCTTACCCACATTCGACGCAAATCCCCTGCCATCCCAAGCAGGCGACCGCTCGCTCTGCCACTTGCCGGCACAACGAGTATCGGCACCGTTGAGGAGAAAGGCGCCAGCTTCCACCTGCGTCCTGCCGCAGAAAGGGACACAGATGATCCAGCCCGGCAGGTCTTGGCCAGTCCTAGCAGGCTGCGGAAACACTCGATTGTTGCGCAAGACGTTATGATCAACTCGTGCGCCGTTTCGGTATCAGAATCACCCGCAGGATGCGCAAAATGGCCGTCCAGCAAGGCCGCAGCGAGCGAAGAGGCGAATCGTACTCGTGCGGTACGGTGAGCCGCGAAGCGATGCGAGAACGCCGCTGGCGGTCTTTTTCCGCATCCTGCTAGAGCGACAGCGGCTTGATGGGCGCAAGGACGGCCGACGGATTGCTTTTCCACAAGCCTTCGTCCGCGTCCACATACACCTCGACCTCATTGCCGTCCGGATCCCGCAAGTACAAACTCTGACTCACCGTGTGGTCGCTCATCCCGTCGATGGAGACACCGGCGGATTCCAGCTCCCGCTTCGCCGCCCTCAGCTCATCGAGGCTGTCGCCCACTTTGATACCGATATGGTAGAGGCCTCGACGTCGCCCTGACGGCGGCCCCGGCGCATCGCCGACTTGAATCAGCAGCAGCTCATGATGCGTGCGGCCGGATGTGAGCGCCGCCGCCGCGCCATTGAAAATTCTCCCCACTTCCTGGAATCCAAGCAGATCGCGATAAAATGCCAGCGAACGTCCAAGATCTTTCACATAGAACACGACATGGCCGAGATACTGCGCTTTCATGTGATCGACTCCTTCCCCGGCGACGATGTCCGGAGCAGCGCCCTGACCGCCGCATGCGCCAGCACCACATCGGGTTCGCGCTGCAACGCGTCGTAATAATGCCGGCCGAATCCATTGCCTTCTTCGGACGGCGTCAACATGGTCCGCACCGAGTCGATTGCCAGGGTCATCTCCGTCCGGTCCCCGATTTCCTCATCCTCGGACAGCTCATCGATCTTCACCATCAATTGAGAGAGCGGGCGCAACCAGGCGAACCATGCGTCACCCAAGACAAGTTGAAAAAACGCACCATTCGTCTCGATCCGCCCATGCACCCGCTCATAGGAGACCCGTTCGCTGTCCAGCAACGCCTTGTGCAGACGCAGCAACGACCGCGACAGATTGCCCAGGTGCGCGCGCATGTGACCCTGACCTGACATGATCCCGCCTCCTTGCGAATCCGCCCCGCTTATCCCGTCGGTTCACTATCCAGTTGGTGCGCCTTGCGGCCACCCCTGGTGAGCGGATGCATCGCCAGCTGCCCCTCCACCATGAGCCGCGCCATCTCCGCCGCGCGGGCGACGAGCGCCTGAGCCCCTTCACGCAACTCCCGGCTGTGCTGCACCTCGCTGTTGTTCCGCTCCATGTCCTCTGCGCTCCATCCGCGCGAATGGGCGATAAACGGAAACTGCGGGAACTGGCAACCGACTTCCGCGAAGAAGGTCATCAGTTGACCGGCGACACCCTGGACATTGTCCTGTCCACCCATGATGATGAACGCGGCGACTTTATTTTTGAGCAGATGCCGGTTGGCGATCGTCTCCTGATTTTGAATGCAGTTCATCCGTTCGACCATCTTGTAATAGAGGCTGCTGGCTCCGCCCCATCGGATGGGTGTCGAGACAAGAATCACATCCGCCCAATGCACTACGGCTTCGTAGACCCGGTCCATTTGATCGGTCGGATCCATCTGCGTAATCGAGCAAGGCCAGGTGCAGGCTTCCGCCGACTTGGAATAAAACCCTTCACAGGCCCGGAACGAGAGGTCGCGAAGCTTGATCAGTTGCGTGTCGAGCTCCAGGTGTTCGCGCGCATGCACGAGAGCCTCCTCCAGTAGGGCGTCGGAGGCGCTGAAACGCGGCTGATCCGCCGTCATCGCAGTCGTGGCGAGGCCCAACACACGAATGGGACCGTCGGTTCGTACGATCGGGCGCGCGAGCGGGTGCGATGGTTTCGGAAGCTTGCGCCGCTTCGTGACCGGAGACAGATCGACATAGACGCGCCCATCCTCCACCTTGACGGCATAGGTCGCAACCTGATCACCTTCATACCCGGGCTCGCCCCGGCCGGTTTGATGGTGAAACTTCCAGTAATGCCAGGGACAGACGACGTAGTCACCCTCAAGCCGTCCTTCGCCCAGCGGCCCGCCGATATGATTGCAGACCCCTGAGATCGCCGCGAACCGGCCGTCCTTGTACGACAGGGCCAGCTTCGTCTGGCCACAGACAATCTGCCGGAGGGGGCGCTGTTTGAGGTCATCGACCGAACCGATCTCAGTCCATGTCGCATCCGGCATGTCGAGTTCCTTCAAGTGTTAGCTCTAGATTGGCCCGTCACAAACGCTTCTCTTCCAGATCATACACATCGAAATACACGTAGACGGGGCGGTGACTCGGCACATACTTCGGGATGTAGTCCTCCATATACGCCTGCACCGACGGCGCCATCTCGGACAGTCGCAGGTCCCGCATCTTGTTGTTCCACTCAATGATCGCCTGCCGGTCCTGTACCTTGCTGTGCGCCTTAAGCCACGCACCCACGTCCTCATCGGTGGCTCCTGTCGCCACGAACTCCTTGAACTGCTCCGGGGAGATCCCTGTGAACGCGAACAACAGGCCCGCCAGCGAACAGGGCCAATAGTTGTACTCCCCGTTGATGCCGAGTAGAAACGCCCGGCATTTGTCCACGCATCGTGCGCCGATGACATAGCCCCCCAGCATTTCCCGCGGGCTGCGAGGATAGGTCTTGGTGAGATCTTTCGCAAGCGATCGCACCTTCTTTAAGTCAGGCATCCTGTCGTTCCTTTCCTTGTCGAGCGCGCGAGGGCTTGGAGAATGTAATGCCCGCCTTCTGAACCTCCTGATAGGGGAGGAGCCAGACCAGCGATTCATCCGACAGGTCGCCGACCTGAATGCGGTTTCCCCACGGGTCGCGGAAATCGCACCGGAAATGCGGCTCCATCTTCAGCTTGTACTTCCTGGTGAGCTTGCGCCGGACTTCTTTGATCTGCTCCGCATCACGCACCATCAACCCGAAATGCTTCACGCGATCCGGCTGCAGTTGCTCGACCTCAAAAATCGCCATGAATTGGTGTTCACCCAGTTTGCACCAGGCCGCGCCTTCTCCGCCTTGCAACATCTTGAGTCCGAACACGTCTGAATAGAACTTCACGGCTTTCTTGGCGTCGGTCACTTCGATCACGATGTGATTACATCCGTAGACTTGCACCGCCATCGCAGGACCTCCTTACCCGGTAACCTGTTTGATCGCGGAGACGAACGTCTCCACCGGCTGGGCGCCGGAGAGCGCAGCCTTTCCATTCAGCACGAAATAGGGGACCCCTCTGATACCCAGCTGATGGCCATGGGCCTCCTCCTGCCGCACGGCATCCACACCCTCCTGCGCCTGCAGCAGACGAGCGACCGCCTCTCCATCCAATCCGGCCCGGACGGCGAGGGAAACCAGTATCTCAGCCTCACCGATAGGGAATCCCTCCGTGAAGTACCCGTGAAACAGTTCTTCGACCACCTCATCCTGACGGCCCTGCTGCTGAGCGAACCAGATCAGTCGATGGGCATCGAACGTGTTCGGTGTCCGCGCGATCCGGTCAAACGCGAACTCGATGCCCACACTCGTTCCCACTGCTGCCACGCGGTCCTGGATCGCCTTCATTTCGCCGGGCCCGCCGAACTTCGTTTCGAGATACACCCGTCGATCCATGCCGGCCTTGGGCATGGTCGGATTGAGCTGAAACGGGCGCCAGAATACGTGCGCCTGCGCCTGTACCGATTCCAGCGCCTGTTCCAGCCGCCGTTTGCCGATGTAACACCAGGGGCACACCACGTCCGAATACACATCGACCGTGAGCGCCTGACCGGTCATGACAAATGCCCCATCTTTCCCGCCTGGTAGTCGTGCACGGCCTGGATAATTTCGTCGCGCGTGTTCATCACGAACGGCCCGTACCGGGCGATCGGCTCGGCAATCGGTTCGCCGCTCATCACAAGGATGGTCGCATCCTGCTTCGCCTCCACGACGACGTGCGCGCCTCGCTGACCGAACAGCGCGATTTCTACTTCCTGCACCGGCTGCGACCCGTTCACGACGACCTGTCCGTGCAGCACGAACAGGGACGAATTATATCCCTCGGGCAAGTCGAGTTCAGTCCTGTGGCCCGCCTTCAACCGCAGGTCGTAGAGGTGGACCGGGCTGAAGGTCTTGGCCGGACCTTTCACCGCGCGAAATTCTCCGGCGATCACTCGTACCCGGCCGGCTCCTCCATCGAGCTCGACCGCAGGAATCTCCGCATCGACCAGCGTTTGATAACGGGGCGCGGTCATCTTGAACGCCTTCGGCAGATTGACCCACAGCTGAATCCCCTCCAACAGGCCGCCCTGCTTCGCGAATTCCTTCTCATGCAACTCTTCGTGCACGACACCCGAGGCCGCCGTCATCCACTGCACGTCACCGGGGCCGATAACGCCGCCGCTGCCGGTCGAATCACGATGCGCCACCTTGCCGTGATACATGATGGTGACCGTCTCAAAGCCTCGATGGGGATGCTCGCCGACCCCGAGCTGCCGGTCGGTCGGCGGGAACTGCTGGGGCCCCAGATAATCGAGCATTAAAAAGGGCGACAGCTGCTCCTCGACTCCGGCGCCGGGAATCATGTTGCGGACCGGAAACCCGTCCCCGACCATATGATGAGATCCGGCCTGATACACTCCGACAAGATCTTTCGTGATGGATGTGTCTGTTCGCATAGGGCCTCCTTTCTTACGCCATTCCGCGTAACGCCTCCGCAAGGGGAATGGTGCCTCGCACCAGCGAGGCGGAGTGTTCATACCCGATCGCACCTGTTGAAAACGCGGTGTACATTTCCTCGAACAAGCCGGCTGCCTCTCCGGAAAAGCCGAACGAAGTGAATGTCGGCACCACGGCGCTGAGCGGCGCCGGTTGCGCAACGACCGCCCGCCCAAGAATCCGGCTCAGCGCCTCGGCCACCTGTTCCGGACTGTACTCCTCCGGGCCCGCAAGCTCCACTACCGTGTGGCCCCTTCCGCCGGCCATCAATCGCTCCGCTGCGACGCGGCCGATATCCTTGGTCGAAATCATCGGCACCTTCGCCTGCGGCGCCATGAATGTGGGCAGCAGCCCCTGGCTCTTCGCCATCCCGATACCCGGCGCCCAGTTCTCCATGAAGTAACAGGGTCGCAAGACCGTCAGATTACGAGCCACCGCACTCAATTTTTGCTCGCCGTATCGGACGGCGCGTATAGGGCCGGTACCCTCCGGGATCTGACCGCCGACGGACGACAGGAACACCACATGCGAAATGCCGCTCGCTTTCACGGCTTCCGCTGCGCGATCTAACCGCTGCCGCTGCTCCGCAAGCCAGGCCGTCGCCCCATAATTCGGCGGAACCAGCAGGTAGACACCTAAGGCCCCTTGCAAGGCCTTCGTCATGGCGGGCACATCATCCAGCGAGGCGACGGCCACCTCGGCCCCTTTTGCTTTCCAGGCTGCCCCCTTGTCGGCCGAACGCACCACCACCCGCACCGGTTGTTTGCGAGCGAGCAGCGTCTCTGCGACCACGGCTCCGGTATGTCCTGTTGCTCCCAATACGACGAACATCGTTCGCTCTCCTTTCCCGCCTCAGGCGACTCGTTCCGCCACCACCCGATCCATCGACCATCGGCCGGCTCCCGTCACCAGCAACGCAGCGGCCAGCCCGATCACCAGGAGATGGTACTCATAGCCCTCTCCCTGCTGTTGCCCGAACCAATTCATGAAAAACCCCACCGGCAGATGCACCGTCAGAATGGCTCCCAGCATGATTACAATGAAGCTGGCGGCGGTGAAGCGCGTCAACAGGCCGGCGATCAAGCCCAGGCTGCCGAAAAACTCCCCCATGATAACCAGAAACGCGATGATCCAGGGTAGCCCCATTTTCTGGGTGAAAAAACCCATTGTGCCGTCGAACCCGAATCCACCGAACCAACCCAGCAACTTTTGAGCCCCGTGCGGCAGCATCACCAATCCCAGGGTCAGCCGCAAAATCAGGCCGGCCCAACTGTCGTCTGTATTGAAGAGTGCTTTCATTTCGGTATCCTCCCGTGATCGACCATTGACCGCCTGACTTCGCCTACCGATCAGATCGCCCGGCAGGAAGCCGCACGGCCCGACGCCAGTATAATAGTTCTAATTAGAACTAAGTCAAGAGCAAATATTCCCCCTCAATGGGAAGAACTGATATCCCGACAGATCAGTCAGTGTGGTTAGAGGGACATTCGCGCCGGGTAATCGGCCCGTCAACGACCGGCCGGGGGCATGCATCGAAAACGCTGAGGAGCGATCGAGACGTCACGGCTCTCTCGGGCAGGAGGAAGGAAGATACGTGTGAGGGACGAAGTCGCCTATTTCCTTTGTTTGATCGCGCGTTCGACCTCGCGGCCGGCTTCGCGGGCTTTGATGGATTCGCGACGATCGTATTGTTTCTTGCCCTTCGCCAGGGCTAACTCCACTTTGGCGTGGCCGCGCCTCGAAAAGTAGATGCGCAGGGGGACGAGGGTGAGGCCCTTTAACTGGGTCTTTCCGATCAGCTTGTTGATCTCTTTGCGATGCAACAGCAGCTTTCGCTTGCGGAGCGGGTCGTGGTTCATCAGATTGCCGTGGGAGTAGGGGCTGATGTGGCAATGCTGCAGATAGACCTCGCCGTCGTCCACCGAGGCATAACTATCCTGGAGGTTCACGCGACCTTCCCGCAACGACTTCACCTCGGTCCCCCGCAGGATGACCCCGGCTTCGAACTTCTCTTCGATGAAGTAGTCGTGATACGCCTTGCGATTGGTGGCGACGACTTTGTACTGGTCTTCTTTGTCCTGCGTTTTCGTCATCTCATACTAGCCCACATGATGCATGAGCGCTTCTGCTGCAATCGCGGGTTCGCGGCTGCGACAGGCCTGTCGGCGGGCGGGCTCGCCGCTCGGTCGGTCGACATCCTGTTCAAGGATGCCTCCCTTCCTCACGGCTCCACACGCCCGTCTCGCTTCGCGACTCCGCCATTTCGCGACGAACCATCATGCATCATGTGGGCTCGCGCGCGCTATTTCCATCGGGCACATTTTGTTATCATACCACCATGCGTGGACAGAGCAGGCTCGATTCCTTCAGCTCCATCTTGGCCGGTGTCGCCCACAGGTTGGGCCTGGAGAGCAAGTTATTCGAAGCGCGCCTGCGACGTCAGTGGCCCGACATCGTGGGCGAGCCGATCGCGGCCCACACGCGTCCCGATCAAATCCGGTTCAAAAAGTTGTACGTCCTGGTGCACAACTCGGTGTGGCTACAGCAGCTCACCTTTCTCAAGCCGGTCCTATTGGAGAAGGTGAATGCGATGGCGGGCCAGCCGTTGGTGACGGACATCGTCTTGCGCATCGGAGAGTTCACTGCAGACCCATCGCCGACTGCCGAAGCAACGACTGCCCCCGACCCGTTGACGATTCAACCGTCGCCCCAGTTACTCCAGGAAGTCACGCTCCACGCGCAGGGCATTCAGGACCAGGCCCTGCGTGAACACCTGGTGACCCTCATGGCGCAGGCGTTGAGTCAGCCGGAGAGGCCCCCGCGTTCCGCACGACGGTCCCCTTAAACAACTGCCGCGAATAGGCCGCGGTGGCCGCACTGTCTTTTCCCCTGGGAACCGGCCCGATACGGCCTTCTTCTTCCTGTCCATCAAGCCGGTACAATCCGCGCACCGATCCCTCAAACCCGTCCCGCACCGTGGCATCTTCACCCGTCACGTACTTGTGCAGCACCTCCGGCTCCGTCCAGCCCTCATCGGTGAAGATGTAAATCGCAATATGTTGATAACGCCCCTTGGGATCATCCAGGGTGGTGGGCTGGATTTTCATGCTGCCGAAATTCCGGCTTTCCGCGCCGACTTTCCGGAATCGCTCGATCAGGGTTTCGATCTCAGTGTCGCTGGTCCAGGACGGCACATGCACCGCTACCACCGTGCGCTCCTGGGAGCCGATGCTATAGGGGGGAATCGAACGATCCGGACGGCTGAGAAACATCCCGCCCCAGATCAAGGCAAAGGAGCCGAACAGGACGCCCAACGCCATTTTGACCACGGTGTCCAGCGGACGCTTGACCGGAGTGTTGGTCGGAGTCCCGGCCGATGGCGGAGTTGGGTGGTTCATAACCATGGTGGGGGGAGCCGCTTGAAACCGGTGCGGCTCCAAGGAATCATGACTCGCCCTCTTCAGGCACTCCTTCTTCGCGTTCGACCAGTCTCACGACGGCGACCACACGATCCTCATCTCCATCCATGTCGAGCAGGCGGACACCTTGAGTGTTGCGCCCGATTTCACGGATGTCGTCCACCTTGCAGCGCAACACTTTGCCCTGCGCCGCCATCAACATGATCTCATCCTCGTCGCGAACCTGGAGGAATCCCACAGCCGGCCCGTTCCGCTCGGTCGTCTTCACGCTGATGATGCCTTTGCCGCCGCGACCCTGCACGCGATATTCGTTCACCGGTGTCCGTTTTCCGTACCCGCCTTCGGTCACGGTGAGGATCGCGGTGGTCGAGTCGGGCGTAATCGTCTCCATACCGATGACTTCGTCGCCGGGCTCAAGGGTGATCCCGCGCACCCCGTGGGCCGTGCGTCCCATCGCGCGCACATCTTCTTCCTTGAACCGGATGGTGATGCCCTGCTTCGTGCCCAGCAGAATCTCCCGCTGGCCGTCGGTCAGGTCCACACCGATCAGCTTGTCGCCCGCATCGAGCGAGAGCGCAATGATGCCGCCCTGGCGCGGATTGCTGTAGGCCGACAGTTCCGTTTTCTTGATGACGCCCTGCTTGGTCCCCATGATGACAAACCGATCGGCACGGTATTCTTTCACCGGAAGGGTTGCCGTGACCTTCTCGTCTTTGGAGAGGGCCAAGAGATTGACCAGCGCTTTGCCTTTGGCGGCTCGGCTCGCTTCGGGAATTTCATGGACCTTGAGCCAGTAGACCTTGCCTGCGTCGGTAAAGAACAGCAGCGAGTCGTGCGTGGAGGCCGTGAAGAGGGTTTCGACGAAGTCCTCTTCCTTGATCCCCATCGCAATTTTTCCCTTGCCGCCGCGCCGTTGCGCCCGGTAGAGGGTGACGGCGTTCCGCTTGATATAGCCGGCGTGGGAAATCGTCACGACGACTTCTTCTTCGGCGATCAAATCTTCGAGCGTCAGCTCGGCCTCTTCCTTGACGATCTTGGTGCGGCGTTCGTCCTGATACTTCTCTTTAATCTCCGTCAATTCATCGCGGATGATCTTGCGCACCAACGCTTCACTGCCGAGAACTGAGCGCAGGTATTCAATCGTCTTCAGCACTTCGCGGTATTCTTCCACGAGTTTGTCGCGCTCCAGTTGCGTGAGCCGCTGGAGGCGCATTTCGAGAATGGCGTTGGCTTGGATTTCCGACAGCCGGAACTGCTGCATCAAACCCGTGCGCGCCACATCAGGCGACTGCGAACGGCGGATCAGCGCGATCACGGCATCGAGATTATCCAGCGCGATCTTGAGGCCTTCGAGGATATGGGCGCGTTCTTCCGCTTTGCGCAGATCGTAGGCCGTGCGTCGCACGACCACTTCGCGGCGGTGCTCGACGAAGGCTTCCAGAATCCGTTTGAGGTTCAGCACCTCCGGCCGGTTGTTGACCAGCGCCAGCATGTTGACACCGAAGGTCGTCTGCAACTGACTGTGTTTGTATAGATTGTTCAGCACGACGAGAGGAATCTCATTCCGCTTCAGCTCGATGACGACACGCACACCCTCGCGGTCCGATTCGTCGCGGATATCGGAGATGCCCGTGACGCGATCCTCCTGCGCCAGGTCGGCGATCTTTTCGATGAGTTTCGACTTGTTCACCTGGTAGGGAATTTCGGTAATGATCAATCGTTCCCGGTCGGTCCGTTCATCGGTTTCAATCGCCACCTTCGCGCGAACCGTCAACAGCCCGCGTCCCGTCTCGTACGCATCCTTGATCCCGGACGTGCCGTAAATGAACCCGGCGGTCGGGAAGTCGGGTCCCGGAATTTTCTTCATTAACTGTGCGATCGTGACCTCTGGGTTCTCCAGCAGCAGGAGCAACCCTTCGATCACTTCACCCAGATTGTGCGTGGGAATGTTGGTCGCATAGCCGACGGCGATTCCGCCGGCGCCGTTGACCAGCAGGTTCGGTACCCGGGAAGGCAGGACGAGCGGCTCCACGCGCGACTCGTCGTAGTTGGGACCGAAATCGACCGTCTCTTTTTCAATGTCGGCCAACAGCTCTTCGGCCAATTTGGTCAAACGGGCTTCGGTGTACCGCATGGCGGCGGCGGCGTCACCGTCCATCGAGCCGTAGTTGCCCTGTCCATCGACCAGCATGTAGCGCATGTTGAAGTTCTGCGCCATGCGCACCAGGGTGTCGTAAATCGCGGAGTCGCCATGGGGGTGGTAGTTGCCCATGATCTCGCCCACGATCTTGGCCGACTTCCGATACGGCCGGTTCGCGGCCAGCCCCATTTCGTTCATGCCGTGCAGAATGCGCCGGTGCACCGGTTTCAATCCATCCCGCACGTCGGGAAGTGCGCGACCGACGATCACGCTCATGGCGTAATCGAGATACGACGAGCGCATCTCGTCTTCGATCGCAATCTGTCCTAGTCGTTCATCTGGCGGCATTCCGACTCCTTAGAAGAGCTGATGGCATATGGCGTATAGCCGATGGCAGAAGACTTCGTGAAAACCTCCGGACTATTCGCTATCAGCCATACGCTCCTGGGAATTTACTATACGTCCAAGTTCCTGACTTCCAGCGCATGTTGCTGAATGAAATTGCGGCGGGGTTCCACTTCGTCGCCCATCAGGATCGTGAAAATCTCATCCACGCCGGTCATGTCTTCCAGCTTGACCCGCAGCAGCGTCCGCTTTTCCGGATCCATGGTGGTCTCCCACAGCTGGCCGGGATTCATCTCACCGAGACCTTTGTACCGCTGGATGTTCAACCCCTGCTTGCCTTCTTCCAGGATCGCCTGCACCAACTCGGCTGAGCCGTTCTTATGAACTTCGGCTCCCTTGATCTTGATCTTATACGGCGGCTTGCCGAGCCCCATCGCTGAAGGCGCCTGTTTTTGTAATTCCCGGAAGTCGGCGGACCCAACCAGCTCGTGCGTCACGTCCAGTTGATAGGCGATTCCGCCCGTAGCAACCTTGCACACCAACTTGCTGGATTGATGTTCTTCGTCCTCCAGGATGTCGATGGTCGGTTCGGCCTTCGGGTAGACGAGCGCCAGCGTGGCCTTCGCATTGGCGACGATCGTGGCCAACGCGGCCTGATCCTTCAACGCCTCGCGCGTTAACCCCGGCTCGTCGACAAAGACCCGCAACATATTGGCTTCGTGATGTTTCTTATTCACCTTGTGCAGCAGGCTTTCGAAGGCGATCAACTTTTTGAGCGTCGGCAGCAGACGGCGGCCCGAGAGATATTCCCCCCCGTTTTCGAGCGCCACTTCGACCTCTTCGACCGCCAGGTCCGCGAGGTATTCATTCATCGCAGGTTCGTCCTTGAGATACCGTTCCGTCTTGCCCTTCTTGACCTTAAAGAGGGGAGGCTGGGCGATGTAGATGTAGCCCCGTTCCAGCAGCTCCGGCATCTGGCGGAAGAAAAAGGTCAGCAGGAGCGTGCGGATGTGGCTGCCGTCCACATCGGCGTCGGTCATAAGCACGATCTTGTGATAGCGCGTCCGCGCAATGTCGAACGCTTCCTTATCCGGCTTGTCGGAATCCTCTTTTTTGCGGCCGATTCCGGTCCCGAGCGCCAGGATCAACGTGCGGATTTCGTCGCTGGTGAGCATCTTGTCGAAGCGGGCCTTCTCGACGTTCAGAATCTTTCCCTTGAGCGGAAGAATCGCCTGAAACTTCCGGTCGCGGCCCTGCTTGGCAGACCCGCCGGCGGAATCACCCTCGACGATGAAAAGTTCGCTCAACGCCGGATCCTTCTCGGAACAGTCGGCCAGCTTGCCGGGCAACGACCCGCCATCCAAGGCGCTCTTCCGGCGAATGAGGTCCTTCGCTTTCCGGGCCGCTTCACGGGCGCGCGCGGCATCGATCGCCTTGCCGATGATTTTGCGGGCGACCGGCGGGTTCTCTTCGAAGTAGGTGCCGAGGGCGTCGTTCACAGCCGCCTCGACGATCCCCTTCACCTCACTGTTGCCGAGCTTCGCCTTGGTCTGCCCTTCGAACTGCGGATTCCGTACTTTCACGCTGACAACCGCGGTCAAGCCTTCCCGCACGTCGTCGCCGCTCAACGATTCGGTGTCTTTCTTCAGGAGATCGTTGGCGTTGGCGTAACTGTTGATCGTGCGGGTCAGCGCGGCCTTGAAGCCCACCAGGTGGGTGCCGCCTTCTTTGGTGTTGATGTTGTTGGCGAACGAAAAGAGATTCTCGGCATACCCGTCGTTGTACTGCAGCGCCACCTCAAGAATCAGGTCCGCGCGCTCAGTCTGCACGTAGATGGGCTTATGCAGCGGGGTCTTGGCTTCGTTGAGATGATCGACGAACGAGACGATCCCGCCCTTATAATGAAAAACCTGTTCCTTTTCCTTGCGATCGTCCTTGAGCGTGATGGACAGGCCCTTGTTGAGAAAGGCCAGCTCGCGAAGCCGTTGCGCCAACACGTCGAAGCTGAATTCCAGCGTTTCAAAAATCTGGCCGTCCGGCTTAAAACGCACCTTGGTGCCGCGGCGCTTGGTTTTTCCGGTGACGGCTAACGGCGCCTGGGGTTTTCCACGCTCATACCGCTGCTCGAAGACTTGTCCGTCCTGCCAGATTTCCAGCTCCAGCCATTCGGAGAGCGCGTTCACGACCGAGATGCCGACCCCGTGCAACCCGCCGGAAACCGTGTAGGCGCCCTGTTCAAACTTGCCGCCCGCATGCAGGACGGTGAGGGCGACTTCGGCGGCGGACTTCTTCTGGGTGGAATGCATGCCGGTGGGAATGCCGCGGCCGTTGTCCACGACCGTGACACTGCCGTCGATGTGGATCGTGACCTCGATCGCTTCACCGAAACCGGCCATGTGCTCGTCGACACTGTTATCGACGACTTCATAGACCAGATGGTGTAACCCGTCGACACCGGTGCTGCCGATGTACATCGCCGGTCGTTTCCGGACGGCGTCGAGTCCTTCGAGAACTTTGATTTGATCCGCGCTGTAACTATCGGATTTCGGCTTGGCAGAATTGTCCTGCTGGTCGTCCTTGGCCATTCAACTCCTACCAGGATGGGGAAAATGCCCGCCGGCGGCGTGCTCGTATCGTGTAGGCCCTCCACGCACCGCAGGGGTACGCCTCGGCCCTACGCTCGCTGCCGCCTTGCCGATCAGCCATTGTGAGCATCCTGTAAAAAGACATTCCGATTCCTAAATTTTGATCGGCATCACGACGCATTTGAATCCGGGACTCTCGGCCTCCTGAATCAGGCAAGGGCTCAAGGCGGTGTCCATTTGCACCGAGACCGATTCTCCATCCATGACGCTCAAGGCATCCAACAGATACCGGGCATTGAATCCTGTGTTGAGCGCCTCGCCCTCATACCGGGCCACCAATTCTTCCGTGGCTTCTCCATAATCGGGATTGCTCGAAAATAGAGTCATGCCGCCGGGAGCAAAGGACACCTTCACGGCATTGGCCTTGTCTTTCGACAACACCGAGACCCGTCGCAACGCGCTTTCCAGCAGCCCGCGATTGACCGCAATGCGCTTGCCGCTTTCCTTCGGGACCACCTGCTGGTAATTGGGGTAGTTCCCCTCCATGAGGCGGGAGGTGAGGAGGAGGCCGCTCTTGCGGAAGATCATGAGATTTTTGGTGAACCCGATCAAGGGCTCTTCGTCGCCTCCCTCTTCCAGCAAGCGCCGCATTTCCTGCGCCGCCTTCTTCGGGATAATCGCTTTGATGTCCTGTGCCGGCTGCTTCGCATTCGGGGGACCGACTTCGCGCTCCGCCACGGCCAGGCGATGGCCGTCGGTGCCGACCAGTCGCAGGAGCGTGGTTTTCTTTTCGGTCGTCGTCAAGCTCACGAGCAGGCCGTTCAGGATGTACCGGGCATCGTTGTCGCCGGCGGCAAACAACGTCTTCCGAATCAGTTCCAACAGGCCTGCTCCGGCCAGTGGCGTCAGCCCCTCGCGTTCAATGGAAGGCAGCGCCGGATAGTCGCCGCTCGGAAGGCCCACCACCTTGAACTGACTCTTCCCGGACTGGATCGTCGTCCAGTTGTTGTCGCCGGATGTCAGCTCGATCTCACCGCTGGGCAATTCCTTGATGATCTCGTACAACTTGCGGGCGGAAATCGTCACGCCGCCGGCTTCGAGGACCGTCGCCTTGTACAGACCCCGCATGCCGATCTCCAGATCGGTGGCGACGATTTCAGCACCGTCGTGTTTGGCTTCCAATAAAATGTTCGAGAGGATCGGCATGGTATTTCGTTTTTCAACGACACCCTGCACCCGCTGCAATCCCGTCAACAATTCCTCTCGTCCGATGCGTACCTTCATGGTCGGTCTCCCTCAGCGGGCCTTACGCCCTCAAGATCTGTTCTTTCAGGCCTTCCAGCGTCGTATGCAAGGCGCTGTCGGCTTCTTTCGCCTTCGAGATCTGCCGACAGGCATGGATAATCGTCGTGTGATCCTTGCCGCCGAACTGGCGCCCGATTTCAGGAAATGAGGCGTCGGTGAGTTCCCGGCAGAGATACATGGCGATCTGGCGCGGGTGCACCAGCGTTTTGCTTCGACGCCGCGATTTCAAGTCGGCAATCTTCAGATGATACTTCGACCCCACCGCCTCTTGAATATCTTCGATGGAGACAATCTTCTTTTTGTCCCCGATGAGATCGCGCAAGACGTTCTTGGCCATGTCGAGCGTGATCGTTTGCCCCGTCAGGGAAGAATAGGCCCCGACCCGGACGAGCGAGCCTTCCAACTCACGAATGTTGTTCTTCATCGTGGTGGCCAGGAAGTGAATCACATCCTCGGGCAGCGCAATGCGTTCGTCCTCGGATTTCTTGCGCAAGATGGCGATACGAGTCTCCACGTCCGGCGGCTGCAGGTCGGCAATCAGCCCCCATTCGAACCGGGACCGAAGCCGCTCTTCGATATCCGGCATATCTTTCGGAAAGCGGTCGCTCGACAGGACGATCTGTTTATGGGCTTCGTAGAGGGTATTGAACGTATGAAAGAACTCTTCCTGCGTCCGCTCTTTGCCCGCCAGAAATTGAATGTCGTCGATCATCAACATATCGACGTTGCGATACCGCTTGCGCAGGTCGATCATCTTGTCATAGCGAATGGAGTTGATGACCTCGTTCGTAAACTGTTCGGTCGTCAGGTAGGCGATGCGGAGGTCGCTTCGTTCAGCCAGGTAGTTGCCGATCGCATTCAGCAAATGGGTCTTGCCCAATCCCACACCACCATACAGAAACAGCGGGTTGTAGGCTTTCGCCGGTTGTTCGGCCACGGCCATACAGGCCGCGTGGGCAAACTGGTTTCCTGCCCCGACCACGAAACTTTTGAAGGTGTATTTCGGATTCAATTGCACGCCGCGTTTTGATCGAGACGCGACGAATCCACGCCCGGCCGTATCCGCCGGACCACTCTCCTGTTGAGCGGGCGAAGGAGAAGGAACCTGCTTGTTGTTGACGACAAAGGACACGTCCAGGTGGCCGCCCCCTTGCGCGGCAGAGACCGCTTCGGCCAGGAGATCGCGGTAATGCTCTCCTAACCACTCGCCGAAAAACTTGTTCGGGACTGCAAGATACGCCGTTGTATCTTCAATCCGGTCAAGTACAACAGGAGTGAACCAGGTTTCAAAGACCTGCTTCGGGACCTTTTCCTGAATGTACACGAGTGCGTCATTCCACATCTAATTAGTCCTGTAAACTCAATATCTTATAAATGTTCACAGCCTTATCAACAGGTGTGGATAAATACATAAGAAACCCTGGTTTTATTGATCGTTCGATGAGAAGACGCGCTCGCTTCTTGTGGACATCCGAGAGACCGGCCGACGGTTCATCTTTCCCGTGCACAGGCTCCCTCACCTTATCCCTGAGCGCCCCCTGCCTTATACACCATCTCATCAACATGGGCTAGGCTCTTCGATCGTCAACGTCCACGGACCTCTTCGCATTCATCCACAGAACCCACAGAGCCTACTCCTACTCCGACGACTCCGGTTCTTCTCTTTATTAGGAAGATAACTAAGAGAAGAGAGCCGGATCACAACACAATGGTCGAATCATGCTCCGCAATCAAGCCGACAAGATCTCGATAGGAAATGATCGTTCCGGAAACGGCTGCCGGAACGCCCGATGCAGATGGAAGCACGTAAATCGGTCCGGGGAACGCCGGTGAAGACCCCACCGCTTCTTCCAGGAGAACCAGCGAGCAGACGCCTGACGACACATCGGCCGATGCGGAAGGCAACAGGGATTGAGCCGGATCCGAAACCGGTCGTCGGAGGAGATATAACGTCTTACGAGCAGCCATGAGATCCCATAGGAGCTAAAAGACCAAGACCCGGTCGGCTGCGGCCATGGCCTGCCGAGCCGATTCAGAAGAACCGACGGTAACTGCGAACCCCTCTTGAAGCTCGGGAGCCGGGCCGGATGGAAACACCAGGAGAAACGGGATCTGGAGATGCTCGAAGGAGGGAAGATACTTTTCGAGAATCTCGATATCGACGATATCATCCGTCTCTTCCGCCAACAGCTGAACGGCCTGTCCCATGAGAATCACCGTAATCGGGTTCTCTCCGGCAGCCAGTCCCAATGCGATGCGCAAGGCCTCGACCGGACGAGCAGAGGTCCGCGGGTCCTCACAAATAATGAGCACGATGGATGCAGTGGCTGCCATAGTCGTTTCTTCAGGCGATCGTCTTATGTAAATGCCAGAAACCGGTCGCAGCCGTTCACAATATTCGACAGCACGACCAGGCCACAGAGAGAAATCCGGGAATCGAGCGCATCGGTCGAGACTCCATGCTGCTGGCATCCATAGGCACAGACAAACAGTTTCATACCCCGGCCCACGAGTTCGGTATAACGAAGGTCGCGAAGATTCTTCACTCCCTCATCGATGAAATAGAGATAGAGATCCACACCTTCAGTCAGCGCCTCAGACGCGAGGTGTGCCACCGTCTCGACACTGGGGTGTGAGGGGGGTGTGGATAACAGGATGCCGAACTTCTTGGCGCTCATTGAAAGTATGTCTGTGGATAATCTTTAAGAGTGATTAAGAATCAATAGCTTATAGATACAAAACAGAATGCGGAGCGTACGAATTCTAGGAAGGAAAGTCAACTACAAAAAGGAACCTGAATTACCTGTTGACGAGTCTGGTGCGGAGGGCTGATGCGAGGTCTGGAATCGGGATGTCTTCCTGGGCTTTTGTCTGCATATTCCGGACGGTGGCGACACCTTTCGTCACTTCGTCGTCACCGAGAAGGATCGCATAGAGAGCATTGAGACGATCTGCCTGACGCAAGTGGGCCTTGAGTGATGCCGCGCGGAAATCCATGTCGGCCGGCACTCCGGTTCGACGCAGTTCATCGAGCAGCGTAAATCCGAGACCGACAGCCTGAGTGCCGAAGGCAGCGACGTACACCCGGGGAATGCCCGCTACCACCACGGTCTCCGGCAACATCAGGGCAATCCGTTCCAGCCCGACGGCGAATCCGACTGCCGGCACCGCGGCTCCACCGAGTTGTTCGACGAGACCGTCATAACGGCCACCGGCTCCGACGGCATTCTGCGCACCCAAATGGGAGCAGGTGACTTCGAATGCGGTGAGACAGTAATAGTCCAGGCCACGGACGAGCCGGGGGTTCATGTGGAACGGGATGCCCACCGATTGAAGGCCGGTCGTCACGCGCTCGAAATGGTCCCGTGCTTCGGATGACAAGGAATCGGCCAGGCGGGGAGCATCCTCAGTCGCCGAGCGGCATTCCGGAACTTTGCAGTCCAGAACGCGTAACGGATTCGTCTCGATCCGGCGCTGGCAATTTCCGCAGAGGCGGCTTTCCACACCTTTCAGAAACGCTACCAGGAGCGGTTTGTACCGGGCCCGGTCCTCTGTATATCCAAGATTGTTAATTTCCAGGGTCAATCCCGGCAGCGTGAGGTCGGACAAGAGTCGCCACAGCAGCGAGATGACTTCGACATCGGCCCGCGGGTCGGCCACACCGAAGGATTCCACCCCGAATTGATGAAATTGCCGCAACCGCCCGGCCTGGGGACGCTCGTGGCGGAACATCGGCCCGGCGTAACAATATTTTTGCGGCCGCGGGTCGGCGGCGCGATTGTGCTCGATGAATGCACGGACTGTCCCGGCGGTCCCTTCAGGACGCAGGGTCAGGGACGATCCGTCGCGATCGGCGAAGGTGTACATTTCCTTTTCGACGATATCGGTCGAGGCACCGATGCTGCGCGCGAACAACGTCGTGGTCTCGAAAATCGGGACGCGGATCTCTTGAAAGCCGTAACGGAGTGCCCACTGCCTGGCGGTATCTTCGATGAATCGCCAGCGGGGGGACTCCTCCGGCAGGAGATCTTTGACGCCCTTAATCGCTTTAATCATGGCTCTGCTATTGGGTCTCCCGAGAGTTCGAGCGGGACTATAGCGGCGGTCCCGCGGGCAAGTCAACGCGGCACGCTCCGTCTCTCGCTCTGCGCTTCACGAGCGAGGAGATACGAGGGACGACTATGTTGCACCGGCCTTTCTGCGAGAGTATAGTGCCCACCTTGTAAACACGGGCGTCCACAAGTACTCTGCTCAATCACAAGCCGCTGGGCCCGCTTCTCTAAAACTATGACCACTCAAGGCCGCCGTGTGATCGCCCTGGCTCCGATGCCGCCGGAAAAATCCGCCTATGCGCTCGCGCGGTATAGCCGGTCCCCGGACTCTATCGAAGAGAGCATCAAATGGGTCCACGGGCATTCCTCTGAAAAATTCTGGGAACAGTTTTATTTCGACTATGGCCATGGCTCCATCGCGGACCTGGGCCATGTGATCATTTGCTTCGAACAGATCTCCGAGCTGGCCGCCATCCGCCTGGAGGACGAACCGCTCTGGGACGGACAGGCCAAATCGAGCCGGTATCAGAACTTCGCCTCGACCAATTGGTTTGTTCCGGATACCATTCGCGGGCAGGAAACCGAAGCGACCTATCTCGGTATCCTCCGGGGGCTCGCAACGGTCTACCGTGCGCTCCACGAACCGTTAAGTCAGCATCTGACGGAGCGGGAGCCTCGCCCCGAGGACATGACCCCCGCCGCCTATCAACGGGCGATTGCAGCGCGGGCCTTCGATGTGACCCGTTATCTGTTGCCCCTGGCGGCGCAGACGAACGTCGGCCAGGTCGTCAGCATTCGCACCCTTGAAAAGCAGATTACCCGCCTGTTGTCGTCTCAACTGCCGGAGCTTCGTCTGCTGGGAGAAGAGCTGCAGGAAGCCTGTCGGAAACCGCCGGTCAATCTCTGGGGTGAATTGTCCGGACAGGCGGCCGGCCTGGGCGAACCCATGGCGCCGACCCTCGCGCGGTACGCCAAACCGAATCTGTATCAGGCAGAGGTCTACAGCGATCTCGCTCGGCATGCGAAAGAAGCACTGAAGGGCAGCGGGTTGGATCAACCCACCGCCTGGGGCGCCGCGGAACCGGTGGACTTGATCGAGCCGCACCATCCGCTCGACGAAGTCGTCACCACGCTGCTCTATCGCGCCTCGCAGGCTCCGTATCGAAAGATCCTCGCGGTCGTGCGGGATTGGACGGAGAAACAGAAGCAGGACACCATCGAAATCGCCTTCCAGAAACGTGGACCGCATGACGAATTGATCAAGGAGTTCCGCAGCGGCTATGCCTTTGTGTTCGATGTGATGATGGACATCGGCGGGTGGCGCGACATGCATCGGCACCGGCGCTGCCAGCAGGTGCAGCAGAACTTCACCACTGTGCACGGGTTCGAGACACCGCCCATTTTGGCAGAAGCGGGGCTCGACCACGAATACCGCGAAGCCATGGGGCATGTAAAATCCGATATCGAACAACTCCGGAAATCGAGCCAGGAAGCGGCGATGTATGCCATTCCGTTCGGCTTCTCCGTGCGCTGCCTCTTCAAGATGGACTATGCGGAAGCGGAATACATTGCGAAATTGCGTTCCGGGGTGAAGGGGCACTGGTCCTATCGCACCATCGCGTGGCTCATGAAACAGAAACTAACCGAACGATATCCCATTCTCGGCGCGCGCATGCAGGCGACGCCGCCGGATGTGCAGGACGCGCTGACGCGCTGAGCGGCGCGCCTCTTTCATCATGAGCACACACCAAGACAGAATCGAAACGGCCCTCCTGGCAGACGACTGGGACCGGGTCGGGTATGAGGCATCGGAATGGGCTCGCGCGGTGGAGACCGCCGGTGAAAAAGATCCTCGCCCGTACTTCGCCTTAAACGTCACCCACCTGATTCGCGGGGAATTCGCCGACGCCTGGCGGATGCATGCCCGCGCGCTACAGGAGACGGACGACATCGAGCGCGTCCGGGAGTGGGTGCACTCCATCGCAGACCGGCACGCCGGCAATGCCCAGACGCATCTGGTGCAGGGATTATTTCTAGCCCAGTCCGGGCAATCCGAGCAATCGATGGTCTCGTATAAAGAAGCCGCCAAGCTGGCTCCGCAGTCTGCGTATCCCCATTATTTTCTGGCCCAGATCCACGAGCGTGCCGACCATCTTGAAATGGCGATCAAGGAATATCGCGAAGCGGTCAAGCTGGCTCCGACATTTGCGCCGGCGCGCACGAACCTCGGCGTGGCCTATCAGGAGCAGGGTCGGCTTGAGATGGCCATTCCCCAATACCGCGAAGTGATCAAGCTGAATCCCAACGACGCGCTGGCCCATGCCAATCTCGGCTGTGCGCTTGCGGAGCAGGGCAAATTCGAACCGGCGCTGCAAGCCTACAAAGAAGCCCTGCGGCTCGACCCAAGTGACGCGGAAATCCATTTCGCGCTCGGCGGAGTTTACGAAACCAAGGGGCGGATGGACCTCGCCTTGAGGGAATATCGTGAAGCGACGCAGCTCAATCCCGAGTTCGCCTCGGCCCACACCGCGCTTGGTTGGCTGTTGATGGAGCAATCCAGAGCCTCGGAGGCCATGGAGTCCTTCAGCAAAGCCGTGAAGGCCAACCCGGAGGAAGCTCAGGCCCTCTACGGCATCGGGAGGATTTACGCCGCCAAGGGCAAGCGGGAAAGTGCCGCCGAAAACTTCTCCAAAGCCATCCGCTTCGAAAAAGATCCCACCAAAAAAAACGCCATCATGAACGCCCTCTTCGCCAGCGGCCAGACCGGGGATTGAGAGCGCCGGGCTTAGTCCTTCGGTGCTCGCGCAACGCGCTGTCGCAGCCAGATTGGGGCTCTGTTGATGGAAGGCCGTCGTTGAATGCGCGTATGTCGCTCTCGCTTGGGGGCATCATTGACGAAGCCCTCGACTCGGCGGGAAATTTATGATCGTGCTGGCTGGATTCATGGAGTCGATATACCAGGCTATATAGTAACTAGTTGGGCACCTCTTACGAACCAGGGGGCTCGGTGAGTCTGGAGTAGTTTTGGTATGCGCCCACTGATTGAGGATGTGTTGGATGTCCTTCGAGAAATCCTCACGGCCTACTCTGCGAGCGGATCAGGGTGTTCTGTGGCGGGCGTTCGTCTGGATGCCGTGCGGAAAGTGGCTGCCCGCGAGCTCGCTGGGCACCGCTTTAAGAACTACGATTCAGCAGAACGGTCTATCCACGATGCATGCACTAGACGTCTGAAGTTGAGCGCACCCGCGTTCGACGCGCGAGTCAACCGTTGGCTTTCTGGTGATCCAGGAGAACTGCAATCCCTTTTAAGGTCAGTGGGTGGGTCCGTCGAGAACCGGGCTGCAGCGGAGTCGCTACTTAGCAAACGAGTTTGCTTCGAACATTCTGTTGCACCCAGGGAGGTGACACCAGGTCCTCCATGTTCAGCAGATCTAATCGCAAGCGACGTCAATGATGCGGCGCATCCCGAGCGACGGGAGACTATTCTGCAGAGACTCATTCGGGATACAGCAACGGCGCGAGACCTCAAGCTACGTCATCATAACCAGTGTCAGATCTGCGGTCTTGCTGTTCCCCTGTGGGAGGGCCAGACATACGCGGAAGCACACCACATCCGGCCCCTTGGTCATCCTCATAATGGTCCCGATTTGCCAAGCAACATGCTTATACTTTGCCCTAATCATCACGCTCAATGTGACCTGGGTGCGATCAGGCTGGATCTCGCGTCGCTCCGTCAGCTTCCCGACCATGTCATCGACACAGAGCACATACGGTATCACAATACGACCATCGCTAAGTGACGGTTGCCTAGCAATGGATCGAAGCCGCCGCTGCTGAGTCATGCCCTTAGTCAGCATGCCACAGTTGGCATACAATGCAGGGTGCGGCTCCTCAAGCTAATGTGTAGAAGCAGGTCTGCGTGGAGAGTCCGACGCCGATGGTGTTCAAAAATTTCTGTCAGCGTTGGCTGCAGAAAACGAACAAACGAGACGTACTTTCTATCGTACGTCTTACCTTTGGTCGTGGTCTTACTACGCCGCTGTGCCGATTAGGCTTTCGAGTGGAATGTGGAGTGTGCGATGGATTCGACGAATCATAGTCAGTGAGAGGCCTCGTTTTTTAGAGAGAATTTCCGACACTCGACCGCGCCCGCCGAGCAATGCCTCCAAGTCCTTTCGGCTCATGCCTAACTGATCCATCCGAAATCGAATCGCTTCAACGGGATCAGGTGGGCTGACTGCGTGACGCTTGGCCTCGTAGGCTTCTACGAGGGTGGTGAGAATGTCCAACTCGTCTCCGGCCTTGGTGTCGGGCTTTGCATCCATCAGGTGTTCGATGCGGAGCAACGCACGCTCATGATCCCGTTTGGTTTTAATAGGAGAAATATTCATGGCTTCTGTACCTCGTCAGACGGTGTGTGCATCGATCTGGTCATACTCTTGATGGGTACCGACGAAACGGATGTAGACAATCCGATAGGCGTAGTTAATCTTCACCACCAATCGGTACTGGTTCCCTGCAATGTTGAATACCGCACGGCTGCCTTGCAGCACACTCGCTGAGCGAAACTGAGATTTAAGCTCAGGCGGGGTTGCCCAATCTGCATGAACCACTTCCTGATGCCACGCTTCTAACGGTCCTCTCGCGCGTGGGTACCGATCCCAGAATGTGTGAAGAGTCCGTTTCGCGATAATACGCACGGGCGCAGTCTATCATGATCCCAGTTTGGGAGCAATTCACGATGACGACTGACAGATCGGCTGCTTAGAGAACTCAACCCGGTCGGCCGGCCATTTCGACATCTCGCTAGTGTCTAGGTTCGAGCAGATTTCGCGAGCGGCCTATCCACCCACTTCTTCCACTCTGTGAGTATAACGCGTGTCATTGCCTTCGATCCCGCTCGAAACCAGTCGGCTTCTCTTTTCGACATGTCTTGTCGTACGGCTCCGATAGCCCCTCGACTTCCCAGATGCACGTTGGCGGTTTCCCGGCCCATCGTATAGAGCAGTTGCCCCTCATCCCGTTTCTTCGGCAGGGTGGTGAGATCGGTTCGTGAGCAGTAGGGAGAGAGCCGCCGTACGATCCAGGTTCCATGGAGTTGCAGAAAGGAATCGACGGACCGGACAGCCTGGTCCACGATCGGCGAGATCGCGCAGCCAGCTGTGCTGCTCTGCCAGCACGAACGGTTGTCCGCTGGACTGCAAACCTTCCAGGTATCCAGTGAGCAGCGCCTCTGCGGCGGCTTTGGGGCTCAGGGTCAGTTGGTCGGTCTTGATGGCCAGCCTGGCGCTGACGGCCAGGCGCAGCAAGTCGTTGGTTTAAGGCAGGACGGCTGCCTCATCGAAGTCGTTGATGCCCCAGACCAGGGGCCTTCCCGGTCCCGCCAGGTTCCAAAGTTTTCGAGGTGAAGATCGCCGATCGCCAACAGGGCAGGTTCCGTTGCGACATCAGGATAGATCGCCGGCACAGCTGCATCCACCGGTAAAAGGTGGCTCGTAGGAACGAGAGCGCGTCCTGGCGCATGACGGCATGTTTGAGCGTGAGGTCTGCCGGGATGAGGGGGCATATGGGTGGCGAGTCATTGCTCGTGGGATCGAGTCGCCTCGTCTAACTGCATCGCCATGATGAATGGCCCTCGGGAAGCGTGAAACAAAGCGGATGCTGAAGAAGTGACGAAGGGGCGGTGCCGGGAATGCGAGGCGTCGCGCGTTACAGCTCCCGGATGGCGCCCTGGAGGACGGTCATCTGGGTCATGGGATCGCCGGAGGCTTGAAGCTCCGTGCGGATCTGGTCTTTGAGGTAACTGGTGTACCCGATCTTGTCGAGGAGGAGGTCGAGGAAACGCTCGGAGGACAGCAGGGTCTGAGCCTTCAGCTCTTCGATGGTCTCGTCGCTCACCGGCACATAGCTGCTGCCGATGTGGAAGATGATGTTGTAGTGGCGGTCTCGTCCGAGCCGTTCAAACCGTAATCCCTTCACGTGCCGTCCTTCCTCTTACAGGCCAACGGGGGCACATTGTAGACAATCGTCGCTGAGAAGACAAGGTCGGCCGCCCGGCCTGCGGGCTCACCAGGCGCGGGTTCGCGGTCAAGACTTGGCGCTCTTTCTGCCGAAATATTCGCGCCGGCTGACGGCGACATCGGAGACGAACATCACGCCCGAATGTCGCTCGAACAGCGGCCGGAGCCCGGCCAGCACCGGTTCCACCTTTTCCTCCGGTACCACCGCCATAATCATGACCAGGCTCTCCTGCTCGCTGAACATGAAGTGGGCTTCACGCACCCCATGATGGCCCTTCCCCGAGATATTGCCGATGATGGTGTAGCCGGTCGCCTCTACTTTGTCCAATAACTCGGTGACAAAGGGCCGGTGTTCACCCGATACGATGACGCGAATTTCTTTCATGGGATGCAACGTCAGTGCGGCCATGTCTCCACTCCTTTGAAAAAAGAGGTCTCTTCCGGGGTGATGCCGGTTGCAATCTATGTGTCACTGGGATTCCTCACGCGGCGCCAGACCCCCGAGGGCATGTAGCGGTACCAGATGCCGTCTTCAGGGTCCAGCGCAGCCAGGTGCACCCACTCGTTGTGATAGAAATGTTGCAGCACCTCGTGCCGCGCAATGAGTTTCTCGATCCGCGGGCGTGAGGCTTCCACCAGCGTCAGGAGGCGCATGGGTTCATGATAGGGCAGGTCGTCGTTCATGACGGTTTGCCGGGCCAGCCCGAGCCGGAGATCGCTCCAGGGGCCGGACATGATGCCGATGCGGCCGACGACGTTATGATAGATCTTGCTTCCGCTTCCATAGACCTCGTTGTCGACGGCCGAGAAATAATGCTCCATGTTGATCCACTGCGCCACCACCTGCGGCGCGGTCAGCAACACTTCCAGCCAGCGGTCCGTCGGATCTTCCCGATAGTCGTATGAGTGAAGGAAGATACGCCCGGCCAGGTTCAATCCCTTGGTCAGCTCCCGGCGGCCGATGATGAAAGTTGTGTTGCCGGACAGGCCCCATTCCGGCCGCACCTGGCTCCAGTCCGCGCTCCGTCCGGCCACATGCGCCGAAGCCTGGTTGAGAGGCAGGACCGTTCCCACATCGGGGAACCGGCTGCAGCGCTCCTGGCTGGTCAGTTGCGCGGCTTCGCGTAAGTCGTCGTACAATCGGGCCACGTCCTTGCGGTGGGTCGGCGGCGCATCTTCGAGATCGAACAGGTGTACCTCGTCCGTCGTGGTATCGACCTGCCCGGCGAGGAAGTGGGTGTCTGACGGGATTTCGATACCGCGTTTCGCCAGCCGTTCCCGCACCGGCGGACGATTGGCCATCGCCGCCAGCACGCGCGCGTTCGGTTTGCCTTCGTTGCCGCCGCAGGCGCCGCAGTCCAGCGCCGACTCGAACGGGTTGTTCTCGGTGGTGCTGCCATGGGCGCAGACGAGCACGAGGCGGGCGAAATTTCTCACCAGGCCCATCATGCGCAGGGCGGTTTCCACGGTCAGAACCTGTTCTTCGAGCGTGAAGCCGGTGCGCGTGATCCGTTCTTTCTGGCGGGAGGCCGCGCGACGATTGATCCGGTAGTGCCGCCGGAGTTCTTCGAGGAAGGCGGTGAGTTGGTCGGCGGAGAGATCGACCGATTTGGCCGCGTCGCTGAGGAACGGTTCCACCGGGGCATCCTCGTCCAGCGCGCGCCGCCGCAGGGCCTCGACGAATTCGGCCTCGACCCGCGATCCATGCAGCCCGAACCGATCGCGCAGCGCTTTCCAGATCAAAGCCCGTTGTTCGGAGACCACCATTTCCTCGGTTTCGGCCGGCGCCAGTTTGTCCACCGTGAGAATCGTGGCGATGGGGGGAACAAATAACCGCCGCACCCAATTGGTCAGCCGCTTGTAGAGGGCGGGCAGCATCGTTTTACCCATCATGGGCAGCGCGTAGAACCAGCCCAGGGATTCCACCATGACATAGGGGGTGACGACGTTCTCCTTCAGATCGTGCAGCAGCGTATGTCCGGCGTGGACCAATTTCGCGCGCGACTGGTGTTTGGACACGTAGTGATCCAGATAGCTGCGGGGGATCTCCCGCACCTCGTTTTTCGCGCGCATGATGACCGGGAACTGCTCGGTCTCGTGTTCTTTGCCCCAGGCCCGATACCGGATAAAGACCGCGAAGAAACCGGCAAACCCGTAGGTGTCGTTTGCGCCGGTCGATTCCAGGTGGCGGCGGAACGGCTCGGAGCGCACATCGATGCAAAAGACCGATTGGGAATGGGGCCGCACCGGCGGATGGTGCTCGGCGGAGACCGGTTGGGGTTTGACCGGCGCGCGCAGCAACATGCCGAAGAGGTGATCCTGATATCCGGCCTCGAAGGCCTTGAGCCACACCGGACCATGCGCGGATTCGGGAAAGGCGTCGATCCAATCCAGCAGGGTGCGAAGGGCCGTCAGCGGACCGTCCATCAACAGCGCCGGAACGATCTCGAGCGCCTGGGCCAGCGTGAGCAGGCGTCGCGCCATGAGCCGCTGCGCAGCCCGTTCGCGGCGCGGTCCGAATTCGATCTGATCGTGATGGGTGAGTGACTCCCATTCAGGGGCGAGGGCCGGCGTGCCCTGCTGCCGGTGTCTCGTGTCGGCATGCAGGCGGGCGACCCGGTCGGCCATGGAGGCGGGAAGTCGTCCGGCGGCCCATTCCTTGTGCATGAAGTACGCATGCGACTGCTGCGCCATGTAGGCCATCACCGCGGGATAGGTCCCTTCGATGCCCAATTCTTCCCGGCAGACTTTCTGGACCAGTTCGCGCACATACCACAAGCGCACGGCGAGAAACTTCACCAGCCCGACGGGGTAGGCCTGCTGCCAGGCATAGCCGGTTTCTTCCGCGCGCCATTTGATGAAGCCGGCCCAACCTGGAAGGGCTGCAAGTTGGAGCGACAGGTAGTCCTGCCGGAATGTCATGGGGATCGCCAGCGTGTCCAGGCAGTCCAATACGGCGTCTTCGGGATGCTCCGGCAGTGCCGTAATTTTCCGGCGGCTGTCCTCAATGCCGCAGGTCGTCCATTCTTTCCCGGCCACCTGCTTCCAGGCGGCGTAGAGGCCCTGGTCCCGACCCGGCATCGGCCAGGTGGCGTGGCCTTCGTCTAGAAACGCTTCGCACCATTTGACCAACTCGCTGTTGATCTGTTCGACGATCCGGGTGCCCAGGGTCTGGTCGCACCAGTTGGAGAGGGTGAGATGATGGCCGAGGGCATCCGAATCCGACCGGACCGTGGCGGCCATCCGTTCCGCCACCGTCGGTGTGGAGAACGAGCCCAGTCGTTCGGCCAGTGCCTCGACCTGCTCCTCGTTCGGCTCCCGTTCCATCAATCGATCGAGTGGTTCGTCGGTCGCGGTGGCCAGTCCATGGGTCAGGCAGGCTCGCAACACTTCACGATGGGCAATGCGGCAGGGGCCAAGATCGACTTCCTGCTCGAGCGCGAGGGGCGCCAGGGCCTCGTCGATATGGCGGACCAGAATCCTGCCCGATTTCAGATAGCGCCGATACATGTCACCGGGGAGATACCCGTTGCCGCCCAGGAATTGGTGGCCACGTCGGACCGTTTCGGTGAACGGGAGATACTCGAGGCTGTGGAGCGGATTGTGATGGACGAAGGTCCGCATCGGCCAATACTGCGCGATGACTTCGCTGGCGAGGCGGATCGTGCCCCGCAGTTCCATGCGGCGGGCTTCGAGGTCTGCCGGGTCGTCGGCGCGGATCACCGGGTCCATGTCCCCTCCTGCATGGCGACAGTGGCCGGAGGTGCCGGTATGTATGAGTCGAAGAATCGCGAAGGGGCCGTGCCGAGGGCCAACAGCAACAACAACAGCAACACCAGCGAGGCGAACTCCGTTTGGCGCAAGTCGTCGTATCGCATATCCACGCGTTGCCGGCCGAAGATGAGTTGTTGCACCAGATCGGTGTAATACCAGGAGGCGGTGAGCCAGACGATCATGACGACGGCAAAGGGCCCGGAGGGTGTAAACGTGGGCAGGAGCAACATGCCCAGGAACCCGGAAAACACGCCGAAGGGCGGCATGCCCAGCGCGGCGAGTGCCAGGAGCGCCAACAACGTGCTGAAGCGCGGCATGGGATAGGCGAGCCCGCCGAGTGCGCGGAGATCGATATCACCATACCGGGCCCGGATGGCATACCAGGCCAGCAGCAGTCCGCTGGCCGCGAGCCCCACGGCACTGAGATAGACCGTCGCTTGCATGGGGGCGGTGCCGGTGTCGGCGACATACCACCAGAGCAGGCCGAAAAACGCGAGGGCGGCGTAGGCAAGCCGCGGGAGCGGGCGCGCCTGAATCAGCGCCCGGAGCGAACCGTAGAGGGCGCCCGCCAACGCCAGAATCGCGACAGTGTGGAGGGCTGTGACGGTCAGGGTCGGGAGCAACGTCAGCAGGGTATGGAACCCGACTGTCGGCAGCAGCAAGGCGAGAAACGCGGGGAGATTGCCGGGTAAGCCGGTCAAGGTCGCAATGAATCCGCTGTGAACGGGTAGGAGCGGCAGCAGCGTGGCGCAGGTGACCAACAGGGCCACCGTCGAGGCCGGTGTCGGGAGCACCAGGGCCAGCGCAGCCGACACCATGCTCAGTCCGTAGGCCGACAGTCCCCGCCAGGTCTCCGGCGTGGCGCCGGATTGATACCGATACAGCAGGATGCAGAGCAAGCCGGGCAGCATCGGGAGCATGACGTCGTGCGCCGGTGCTTGAGCAGTGAGGATGCCCAGTCCCAGTCCCAGCAGCACCAGCGTCGCCGTCCAAGCCGGAGTATTGTCGCGGTGCAACGGTTGGCCGAGGAGCGAAAGAAACGCCGTCAGCGGGAGCAGGCAGAGAAACGGCACACCGGCCAGCGTGTCGCCCAGCGCCCAGGGTGTCCCGATGACGACGAGCAGGCTGGCGACCGTCGTCAGGAGGGCCGAGGTCTTCATCCGCTGGAGCGACGTGCGGAGGAACAGGCTGAGCGCCGCGCCGAGCAAGGGAACGGCCAGGAGTAGCCACGGTGTCATCCAGGTCTTGATCATGACCGGCCTCCGACAGCCCGGGCTGCGCCGTTGTTCGTGTGGCTGCGTTGCATGGTCACGACAACCGCTTTTCCAGGTGATGGGCGACGAGCGTCACGATCCGGCCGAACTTGAGATACAGCTGATCCAGGTACAGGCGGTTCATGAACAGGACATAGAGGCGGACGAGGAAGACGTCGATCCAACCGGGAATTGTGACCGTGCGCCCATGCGCATGCGCATAGAGATAGAACCAGCTGAGGATCGTCAGCACCGTCGTGCCGACCACCAGACTGTCGAAGAGCCGGCCCGGCAGCGCCGCGGCCTTGAAATACGAGGCCACCACCTCCGGATTCGGATACAGAAAATGCGTAAAGCTCTCCACCGCAAAGAGGTATGTGAAGACGACGATGACGAGCGTGACCAGCATGGCGGCGGACACCTTCCAGGAGGCCACGGCCCGAATACGTGTCAGGGAAAGAATCGCCTGCGAGGAAGTGACCCAGATGAAGAACAGGAAAATCACTGTGCCCTGTGAATCGATCAGTGGAATGCGCAAGACGCCGTGCGTGACGAGCAGGATCACGAGCGGCAAGAGCAGCGTCGTCAGGAAGCCGGTCGACCAGGTCAGGTTGGAGAATTCGCTTTCCTCCGTCTCGCGGTCGATCGGCGGAAACGAGGGCTCCTGTCGGGCTTTATGGATCACGTTGCCGCAATTCAGGAAGACGGTGCCCTTGAACAGGCCGTGGGCGATCAGATGGAACACGGCGAGAGAAAACGCGCCCAGCCCGCATTCCATGATCATGTAGCCCATCTGGCCGATCGTCGAAAAGCCGAGCGTCTTCTTGATGTCGTTCTGCGTCAACATCATGGTGGCGCCGAGCATCGCCGTGAGCATGCCGATCACAAACACCACGTGAAGGGTAGCCGGACTCAGTCCGTAGAGCGGGGCCAGACGGTTCAAGAGGAATCCCCCGGCGTTGATGATGCCGGCGTGCAGCAGCGCGTGGATGGGCGTCGGCGCATAGAGGGAGCGCGGCAGCCAGGTGTGGATCGGGAATTGCGCCGACTTGCCCATGGCGCCGACGAAAATCAGCAGGGTCACCGCCGTCACGCCGTTCATCTCCCAGCCGAGGTCCGGCCAAAGGGACAGGGTGACGGGCGTGTCCGCGGCGCGGGCAAACAATGTCTGGAACTCGAATGTGCCGTACAGCGAATAAGCCAAGACGATACCGGCCAGAAACGCCGCATCGCTGAGCCGCAACATCGTAAACGTGTTCGCCGCGCCGGACAGGGTGGCGGCATGCCCGTGGTTGTGCGCGAGCAGGAACAGCAGCCAGGAGAGGATCTGCCAGAAGACAAATAACATGACCAGGTTCGCGCTGGACACCATGCAGAGGAGCACCGCGGTCGTGATGCCGAGCATCCCGAGATACCGGCGATATCCGCGATCCTGATACATGTAGCCCATGGAATAGCGGTAGATGAGCATGGTCACGCCGGTGATGAGGACCATCATGACTGCGCTGAGCCGGTCGATATAGAACCCGATGGGGAAGGCAAGATTGGCGACGGAGGCCGTATCGTAGAACTGGATGGTGATCGGATCTCCGGAGGTGACCGCCACCAGGGCGATGAGGGACCCGAGAAATGCCGCCGCGACGGGGAGCAACCCGGCTCTGGCATTCTGGTCCTGCTCCGCACGATCGCCGGTCATCACGATGAAGGCCGTCAACAACGGCAACAGCGGGACGAGCGCGAGAAACGACATGCCGACCCCATGGCACTCATGAAAAGAAACAGGCCAGCCGACGGTCCTTGCAACAAGGAACCAACGACTGGCCTGCACTGTCCCCGGCCTTTCCCTGAAGGGAAACACCGGCAAGACCCTACTGCCTGTCTCATCACATCCATGTGGTGGGTCCGGGCCACGCGCGATTCACGGCCTCTCGGCGGCACCACCGGAAAACTACGGTAGATGTAGCCGCGCGCCTTCGTAATTGCAAGTAAAAAGTCGGCGCAGCAGGGCTTGGTGGCAAGACCGATGGGCCTGGTCGCCGGCGTCGTGCCGGACCGTTTGCCGACAGCGGTTGAAGGGGGTTGGAGTCTGCACATGGCGGTGACTATAATCGGCCGCGCGTTGTCTCGATCAACCATTCAGAAGGATCTATTGCCTGTGGCGAGCAAGGGAGAGAAGGAAGCCGCTGTCCGGACGGCCATCATCAAGTTCGAGCAGGAATTTCTGGGCCGCGGCCCGGATGAGGTTCGCGTCTTCATTGTGCGGGACATGCTTGTCGTGCGGTTGAAGGGGGTGCTGACACCCGCAGAACGCCAGCTGGCCAAAACGGCCGAGGGCATCGATATGGTGAAACGACTTCGGCAGAACCTCATCGCGCAAGGTCGGGAGCGCCTCTGTGAACAGGTGATGGATCTGATCGGTGCGAAAGTGACGGCGCTGTTTACCGACATCGACACCGTGGTCGGGGAGCGCATTTTTGTCTTCACGTTGGAATCGGACATCGAAGCCAATTTCCGGTAGCTCCAAGGTCAGGAAGCGCGATGACAGCCCACAGTCTCGAAACCCTCACGTTCGATAACAGCTATGCGCGTCTGCCGGAGGTCTTCTACGCCAAGGTGAACCCGACGCCCTTCTCGGCCGCGCCGTTTCTCATCAACGCGAACCGGGCCGCGATGGAGTTGCTCGACCTCGACCCGGCGGAAGCGGCGCGACCCGAGTTCGCCGGGGTGTTCGGCGGGAGCCTGCTCATTCCCGGCATGGAACCGCTCGCCATGCTCTACTCCGGCCACCAGTTCGGCGTCTATGTGCCGCAACTCGGCGATGGCCGCGCGATTCTGCTCGGGGAAGTGAAGAACGGGCGAGGGGAACGCTGGGATCTGCATCTGAAGGGCGCGGGCATGACGCCGTTTTCTCGGGACGGGGATGGGCGTTCGGTGCTCCGTTCGGCCATCCGTGAATATCTCTGTTGCGAAGCGATGCATGGACTCGGCATCCCCACGACACGCGCGCTGTGTCTGGTCGGCAGCGACGACAAGGTCTATCGCGAACAGGTTGAAACCGGGGCGACGATCGTCCGGATGGCCCCGTCGCATGTGCGCTTCGGCACGTTCGAAATTTTCTACTACCGGAAGCAGCACGAGCACCTGCAGCGGTTGGCCGATTACACCATCGAGATGCATTTCCCTGAACTTGCGCAGGCAGTCGACAAGTATGCCCGCTTCTTTGCCGGGGTGGTCCAGCGCACGGCGAAACTGATCGCGCACTGGCAAGCGGTCGGCTGGTCACATGGCGTGCTCAATACCGACAATATGTCGATCCTGGGCCTCACGCTGGACTATGGCCCCTACGGTTTCATGGATGACTACGACCCCGGCTTTATCTGCAACCACTCGGACTATAACGGGCGCTACGCCTTCAACCAGCAGCCCTACATTGGACTCTGGAACCTGAGTTGCCTGGCGCAAACCCTGCTGCCGTTTGCGCCCAAGGAAGAGCTGAAAGCCGCGCTCGATGGTTACCAGACCAGCGTGGATCGGCACTATCACAACCACATGCGCGCCAAATTGGGATTGGTAGAGGACCGCGCGGAAGATGAGGCCCTGCTGCAAGAACTGAAATCGCTCATGGTGGGAAGCCGGGTCGATTACACGATCTTCTGGCGTGAATTGGGCACATTTTCATCCGATGCGGGGGCGAAGAACGAACGGCTGCGGGAACATTTCCTGAATCCGGAACGGTTCGATGCCTGGGCCGTTCAGTATTGCGACCGGTTGAAGAGCGAGCAAAGCCGCGACGACGAGCGGCGGAGCCGCATGGATCAGGTGAATCCCAAATACGTGCTGCGTAACTATCTCGCCCAAGGGGCCATTGAGAAGGCCCAGCAGAAGGACTATTCCGAGGTCGAACGGTTGCTGACCCTGCTGCAGCAGCCCTACACAGAACAACCCGGCATGAATTCCTACGCCGCCGCGCCCCCGAACTGGGGCAAGCACCTCAGCGTCAGCTGCTCGTCGTAGCCTCTCGTTTTCCTTCATCCGCATTATCTATTTGGATACGCGCTGTATCCACGTCGATACATTGTCCTACGTACGGTTCGCACGACTGTGTCAGAAACGGCCGATTTCGCTTCGGTTCAGCCATCCGAAAAGTGGCACATTCCATGCTGAATCACCCTAGTGGTAACGGGGTATGTCAACGAACCCGAGGCCTGAAGACAAGGATTGCCCATGGCGTTCAAGGGCGACGATTCCACCCTATCCTTGGCCACGACGGTCACTCTGGCCCTCGCCGTGGCCGCTATGGTGCTCACCAAGAACCCGCTGCAGAGTTCGCGGCCGTCCGGTCCCGGCACGGGACTGCCCCAAACGACGGGAGAATTGAAAGTTCCAGCCAGGCTCTGGGAAGACCCCTTCGCCGCAGTCGAGAAGGCTGTCGAAGCTCAACGACAGATCTCGGTTCAGGTCACGGTCGACGACAAGAAGCTCGGCCTGGTGACCGCGACGGTCGCCCAACAGGCGCAAGGAAACGACGGTCTGAAGAGTCTGCGCAGCAAAATCAGTGAAGCCGACAGCAAATCAATCCTGGTGTTGGTGGTGATGACCCAAGGCGGATCATCGGTCGAGGCCGGCGAGGTGCGTATTCGGGACCGCTACGCGGTAAGTGCCGCGCTGGAAGCGGGCTGTTTCGCTCCGGACAAGGGTGAGTCGCTGTCGTACTTCAGGTGGGATTTTCCGAAGGCAGTCCAAGCCGAATTCGCTGGTGCCTCGAATCGGCTCAAACCTGTGTCAGGTCTCAAAACAGGCCCCAACTCGGTACAGCAATACACGCCCTATGAATGGTACGAGCGAAGCGTCATTGGTACCTGTCTTCCACTGAGTGAGTCATCCTGGAATCCCGACCTGGTGTTAGTCCTATGGGTGAAAGCGCAAGAAGGCGAGGATAGGATTCTAGCTCGTATCAGTGCGCTTGTTTCGAAATTCCCGTATCTCTCAGTCAGACTTGTCGGCCCTCGTACATCGTCTGAATTTCGGAGCATTCTCAAGGAAATCGGGAAGGAGTATAGCCGCCCATCGAAGCACTGGAGCGTGTGGAAGCGAGACCCGAAAGAGTCGTACAGCTGGCAGAAGTCGGGGAAAAGTATGCCAGTGTATTCCCCCTGGGCGACGGCCATGCCAAGTCTTCTCCTCCGCGGACTGAAAGAGGAAGGGAGCGGGCAGGCTTGCCAAAGCAACGTAGAGTGCGAGAAGGCACTCAAGCAACCGCTGGAGAGGGCCGGTTTGGTTCTCTCTTACCGCATCACCAGCGACGAAGTTCTTTTCGAATCCGTCCTGGAGGAACTGGAGCGGCGACTGATCAGGATCGGGCAAGACCGGATCGTATTGATCGGCGAATGGGATTCATTTTATGCCCGTGCCCTCCCGCTCACTTTTACCGCCGCCGCCTGTCAGCACATGCCTCAACGCTCGAAAGAGTTGCTGAAAATCACATGTAATGACACCCAAACAGGGATCGCCAACCTGCTTAATGCTACGCTGTCGCCTAAAGATCTCAACATTGTGCAATACAGTTACCTGAGTGGTCTGGATGGCGAAACCGCGGAGGATCAAACCAAACGGGCCAAGTCCAAAGAAGAGGATAAATCGAAGGATCGGGACAAGGGGGAAGGCAAGGGTGCGTTCCGTGACATCGATTCCTACGAGCGTCCGGAGGGACAGGCGCAACTCGATTATGTCCGGCGCCTGGTGACGCGTATCAAGGCCGAATGCGAGGACAACAGCAAGAAGAATGGTGACCCCCCAAAAAAGGTCGACGAACGACATGGGAAGGTCAAGGCCATTGGAATCCTCGGCCGAGATCCCTATGACGCGCTGCTGATCCTCCAAGCCCTACGGGAAGAATTTCCGAACGCCCTGTTCTTCGCGACCGACCTGGATGCACGGTATTTTCACGCAGATGAGCAGAAATGGACGCGCAACCTCATCGTGGCCTCCCAGTTCGGCCTCCAGCTGGCGCCCTCGCTGCAACAGAGCATCCCCCCTTTCCGCAGTTCGCTCCAAACCTCCACGTTCTTTGCCGTGCTGCAAGCGATCGGTCGAGTTGCGTCGTGGCCGCAGAATGACACGATTCCACCCCGTCTTTTCGAAATCGGGCGCCATGGTGCGGTCGATCTGAGCCCTGTGGGGCAGGTGAAGGATTTGCCCACCATTCATCCGGATCGAATCGATGTCGATAGCAAGACCGGGAGATTCAATCCGCCGCCGTACATCGGTCTTCTCTGGATCGTCGGACTGACTCTCGGGTTTTTGGCGCTCTGGGGCTACGGCCGGCTGTGGAATTGGATGACGGCACGGGACGAGCCAGATCCCACCAAGCGCCGCCTTGAATGGATCCTGCGCTCAGCCTGGGTCGCCATCCCCATCGTCATGGCCTTGTTGTTTTCGTGTCAGATCTTCCATCTCCCCAATTATGCTGAAGAGGAGCCCTTCTCTTGGACCGACGGTGTAAGCATTTGGCCGACGGAAGCCCTGCGGCTGGCCGCCTTTTGCCTCTGCCTGTTTTTCCTCCTCAAGGCCCGTGCCGATTCCGCTCGCAACATCGATGAGCTCACGAAATCTTTTTCCCCGAATTTACCGCCTCAGCTCAGGGCCGATGGATGGCAGGACGGATTGAAAGGATTCTGGAGCGATTTGCATTGGATGTTCCACGGCTCCAAGCAGGACCAAGCGAGCGACGCGGGCGATCTCTGGACACGCTACTGTCGCGCCCACAGATGGCGTCCACGTGGGGGACGGATTGCGCTGGGATTGGGGATCTATGTCCTCCTTCTCGGGCCGTTGGTGTGGGTCATGAACGGCGGTGAGTTCCGCCTCTCCGTACCCTGTCGCGGTACGTTCAGCTGTGCCGTTGACTCAATTGCCCTCACTGCGAGTGTCGTTTCATTCCTCATTTTGAATCTGGCTCTGCTGGACGCGGTGATCCTCTGCACCAAATGGATTCAGGAAATGCCGGCGGCTTCGGGTACGTTGACCTCGATGCAGAAGATCCGCCTCATCGTCGAGCGGAGCACAGTCGTGAATCGACGGGTTCGCCATCCCTTCCTGGTGCTGTTTCTGTTGATCGCCGCCAGGAACCACTACTTCGACAATTGGGACTTCCCGCCCGTGTTGATCCTGGCCCTGACGGTGAATAGCCTGGTGGCCATCACCAGTGCCAGCCTGTTATATCTGGCGGCGGTCGGAGCGAAGCGGCGGATACTTACATCTATTCAAGAACAACTTGATCGGGCCATGGCTCGAATTGAAGATAGAGGTCTTAGTCCGATCAAGGTAGCTTCAGGGCATTCGAGCGACCGCTTACGCCAGATCATCACCGACATCGACGGTGTGCAACAGGGAGCGTTCGTCCCCTTCTATCAGCAGCCGATGGTGCAAGCGACCCTGGTTGCCGCGCTCGCCTTCCTGCAATACTGGTATCTCGGCCAATAATTTCATTACACTGGGTGAGATGCCTGTCTGAGAGACGGCCTGCCTGGGCATTGACGCCGCGACAGGTCTGACGAAGGAGTGGTAGCCAGATGCGTGTAGATAAACTCGGCGGCCTCACGGTTCGCCTGACGGGCGGCACTGACGATAAGGGCGGGGGCCACGGCCTGCTGGTGGTGCTGCTCCATGGTTTCGGTGCGCCGGGCGACGATCTCGTGCCGCTCAGCGAATATCTCGATGCGCCCACCGGGACACGCTTTCTGTTTCCTGAAGCGCCGATTTCCATTCCGATGGGCTTCGGCGATTCGCGCGCCTGGTGGATGATCGACATGGCTCGTATCCAAGCCGATCGAGCGGCGGGCAAAGTGCGAGACATGTCCGGCGAAATCCCGCGCGGGCTGACCGAAGCACGCGAGCGCATGACAGCGCTGCTGGATGAGATACAAAAGAAACTCGGCGCCGATCCCAAGCGTACGGTGTTAGGCGGCTTTTCACAGGGGGCGATGCTGTCCTGTGACGCACTGCTCCACAGCACGCAGCCCTATGCCGGACTCATCCAGCTTTCCGGGACCCTGGTGGCGAAACAGGAGTGGGCGCCGTTGCTGATGAAACGCAAAGGCCTCCCGCTGTTTCAGAGCCACGGCACTCAGGATCCGATCCTGCCCTACGCGATGGCAGAACGGTTGCGGGATGAATTTCTGCAAGCCGGTGTGTCGGTCGATTGGCAGCCGTTTCGGGGCGGCCATGAAATTCCGGAGCCGGTGTTGCGCAAGCTGGGCAGTTTTCTCTTGAAGGCCGTGAGATAGGCGCGGGATGGATCCGTTCACACTCACCGGTGCCGATGGCGCCCTTCTCCGCGGCGATCGTATCGTCGGCAAGGACCGCCAGCTTCTTTTCATCACCGGGTTTCTCTCCAAACGGTGGGGCAACAAGAGCAAGGCGCTGGCGCAATGGTGTCAGGAGCGAGGTTGGGGATTCTGCTGCTTCGACTTTCGCGGTTGGGGCGACTCGGGCGGTGTGTGGGGTGAATATCGTCTGCTGCAATGGCTGGAAGACGCCGAATCCGTTACGAATCTGTTGGCAGACGGGCCGCCGGTGACGATCGTCGGAAACTCCCTCGGTGGATGGCTGGCCTGGCTGGTCGCGCAGGAGCAACCGGCGGTGGAAGAATTGATTCTCATCGCCCCGGCGTTCAATATGATGGATCTGCGCGCGGCTCAGATTTCCAACGAGCGGCGTGAACAGTGGCAGGCGACCGGCTCCATGCCCTGGGACGACGAGCCCATGCACAGAGAGGCGCCGATTCCCTGGCATTGGGTCGAGGACAGCCAGGCCCTCTGGAGCCGTCGTTTCACCATGCCGCGTCGCGTCAAGACAACCATCCTGCATGGACTACAGGATGCGGTGATCAGGCCCGACGGCAGCTGGGGCTTCGTGCAGCAGGTGCTGTCGCAGGATCCGGAGTTCTCCATCGAATTGCTGCTGAAAACCGGCGATCATCGGCTGAGCAGCCCGGAGCATTTGGAGACGTTTCGTAGGTTGGTGGTCCGCGCCTAGCACGACGGAATACGAGCCTCCGGCACCTCCTTCATTGCTCGAATTTTCTTTTCATCCCACCGAAGATCCGTAGACTCGTAACAGAATGGGTCATGCAATACGAGGGCTGAAGTCTTTCAGCCATGCCCATGGTCTGCTCACGGAAGGTCGATCTATGGCTCAGTTTCGTCGATCACTCGTTCCGGTGATGTTGCTGGCCTGTCTGGTGTTGAGCCACGCTTCGGGGTGTGCTGTGTTTTCTGATCTGAAGAAGGAGAGGGAATCGCCGAAAGCACTTCCCGGATCCTTGCTCGCTCAGAAGAGCGAGGATTTTTTGTATGACAAGTCCGTGAGAGCCTATCGCTATCTTCCAAAGGAAACGAGACAGCCCGGGACATTGAAGCCTGGAACCGTCGTGCGGGATCCGGTGGGGAGAAAGATCCAGCATGAGGAGGATCTACAGGTGCTGTTTGAGCCGATCGACAGCAGGTTCTCGACCGGCGAGACAGTCACGATGTGGACGGGTGTCGGCATAGCAGGGGCGGCCGCGGTCGCAGGAGTGATTGTGTTCTTTCCCTGCGTCGTGGCGATGAGCGTCGTAGGACTGGTGCTCGGAATTCCGTCCCTGCCGGTGTCCACGAGTCTGGAGGCGACGTATGTGACAGAGGCGCAACAAGCCTACATGCAGGGACGGACGGAATTCCTGGCCGGTTCCTATGAACGAGCCCTCGCGAGCTGGGACCATGCCGAAGAAATCATGCCGTCCCTGCGAGCCTATTCAGATGTGAACTACTGGCGTGGTCGGACCTTCGATGCGCTCGCTAGGCCTCGCGTCGCAGCCATCGCCTACGGGGACTTTCTCGCCTATTCGGAATCGGTCGTGCCCTCGTATTTCAAGCCACAGCTTCCAGATGATTCGTCATGGACAGAGAAGGCCGATCGGGCTGAGGCGCGAATCTCCGAGGTCATGAGGGATTCCGTGAAACGTGCCAAGGCGGTTGCCGCCAGGCCTGGAGGGGCGCTGTATGAATAGCGGGCAAAACCCTGTCGCTACTGAACCGGTCAGCGGGACGAGGAGGGTAGGCGTGACGCTCTGGAATGCGGCGACGACGGGTATTGGATGCGGACTGGTTCTTGCGCTGTCTGGCTGCATTTCGTTGCCGGGCTTTTCCGATCTCAGGGAGCTCCCGGGCTTCCAAGATGCACTGGTCAGGGAGGATGTCTTTTTCGATCAAGCCATTCTTGCCTATCGCAGCACGACGCGCGGAGCTCCGAACGGCCAGGTGTTGCGCAATGCTGCGGGAACGAAAATTCAAACTGAACAGGATCTGGACCGCCTGTTCGCGAGCAAGGAGCACAAGGTGGTCGGTGCCGGGACAAAATCGGCTGCCTATTTGCTTGCAGGCCTCTACCTGCCCTATAACGCTGTGACAGGCGCTTTGTGGATTGTCCCTTCAGTGCCGCTGCTGGCGACGGCTCCTGTCATCAATAAGGCGGTGGATGAGGCAGCGGAGGCAGATTGCCGGTCAGGACAGGCCCACTTCGCGACCGGTGAATTTTCCGAAGCGTTGCGGGACTGGAATCGGGCAAAAATCATACTGCCGACCCTGCAAACAGAGTCAGATATCGACTACTGGAGAGGGCGAGCGCTTGAGGAAGAGGGCCGACATGCCGAGGCATTCCTCGCGTATCATCTGTTCCTCAGATACTCGGAACGCACGTGGCCGGACTTTTTTCGGCAACGTGAGCCTGACGAGATGACCTGGAGAAACGTGGCGGCCGATATTGAACAGCGGCTGGATGTCATGAACGCTGCGCGGTAAGGCCGCAGGAAGTAAAATATATGTTAGTCCTGATCCATAAAGAATGTGGTGGTCCGGCATTGGATGAGTCGCCCGTCGGCGAAGTGTGCGCGATTCCGGTCAGTCAGTTTCCATTCACCTGCTTCACCTGTTTGGAAGAAATTGTGGACGAATCAGAATTACGGCTCACCCAGGACTTGGGTATTTGATAGGGCCGAGAAAGTAGAGGTTTCGTGTCGTCATCGTTAGGAGCACATAACAGCGGCCCGGACTCGGAAGGTCCTGACGTTCCCGAGCCGCCCCACGCCGAAAAAGCGAGGACGTTAGTCTATTTGCAGCAGACGGGCGGCCTTTCGACCCTCTCGCGTAAACAACCAGGCTGGCCCTTCGGGTCCGTCATGCCCTATGGCCTCGACGACCAGGGGCAACCGTTGTTTCTCATCAGCACCATGGCGATGCACACGCAAAACCTCCTCGGCGATCCGCGCGCCAGCCTCCTGATCACCCCGCCGGAAAGCCAGCGAGATCCGCTGGGCGCGGCCAGGGTGACGCTGATGGGATCGGTGACGCGTGTGTCGAAGGATGACAGCGCGCCGGTTCGCGAACGTTACCTGGCGCGACATGCCAACGCGGCCTATTGGGTGGATTTCAACGACTTCGGCTTCTTTCGTATGGCGATAGCGGACATTTATTTCGTCGGCGGGTTCGGCTCGATGGGCTGGGTGGCACCGGCTGACTACATGGCGGCTGCCGTGGATCCGTTGGTGGACACCGCGTCCGAACTTATCCGCGAGATCAATACCGCACAGCAGGAGACGCTGCTGCTCCTCGCGCGCGTCTGCGGCAATCTTGATGCGCAGCAGGCCAGCATCACGACCATGGACCGGTTGGGGTTTCACCTGCGCGTCAAAACACCAGACCGGATGCAGGGCGGACGATTTGCCTTCACCGATCCTGTGCGCAATGCGGAAGAGGCTCGCGCCGGTCTTGCCGACCTGGCAGCGAAGGCCAGTGTTGGAGCCCAAGTGCTGCACTCCCTCTAACTGGTGAAGTGAGTTATTTCGTCCCCGGCGGTATTGTCTGTGAGGGCTAGGGTGACTACTTTGCGTCGATCGCTCTGAACTCTTCGACTGGAGTGAAGTCCATGCCTCGCACGCCTGCCTCTTTCAGGGCGGTCCTAATTTCTTGAGAGATAATTGTGGCACGCCAGGCGCTCGCTCCACTTCCAAAGTATTCACGTGTTTTGACCATGTGGGACGCCAGGCTAGTCCGAAGCGCTGGGAAGAATCCTCTGGTAACGGGTAGATGCTTGATGCGGCCACAAAGCTGGCAACGCGAGACATTCAAGCGGCCAGTCATAATCGGAACAGTCTCTCGCACGACTAATTGCACGACAGTCCGGAGCTCCTGGCCTTTTCTATTCTGCACAGGACGACACTCCACTCCAAATGGCTTGAAGACGGTGGCCCAGACGTCCGGGGTCGAAAAAAACTCGTCAAAGACCCAGTTCAGTTGCAGCATGCCTCTTCGACCCCACTTGGGTTCGCCTCGCATTTGGAATGGGGCCTGTTGGACCTTCCCGATACCACACTGATCGCAGTAGTCGCTAAGGTCATAGGTTGCGGTGAGGTACCCGAATTCATCCTCATTCGGTTGTGGATAGCCGTAGTGCCATTGCGGGTCTAGCTCCAGCCACTTGGCCCTCGAAATTTCGCCGTGCGAAAATGTCGTTCGGATCGAGTCGGTGAATCCGTGAGCGGCCATCCATTGCTGGATGGCGGGCCACCGCTCGTCTGATTCATCGATCTCAAACATGATCAAATTAAGAGGGTCTGGCACGACCACAACCCCCAATGAAGCCAAAGTTTCGAGTATCTGTGATGTTGCCTTCTCAAAAATTCGGTGGAAAATCTTCATAGTTGATTAGGGCGCGCGCGGCGGACCCTTTCTTCAGATTTCGTGGGCCGAGCCAAATGTTACTTCCCGTCGATTGCCTTCTTAATCTCCGTGCGCAGCACCTCCGAGTGAGGGTTCTTCACGGTATGGCCGGTGATGATTTCGGTCGGGGTGACCGGCTTGCCGTAATAGGCTCGGCTCCATTCATCGCGTGAAATCAGCGCGGCCCCTTCCAACGACACGCCCGCGAACAGGCCTTTGGCCCGTACGAACGACAACAGGTCCGCGCTCAAATTCGGCGTGGTTGCGCCTGCGACACCGGCTCCGACCGGCCCCACCGCGACTGACCCGTCGGCTCCCAATTTAAAATTGCCGAGCAGGAGCGAGTCCACTCCTCGCTGGGTCAGCACGAGCAACACGACTTCCGATATCTGCGCGCCGAACTGAAATCCGAAACTGGCGGCTCCCATGGTAAAGAAGGCCGGTTCGCTCCATTCGCCGGTCTTCTCATCCCTGGCTACGAAGACACCGCTGCCGCCGGCTGCGCCATAGAGCAACGCGCCTTTCATGTATTGCGGCACGATGAAAAGGCCTTTGGCGTCTTTAATGTGGTCGCGAAACCAGGACATGTTGGAGTCGGCAAGAAAGTTGGCGAGGGTCATGCGGGACTGATCCACCAGGTCCCGTTGTTCGCGGTCGTCGGCAAGGGCGGAGACGGGAGCCATCCACGCGAGCAGGGACAGGAGCAGCGCCGCCAGGGTGCTGTGGCAGGATCGGTTTTGGAGCAGGTGATGTCGAATCATGGGAATGGGGACTCCCTCGCGGTTGTGAATCAAGCCGTGCTTTGTTATGGTGACCGATTGCACGAACGAACAGACGGCTCACACTCTACCGAGGATGGCTATGGCGACGAACGATAAGCAAGTAATTTTTTCACTGGTCGGTGTCGGCAAGGTCTATCCGCCGAAGAAGCAGGTCCTGCGCGATATCTACCTGGGCTTTTACTACGGCGCCAAGATCGGCGTGCTGGGGTTGAACGGGTCCGGAAAAAGCTCATTGCTCAAAATTATTGCCGGGACCGATCCCAACTATGTCGGTGAGATCACCCGCTCGAAGGGCTACAGTGTCGGACTGCTCGAACAGGAACCGCAACTCGACCCCAACAAGACCGTCAAAGAGGTCGTCGAGGAAGGCAAGAAGGAACTGGTCGCCTTGCTGCACGAGTACGAGGCGGTCAGCAACAGCATGGGCGAAGCCGGCCCCGATGAGATGGAAAAGCTCATCGACAAACAGGCTCAATTGCAGGAAAAGATCGAAGCGGCCAACGGCTGGGAACTGGAGAGCGAACTCGAAATCGCCATGGATGCACTGCGCTGTCCCCCCGCAGATCAGAAAGTGAACGTGCTATCAGGAGGTGAAAAACGCCGCGTGGCCCTCTGCCGACTCATGATTCAGGAGCCCGACATTTTGCTGCTCGACGAGCCGACCAATCACCTCGATGCGGAATCCGTGCAATGGCTGGAGCAGCACCTGCAACAGTACAAGGGTACGGTCATCGCCGTGACGCACGACCGCTATTTTCTCGACAACGTGGCGGGCTGGATTCTGGAACTCGATCGCGGCTCCGGCATTCCCTTCCAAGGCAACTACACGGCGTGGCTCGAACAGAAGCAGGATCGGTTGGAGAAGGAAGAGAAGGCCGAATCCAAGCGCAAGAAAACACTCGAGCATGAGTTGGAATGGATTCGCATGTCGCCGAAGGCCCGGCAGTCGAAGGGTAAGGCACGTCTCAACCGATATGAGGAATTAGTCAATCAAAAGCAGGACCAACTGGCCGCCGATCTGGAAATCTATATTCCGCCGGGACCTCGGCTCGGCGATCTGGTGGTCGAGGCCAAGGGCATCAGCAAGGCGTTCGGCGACAACGTGCTCTATGAAAATGTCGAATTCAGCCTGCCGAAGGGCGGCATCGTCGGCGTCGTCGGTCCCAACGGCGCAGGCAAAACGACCATGTTTCGCATGATTATCGGCAAGGAGAAGCCGGATACGGGCACCATCCGCATCGGCGAGACGGTCAAGCTCGGCTATGTGGATCAGGATCGTTCGCTCGATCCCAACAAGACGGTGTACGAAGTCATTTCCGACGGCCAGGACACGATCATGCTGGGCAAAGCCGAAGTGAATGCCCGCGGCTACTGCGCGCGCTTCAACTTCGCCGGCACCGATCAGCAGAAGAAGGTGAAGGATCTGTCAGGCGGCGAGCGGAACCGCGTGCATCTCGCGCGTATGTTGAAAGAAGGGGCCAACCTCATCATCCTCGACGAACCGACGAACGATCTGGATGTGAACACGTTGCGCGCATTGGAAGAGGGGTTGGAAGGATTCGCCGGCTGCGCCGTCATCAGCAGTCACGATCGCTGGTTCTTGGACCGCGTCGCCACCCATATCATGGCCTTCGAAGGCGACAGCAAAGTGGTGTGGTACGAGGGCAACTACAGCGAATACGAAGCCGATCGTAAGAAACGGCTCGGCAAAGAAGCCGACCAGCCGCATCGGATACGCTATCGCAAACTGACCAGGAATTAGCAGGCTGTTGAAAAAGGGCTGCCAGCGGCGTTCTCAGTCGCACGCCTCCCTGCGACGTACCCGGAGGGTACGCCTCAGTCGTCGTGCTTCCTGCGGCCTTGCTGGACAGCCTTTTTGAACAGCCTGCGATGGTTCTCAGCTTGTCACGATTCTTGCCGGAGAAACATCCGTTTTTCCGACTCAGCCGTAGATTCACACATGAGCATGTTACTGGGACGTTCCCTGTGCTGTTGGCTCGCGACGCTGCTGCTGACCTCCGTGTCCTGCACGACTGCCGATCCTCCTCGGGTCCTCTCCCCTGAGCCTCGTGCCTCCCACACCAGAGCGACACTGCACTTGGGGCACAAGGAATTGGCGGATGGCCGGTTCGTCGGAATGGCCTTTTCCGGTGGGGGAAGCCGCGCGGCGGTGTTCGGGGCGGCGGTGATGAAGGAATTGGACCGGCTGGGTGTGCTCCAGCAGGTCGATGTGCTGTCTGCGGTATCCGGAGGGGCACTGCCCGCGGCGTCTTACGCGCTGGAGGGGTATCGTGATTTCAATTTCCAGAACGGGTTTGCGGAATTGGTCGGACGGGATTTTCAAGGCGCGATGCTGGGTCCCTGGTATACCGTTCCCCAGAACGCGATCCGGTATGCCGTGACCGATCGGGTTCCAGCCGAACAGGTCATTCGCGTCCTGGACGACCGGCTTTTTCGCGGCGCGACCTTTGCCGATTTGAATCCTTCGAAGCCGATTCTTCTGCTGAACTCGACCGATGCCCTCACCGGCGATCCACTGGTCATTTCCGATGAACGGTTCGCGGAGCTACACCAGCCGCTGGCGCCCTTCAGCATCGCCCGCGCCGTCTATATGTCGGCGGCCTATCCCGGGGTGCTGGAGCCGCTGGCCATCTCGGATGGAGAGGCAGGTCGCAACGGGTCTGGCTCCTTGCCGATATTGGCGTACGATGGAGGCGCGGCTGACAATCTCGGCATTCGAACCCTCATGCAAGTTGTAGAGAGTGCGTTGTCGGAACGGTCGATGATGGACCTCTTTCCGCAGGGCTGTCTGGTCATCTCTGTTGATGCCACCGGGCGGCAGAGAAACGACTCGCGCAAACCGCTTTCTGCCGCTGCGGCTCTGCTCAGAGGCCATCGGCGCAACGTGCTGGAGCTGGCCGGGATTCCTGTGTCACAGCAGGATGCGTCGATGTTCGGCACCTTTCAGGTGGGCATGAACGGAAACGGCGGGTCCTGCCGCTTCTGGCACATTGCGTTACGCCAGTTGCCGGACAGCGATCCATTGGGCGATCGCGTGACCCATATCAAGACGAATCTCGGGTTGTCGGCGGAAGATCAGGCGGCCCTCGCCACCGCAGCGGCCCGGCTCGTGGCGAAGGGCCGCGAGGAGATGCATCAAGCCGACGGGTGGGCCGAGTTTATGAGTGCCCGGCCCGCACTGCTCACGCATCCATGACGACACCCCTCATGACCCGGCGCGTGTTTGTGACCGGCGCAACCGGCTATCTTGGCGCGCGGCTCATTCCGTTGTTGCTTGAACGGGGTCATCAGGTGACCGCCCTGGCTCGGCCGGAATCAGTCCGTAGGGTTCCCACCGGATGCCAGATCGTCGTCGGCAATCCGCTGGAGAGCGGGACGTTCGTTGAGCAGGTGCTCGGCGCCGATACCCTCGTGCACCTGGTGGGTGTGCCGAAACCTGCACCCTGGAAAGGCTCGCAGTTCCGCGCCATCGACGGGCCTTCGGCCATGGCAGCGATCCGTGCAGCCCGCGAAGCGGGCGTGCGACATATGGTTTATGTCAGCGTGGCGCATCCGGCTCCCGTCATGCGGGACTATATTGCCGTGCGTAGCGAATGCGAAGCGGCGATTGCGGGAGCGGGGTTGGTCGCGACGATCCTCAGGCCCTGGTATATTCTCGGTCCGGGTCATTGGTGGCCAGTGGCGCTGCAGCCGGTCTATCGGCTGATGGAGCAGTTCCCGGGAACGAGAGCCGTCGCTCTGAGGCTGGGTTTGGTCACAATTCACGAGATGCTCATGACGACGCTGTGGGCGATTGAACAGCCACCGTCCGGTAGTCGGGTGATCGAGGTGCCGGAGATCCGTCGCCTCGGCCGGAGTGACGCATGAAACCGACCGCTTTGATTACCGGGGCCGGCGGGCTGATCGGCGGGTACCTCGTCAGAACCGCTGCGCGCTGGGCCCCGCAGTGGAACGTGTGCGGTGTCACCAGGACCGAGACGGATTTGACCGACTCGATGCAGGTACGGGAACTCTGGCGCCGATCGAGACCGGCTCTGGTCATCCACTGTGCGGCCCTGAGCCGAACCGGCGCCTGCGAGCAGGACCCGGCGCGGGCCAGGCACATCAATGTCGATGCGACTCGCGCTCTGGCTGCCGCCGCCCGGGACATCCCCTTTATTTTTCTATCTACTGATCAGGTGTTCGACGGCGCGAAGGGCTGGTATGTCGAAACGGATGCGGTGCATCCCCTGAATGTGTATGGACAGACGAAGGCAGAAGCGGAGCAGGTGGTACTCGAGAATCCGGTCCATTCAATCGTTCGTATCGCCCTGACGGCGGGCACCTCGCCGACTCACGACCGGAGTTTTGTCGAAGACATGTTGCGGGCTGCGGGCAAGGGGACGAAGCTGACGCTCTTCACGGACGAGTTCCGCTGCCCCATTCCGGCCGGACCATTGGTGCGTGCCCTGTGGGAGTTTGCCGCTCAGCCGCGGGCGGGCCTCTATCACCTGGGTGGGAGCGAGCGGTTGTCTCGATGGGAAATCGGTGAGTTGCTGGCGAGGCGCTATCCGGAACTCCGGCCCTGGATTCAACCCGGGTCAGTCGCCGACTATCATGGCCCGCCGCGTCCTCCGGACCTCTCGATGCGAAGCGACAAGATGCAGGCGCTGCTGTCGTTCCGCCTGCCGGGTTTTCGTCACTGGCTCAATGGTGACTTCTCGGTCGGCGACGATCCCTGGGGCACAGGTCAGTGAGGCAAGGTGCGAATGTAGGCCAGCACATTCCGAATGTCGCGTTCGGAGAGGAGGCCTTTCCAGGACGGCATGTTCGGTTTGCCTTCATGAATGGTGGCCAGCAGGGCACGGTCGGATTTTTTTCTGGTCGCCGGTGCCGTGAGATTCGCTGGATCGGGCCCCAGTAGTTTGTATCCATCCCCTTTGCCTTGAACTCCGTGACATCCGGCGCAGTGTTTGATGAAGAGCGTCTTACCCTTCGCAGGGTGAGCCGCTTTCGGGGAAGCATTCTCGCCGGCCTCGGATTGCATCGGGAGTGTCGCCGCAAAGGCCATCGCGAGGATCAGCACGTTGACGAAACCCATGTTCATAACGGTCCCTCCGGTGTGATGTGACGGTGCGTGCCGCAGTGCATGTCCGGAATCATACCCGCCTCTGAACCCGAATGCCATTCGACTCCTGCGACCCTGTCTTGAGCGTGACCGCCATAGTACAATCGCAGACTCTGTGCGGTGAAGACGATTCGTTGTCAGTCCACCTCCGGTAGCTGATCGCATGACACTGCGAGATCCCCTGTCCCTCCTCATCACCGCCTGGGCGGCCTCCGCAGCCTTGATGGTCCTGCTCTGGTTGATCGAGCGCCGCATACGTAACGCGTCCATCGCCGATGTGGGCTGGTGTTACGGGCTGGCACTGGTGGTGTGGTGGTACGCAGGCTCCGGTGCGGGAGAACCGGCCAGGCGCTTGCTGGTGGCGTTGATGATCTCTCTCTATGCCGTCCGCCTGGGCACACACGTGCTCATCGACCGGGTGTGGCGCAAGCAGGAGGATGGGCGATATCGGGCTTTGCGCCATCAATGGGGCGCGCACGAGTCCTCGCGCATGTTCTGGTATTTCCAGCTCCAGGCTGCCGCCATCGCGTTTTTTTCTCTCCCGCCGCTTGTGGTCATGCAGAACCCCCATCCGCCGTTTCATTTTTGGGACCTGATTGGATTTCTCTGGTGGGCTGTGGCGGTCACGGGTGAGGCTGTGGCCGATCGGCAGCTGGCTGCGTTTCGCAGCAAACCGTGGAATACCGGTCGTGTGTGCCGGATCGGTCTGTGGCGCTACTCACGCCATCCCAACTACTTCTTCGAATGGCTGCACTGGTGGAGTTATGTGTGGATGGCGCTGGCGATTCCTACGGGAGGCTGGGGCCTGACGCTGATCGGTCCGATGGTCATGGGCGTAGCGCTGCTGAAGGTCACCGGCATTCCCTGGACGGAAGCGCAGAGCATGGCAAGCCGTGGTGAGGAATATGCGGAGTACCGGCGCACCACCAACGCATTCTTTCCCTGGTTTCCGCGCCGGATAAGCGCAAAACGTGAAACGTGAAAGGCACTTCGCGGGGACTCAGAGCATATGGCTGATGGCCCTCTCTTTGCACCATACGCTCCTCTATCCGGATGAGAGACGAACCACACTTCACGAACGACGGACCAAGGTGACGACCTTTCTACGCATCTCGCGGCGATTCCAGGAGAACTATATAACGGGGGCTACGGTTTGTCGGTGAGTTCAGTCAGTCGTGCACGCGCCGTTTTGGCGGCGGGACTGTCCGGGTAATGACGGAGAATGTCTTCGTACAGTTCCCTGGCGTGGGCCTTGTTGGTCTGGCGCTCTTCGAACTGGGCCGTCTCGAGCATCTGCGCAGCCTGGTCGGGACCGCAGGCGGAGAGTGCCAGCAGAAGAGTCGAGACGATCCACGTGGCGACTCTGTTCATGCGACGGTCCTTTCGGCTGACGTGTCGCGCAATGTCGTGATGAGTTGAGACATGTGCGTAGTGTCGCCCAAGACGCCGGGAGTTGCAAGAAGGCAGGGTCGAGGTGACACTCGATGTCAGGGGGATTCGTGCTCGCGGATGCCGTATCGCGGAGAGGTGATGGCTTCGCTGCGGCAGCGCGGGCAGCGGCTGGGGCGGGTGAGTCTCGTTCGTTCGCGGAAGACGTACGTGCACTCCTGGCATTCCGACGGTTCAAGCAGGAATGTCCGCGCGGGATCGCGAGACAGGGTTTTGACGATATGCGTCATATGGTCTTCCACCTGTCGTTCCGGCATGCCGAGCAGTTGCGCCAGTTGGTGAGAAGACAACAGAGTACCGGTCAACAGCTCGATGATCCGCCGTCGTGGTGTCAGTCCGGGTGACAACATCAGCGGGTATCTTAGGGGAACGGCCTGCCGATGAAAAGGCAGGAATCAGCCCCCGCGATCTTGTTATACTACGCAAGACTGCCCGAGCTTCCTTCCGCAACGAGAGATGCTGCTATGAGTGGACCGCCGTGGGACGAGTTGGCCGAGCTGGCGTTGTCTCGCCTCTGCGCGGCCGGGGTCGAGTATGCGGATATCCGTCTGCTCGATACCACGACGCGGACGATCACCGGTGAAGATCGGCGCATCGCTCACATTCGTGAGGGCACCGATCGCGGGTTTGGTATTCGGGTGCTGCATCGCGGCGCCTGGGGATTTGCGGCCAGCTCCATCATTTCCCTCGAAGAAATTCCGCGTGTTGCGGACCTTGCCGTAGAAATTGCCAAAGGATCGGCCTCGCTCGCCATCACGAAGGTGCATCTGGCGCCTGAGCCGGTGCATCGTGATCGTATCGTCACTCCCTGTCGACTGGATCCCTTTGCGGTTCCTCTTGAAGAACAAACGTCGTTGCTGCTGAACACCATGGATGTGATTCAGCGACACCCGGGGATCGCCAGAAGCCAGGCCAGTTTCTGGGCCCAACGGGACCGCAAACTGTTCGCCTCCTCGGAAGGCTCACATCTTGAGTTCACCCTGCTGGCGGTGCAGGGCGAGTGCAGCGCGACGGCGGTTCAGGACGGACGGTTTGCCACGCGTTCGTTCAACAGCCCGCATTTGCGCATGGGGTATGAGTTGATCCGCGACACCGACTTTGCCCGCGAAGGGGCGCGCATCGCCGAACAGGCCGTGGAAAAGGTGCGGGCGCCGGTAATCGAGGCCGGGCGATACGATCTGGTACTCGATCCGGAACATCTGTCGTTGACGATGCATGAGTCCTGTGGACATCCCAGTGAGTTGGATCGCGCGCTCGGCTACGAGGCGAATTATGCCGGCACCAGTTTTCTGACGCCGGATAAACGCGGCACCTATCGCTATGGCTCGTCCCACGTGAATCTGGTGGCCGACAACACCGAACCGCAGACGCTGGCGGCGACGGGGTACGACGACGATGGCGTGAGTTGCCAGAAGTGGGACATCGTGCGGGAGGGACTCTTCGTCGGATACTGCACGAACCGCGAGGTGGCGCCGCGTATCAACGAAGAACGTTCTCGTGGTTCCAATCGGGCCGATAGCTGGGGGAGCGTGCCGATGGTGCGTATCGCGAACATCGGACTGGAGCCGGGCGCGGCGACCCTCGATGAACTGCTGACCGATGTGAAGCGGGGGATCTACATCGAAGGTCACGGTTCCTATAGTATCGATCAACGACGGTACAATTTTCAGTTCGGGGGCGATGCGTTCTGGCTGATTGAAAACGGTCGCCGTACGCACATGGTGAGGGACGTGATCTACCACGGCATTACCCCGGAGTTTTGGGGGCGGTGTGACGGCGTTGCCGATCGCAGTCATCGACGCCGGTATGGATTTATTACCTGCGGCAAAGGCCAACCGGGCCAATCGGGCTGGATGACCCATGCTGCCTCCCATGCCCGGTTCAGGCGTGTGGATGTCATTGCCGGAGAAGCGAAGGCCAACGAATGACGTCGTCGATCACTCCCTCCTGGCCCAAGTTGACGGGACGGCAGGAATTCGAGTTCCTGGCCGATCTGGTGATGAGTCATTCGACCGGGGACCACACCTGCCTGTCGTTGCGCGATGTCCACGGCGGCACGACTCGCTTTGCCAACAATCAGGTCATTCAGAATGTAAATCAGCGACGCGGCGCCCTGTCGATCACGGTGGCTTTCGGACGACAACACGGCACAGCGAGCACGACGGATTTCACCGCCGGCGCGGTGCGGGAAACCTTGAAGCAGGCCGAGTGCATCGCCCGCATCTCTCCCGAAGATCCCGAGTATCTTCCCCCCGTCGGGCCGCAGACCTACCTGTCGCTGCCGACCTCGCGTCCCGAAACGAGTGCGGCTGGACCCGCGCGGCGGCTCGACTATGCGCGTGAGGCCATCGGCCAATGCAAGATGGAGAATTTAAACGCGGCCGGGACGGTGTCGTCCAGCACGGCCATCGTGGGGCTGGCGGCTGACACGGGATTGCGGGCCTACGAGGAACGTACCGAGGCCCGGTTCAGCCTGACGGTGCAGGCCGGCGAGGCCACCGGCTGGTCGGCGGCGGCTCATCGGTCAATCGATCGTTTGCATGTACAGGAGCGCACGCTGGCGGCCATCATCAAGGCCAAACGAGGAGCGGATGAACCGCAGGAGTTGCCGCCCGGCCGGTACACGGTCATTTTGGAGCCGGCGGCCGTCGCAGGGCTGCTGAGCTGGATGATTTGGATGCTGGACGCGAAATCCTTCTATAAAGGGACGAGTCCGTTCAGTAGAAAACTGAACACCCGCATCCTCGACCGACGCCTCTCCCTGTTCAATCAGCCGGCCCATGCCGACCTGCTCGGCCACGGATTCACGAGTGAGGGCCTCCCGGTCATCGAATCCAGTTGGATTGAGGCGGGGGTGCTGAACCAGTTGTTGCACGACCGGTATACCGCGCAGGAACATGGGATCGATCCGCTGACGACGCTGGAGTCTCCCTACCTCTCCGGTGAACGTCCCGTCGGCACAAGGGTGGATGACCTGATTCGCACGACCCAGCGAGGCATCCTGGTGACGAATTTCTGGTACATCCGCCCCGTCAATCCATCCGACCTGACACTCACCGGCATGACGCGGGATGGCACCTTCCTCATTGAAAACGGGGAGATCACCTCGGCCGTCCGGAACTTCCGGTTTCACGAGAGCCCCCTGCGAGCCTTCAACCAGGTGGAGACCTACACCGCCCCGGTCGAAGCGGTCACGTCGGAAACCGGGAAGGCCCTGGTGCCTGCCATGAGGATCCACGACTTTAATTTTTCAAGCGTCACTCGATTCTAAGCCTGCTCGGGGTGACGGAAATCGAGGGCTTCGAAGGGCAAAAAACCTGTTCCGGCCATTGACTCGGACTAGTGGAAAGAGTAATGAATGAACGAGTACCGACCGATAAGATGCCGGTGTCCCTATGAAGCGTAAACAGCAGCGCTTAGCCGAAAAACCGATTCATCTCCTAACGTTCGCTCCCGACAAGGGTGATAAAGGAGCGGTGAATCCGTTTGCGCCTTCGCCGTTGCGCGCGGCGATCGGAAAGGTGTTCGTCAAGCTGGAAGATATGACCGAGCGGTTCGAGGATTGGTGCCAGTACGGCAACTCTGAGGACCGGACGGAACAGCCGTTGGGACAACGGGTCTCGAAATGGCTGGGAGCTCCTGTCGCGCGTCATATCGAGCATGAGGTCCAGGAGGAACACGGGCTGGTTCCCGCCCGTCGGTGGGATGGCGCAGTCGGTGATCTCATTTTCCGGTTGCGCGACCGTGCGGGCTTTGTGCAACGCGCGTTGACCGCGCAGGCTCGTGAGCTCAAGGAGTGGGTGATCGAACATACCCGGTCCACCCAGGCGGAAGTCGATCAATTGCGGGAACAGGTGTCGACTCAACAGGTCCAGGTCGAAGAGTTGACGGCGCAGCTGCAAGATTTGCGGGCTCTGGTGACCTCCCAGCAGAAAGTCTTGATGTACATGGGCAAGGACATGGAGCTGGCGCAGCCTGCCGAGCTGGAGCTCTCCCTCGTGCCGTCACGCGCGATTCCATACCGTGACCGTGACAAGAAATCCTCGAGAGACCGACGGGAGGCTTCTGCCGAAGCATCCCAGACTCCCTACCTCAACGCCTGATTCCTGCCGATCGAGCAGGACGCTGAAAACGACCGCCAGCTTTGTTCTCGCATCGTTCAGAACCTCAACGTACCCCAGCGGGAAAGAGTCTGGCGCGGTAGGTGCGGGGCAGGCGGGTAAGCACGTAACGCCTCGGCGAAGACACGGCCGGGTCACCGTCTCGCCGGCGTCCACAGACGTGGCGCTCATTACTCCTCGCGCCGTGGACCTCGCTGGACGACCGTTTTGAGCGTCCCGCATTCGAGCTATTCCAACCGATCTTCTCTTGCCGACATGCTCCGACTAGCAACTTCTCGACGGGACTGCTAATTTGTGCCGTTCTGTGGGGCGGCGGAGTCGTCGCGGGTGACGGCGCGGTCCGTCCGACATACGAAGAACCGAGCAGGAGAGGGGCGATGGTAAAGGGGCGGTATGCGAGGGCGCTGGTTCACGGCTTGATGGTCGCGGGGTTGGCGTGGCCTGTTTCGGGTGGAGTCGCGCGAGCAGAGGTCACGCTGTTCGAGAATCTCGGCTCTCTACATCATCAGATCACGACCAACTCAGACCTCGCGCAAAAATTTTTCGATCAAGGGCTCCGGCTGGTCTATGCCTTCAATCACGAGGAGGCGATTACGGCCTTCACCGAGGCCTCCCGTCTCGATCCCGATGCGCCCATGCCCTATTGGGGTGTGGCGTTGAGCCTGGGGCCGAACATCAACGCGGCCATGGATCCCAAGGTAGAGCCACGTGCCGTGGAGGCGGTTCAGAAGGCCACTGCGCGTCTGTCGCAGGCCACCGCCAGGGAGCGAGCCTACGTGGAAGCCCTTGCCGCTCGCTACTTGGCTAAAAAATCAGTCACCCGCAAGGCGAAGGACGAAGCCTATGCCAAAGCGATGCGTCAGGTGGCGCGAGAGGCTCCCGACGATGCCGATGCCGCGACCATAGCGGCTGAAGCCATGATGGTGCTCCGGCCCTGGGACTACTGGCGCGCGGATGGACGGCCTCAACCGGGGACGGAGGAGATCCTGGCCATCTTGGAAGCGGCGCTGCGGCAGCACCCGGATCATCCGGGTGCCTGTCACTATTACATTCATGCGGTCGAAGCTTCACCCGACCCTCAGCGCGCGCTCGACTGTGCGAAGCGGTTGCCCTCGCTGATGCCGGGTGCCGGACATCTGGTGCATATGCCGGCGCATATCTACATGCGGCTGGGGCGTTATCGGGAGGCGTCGGAGCGCAATGCGACCGCCGCGATGGTGGATCATGAGTATTTGTCCCGTCACCCCCTTGAGGGCAACTACGCATCGGGATACTATGCGCACAACCTCCATTTCCTGAACGCCTCCTTGATGATGGAAGGCCGAAGCGCGGAAGCCCTGCAAGTCGCGCGGGATCTCCTGGCGAAGGTTCCGGCTGACGAGATTGCCAGGGAGCCGTCGCTGGAATGGTATGCGCCGACGGTGCTGCTGACCATGGCCCGCTTCGGCCAGTGGGGCGACCTGATCAGACATCCGCCGCCGTCCAAGAGTCTGCGGCTCACCACAGGTCTGTGGCATTTTTCGCGCGGGTTGGCCTTTGCCGCGACGACACGATTCGGGAGCGCCGAGGGGGAATTGTCGAATCTCCGGAAGGCGATGAAGCCATTCGCTCGCGCCAAGACGGCGGAAGGCAAGATCAGTCGCACGATGTTGAAGGTGGCCGAACGGATCCTGGTCGGGGAAATGGCCGCGCGGCGCGGGCAATACGAGCAGGGAATTCAGGCCTTACGCGAGGCGCTGCAGTTGGAGGCGTCGTTGCCCTACAGCGAGCCGCCGTTCTGGGTTCAGCCGGTTCGCCACAACCTGGGAGCGGTGCTGTTGCTGGCGGAACGTCCGACCGAGGCTGAAGCCGTGTACCGGGAAGACTTGCGCCTCAACCCCGAGAATGGATGGGCGTTGTACGGACTGATGCAGAGCCTGCGGGCTCAGAACAAGGAGGCGACCCAGGAAGAAGCCCGGTTTCGTGCTGCATGGGGACAGGCCGACGTGACATTGACGGGGTCTCGATTTTAGCGTTCCGCGCCGGATCGGCCCCGGAGCCCATCGCTGTGCCAGACAAAGGACACGAAATGCTGAAGACGGATTACGTGTTTCATGCCACTCAAGAGGCACGTGAATTGGAACGGTTGCAGATGCTGGAGCGGATCTTCGATCCGAGCACGCAACGACGCATGTTAGCCACCGGGTTGACGACCGGGTGGCACTGCCTGGAGGTGGGGGCGGGCGCCGGCTCCATCGTGCGTTGGTTGGAGCAGCGGGTCGGGCCATCCGGCAAGGTGGTCGCGGTCGACACGAACCCGAGGTTCCTGCGCGGGAGCGGCAGCTCGACCATCGAAATCCTGCAAGGGGATATCTGTGACATGGAACTTCCGCCCGCCGCGTTCGATCTGGTGCACGCGCGGTATGTGATGATTCATATCGCGGACTATCAGACGGCGTTCGAGCGGATGCTGCGGTGCGTCAAACCGGGCGGCTGGGTCGTGATCGAAGAACCGGATTTTCAAGCGGCTCGCGCCGTGACCGGACCGGACGAGGCGCGGGCGGCATTCGGGCGAGTGAGCGATGCGATCGAACGGATGTTCACGTCCCTCGGGATGGACCATGCGTTAGGTGCGAAGTTGCCCGTGTTGTTCCGGCGCCACCACCTGGACCAGGTGACGGTGGAACACGAGGGGCATTTATCCGCCGGCGGCGACCTGATTCCGCAGATGATGAAATTGTCTGCCGAGCAGCTTCAAGCGAAGTATGTGGCGACAGGGCTAGTGACCGAGTCCGATATTGAGCAGTATGGGAGGCTTGCCGACGATCCGGACTTCTGGGCCATTTATTACGCGACGGTAGCGGTGACCGGCTGGTGGCAGCCGCAATGCGGCGGGCGAACCCAAGGATAGGCATGCGATACATTGTAGGAGTCATGGGGCCGGCCAAGGCCAGGAAAAAAGATGTCGACAATGCTCGCGTGTTGGGCGAATTGATTGCGCGACGCGAGTGGGTGGTGCTGACCGGCGGTCGTGACGTCGGCGTGATGGATGCCGCCTGTCAGGGCGCCAAGAAGGTTCCCGGCAGCCTGACGATCGGGGTGCTGCCTTCGGCTCGTGAACGTGTGTCCAAGTATGTCGATCTGGCCATCATCACCGAAATGGGCAATGCCCGCAACAACGTCAACGTCATGTCCAGCAATGTGGTGGTGGTCTGCGGGCTGATGGGGGCCGGCACCGTGTCGGAGGTGGCGCTTGCGCTCAAGGCGGGAAAGCCGGTGATTCTGGTCGGGGCCACGCCGGCCGAGGAGAAATTTTTCAAGAAACTCGGCGGGCGGCTCATCGCTTCCGTGGACAGTCCGGAAGAAGCCATCGGGCTCATGCTGAAGCAGTTCGAACAGCAGCAACCGGATCTTGTGCAGGGGGCGCGCTCCTGGGGCGGAGTCTGACAAGCTGTTGAAAAAGCCCGCCAGCTTCGTTCTCGCATCGCTCTTAGGCTCAACGTACCGCAAGGGTACGCCTCGCCTCCTCGCATTGCTGCGGCCTTGCTGGACGACCTTTTTGAACAGCTTGTGAACACGTGCGATTCTCTCGCCCGCCAGGGCCGTTCTCGTTCGGCCTTCTCGACGGACCGCACGTACACCTGCGTCGGCCTCACTTGCGAGCAGCCCCGGCGGGCTTCGGGCTCAAACGCCTCGCGACGGGCTACATGAAGCGTATCCGTCGGGGAGAAGAGCGTATGGCTGATGGCGTATCGCCGGCTGCAAAGACTTTCACTCTCTCTGTCGGACTATACGCTATGAGCTATTCGCCATACGCTCATTTCTCCGGACGAGAGACGGACGACGCTTCACGAACGACGACGGAAGGGGGCAGCCTTTTAGGGAGCAGCGGGAGATCCGGATAGCGCGCCTTTTTCCAGCAGCACACCGGAACTGTCGAAGGGGAGGCGGCCGTCCTTGGTATACAGCACACCTGTGACGTGGTAGGTGAGCGGCTGGTCGCCGGAGAAGGATAGTAGCTGGCGGACGACCTGTAAGGTCGAGGTACTTGTTTCGACCGATGTGACGGAATCGCTCAGCCTGGGGACGACCAGTTCCTTATTACCGAGCCCACGGACCAACCGGTTATCATTCAGATCGAGCCGGAAGTCGATGCCGGTGACGGCGAGATCGAAATCATTGGGGTTCCGAATACGAAGATCCACCTGAAGTCGCTGTTCGAAGGCACTTGCCTCGAGCGGCGTGACGTTGGTCACCAGGACTTCCGGTGCCTCCCCTTTCATGAACCAGGAGGCGCATCCGGAAAGCATCAGCGCCGCTATCAATCCCGCACAGAAAATCAGTCGTTTCATCCCGCCTATCATATAGAAACATCCGTTCGATTGCGACGCTCGTAGATAACAGCTGGATGTGGAAAAAGGCCGCCTGCGGCGTTCTCGCATCGCTCTGAGGCGCCGCCCGGAAAAATCACCGGCACTGCAATCGCAGCGGGATGAGTGCTTTGGTAAGATGAGCAGCGAGGAGCCGGGTCAGTTGCAGGGAGGACTTATTCTATGAATATCGTGATACGCCGAGGCATGTATACGTGGCTGGTTCTGGCGATGGTGCTGGCAGGTTCACTGGCTTCGGTCGGGCAGGCCGCGGGTCCTGCCGGTCCGGCGAAAGCCTATTTTGCCGGAGGGTGTTTCTGGTGCATGGAGGAAGTGTTCGAGAAAGTGCCGGGCGTCATATCGGTGACCAGCGGATATATGGGCGGGCGGGTCGAACACCCCAGCTATGAGCAGGTCTCTGCCGGTGGAACGGGTCATGCCGAGTCGGTGGAGGTGGTCTACGATCCAGCCAAGGTCAGTTACACCGCCTTGCTCGACGCCTTTTGGCACAATGTGGACCCGGTCACGCCGAACGCACAGTTTTGCGACCATGGCAGCCAATACCGCGCGGTGATCTTTTACCAGGGCGACGAGGAGAAGCACCTGGCGGAGGAGTCAAAAGGCGCCATCGAGCAATCCGGGCGGCTCCCAGGGAGGATTGTTACGGAACTCACCCTGGCGTCGACGTTTTATCCGGCCGAGGACTATCACCAGGATTTTTATAAAAAGAATCCGGTCCGGTACAAATTCTACAAATATAACTGCGGGCGGGCGCAGCGACTGGAAGATCTCTGGGGGGCTCCATGACAGGTGAGGGTTCGCAAGCGTGGCTCGCTCGACTGATCCGCGAATGCCGGACGATTGCCGTGGTGGGATTGTCGTCGAATCCGGCACGACCGTCCTACCGCGTGGCTGCCTACATGCAGCAGCAGGGCAAGGTGGTGGTTCCGGTCAATCCGCGAGAGTCGGACGTGTTGGGGGAGCGGGCTTATCCGGCCCTCTCTGCTGTGCCCGGTCCGGTCGATATGGTGAATATTTTCAGACGATCTGAAGAGGCGGGCGCGGTCGTCGATGAAGCCATCCTTATCAAGGCCAAGGCGGTCTGGCTCCAGGAGGGTGTGATCGACGAGGCGGCGGCTGAGCGTGCCCGCCGGGCCGGACTGCAGGTGGTGATGGATCGTTGCTGGCTGAAGGAGCATATGCGTTGCGTCAGCGAGCACGGCCCGGATGTCAGGTCGGCGAACGCATGACTGTGGATCGTTCCCTGCTCCGCCTGATCCTGGTTATTGCCTGGCTGAATGGGGTGCATACGATCGACCACATCATGCGGGGAGACTTCCACTGGCCGCTTGACGGGCAATCGGTTGGTGTTGTGCTCGTCGTTGCCGCCATCTACCTCGTGATTGGAATGGGAGTACGGCTGTCCCGCAGAGGGGGTGTCGGGCCCCTGTTCTGGGCCATCGTCGGATGCGGAGGATTGGTGTTTGTATGGTTGGCCCACTTCAGTCCCTTCACCGACCAGCCGTTGCACGTGATCTACGGGAGCTATCACAATGCCACGGGTGGCGCTTTCGCGGTGTTTTGTCTGATGCTGATGATGAGTTTCGTGCTGGCGGCGACGCTCTATTCGTTCTACCTGTGGCATCGCCAACGTCACATCACTGTGTCGCGTCCCGTTTCGCGGTAACCTCGTTCCCTCACCTGCCATCGATTTCCCTCAGGGCCGATTTCTGTCATTTTCTTGAGCATTCCGTCCCTCCATGGAATAGTGACATGACGGTGCGCCGCGCCTTTCTTGCACCGGCTTCCATACCATTCATTCCTGGAGGTTACAGCCATGATGCCCTTGCTCACGGTGTGCGGTCGTTTGTTGTTCGCGCTTCCCATGGGGTTCTTCGTGATGGGCTGTACACAGTCGGCCCTGCAGGCACCCTCTCCGCAAGAAAATCTTGGCATGGGCATCGTGACGGGAACGCTCGGAGCGCAAATTCCGGTTGCAGCCACGGTCGGTGACCAGCCCGGCGGGTCATTGGTCGGTCAGGTGCAAGCCGTGGAAGGCGGAGCGTATCTGGTCCGCGATGTTCGCGGGCAGGAATATCGTATCCCCCATGATCAAAACACGAGGATCGATCGACCGGCTCATGTGGGCGATCGTATCCAATCCTGGTTCGATCGGCAGGGCCGAGCCGTGCTCATCAGAAGCCTCGATGAGGAGGCCCGGTAGGACGAGCCAGGCCCACGCCGCTCTAGTCCTCGCACGATCATGCAAGAGCCGGAATGGAATTCCCGTTGGGAGCGTGTCGCCCGCGTGCTCTGCCCATTTGTGGTGGCAGGGTGCCTGGTGGTGATGATGCCTCCGGTGAGCCGGGTCGCGATCGATCCCGGCATGCGGGACGTTCCGTTTTCTCGCGCGTCCGAATCGATCACCTCGCTGATTGCCCGCTCTGCCGCGCAGTACGGGCTCGACCCCGCCCTCCTGCGGGCCGTGATCAAGGTCGAATCGAATTTCAATTCGGAAGCCGTGTCGTCGAAAGGGGCCATCGGGTTGATGCAGCTCATGCCACTGACCGCGGCGGCGCTCCATGTGCTGGATCCGTTCGATCCGAAAGACAATATCCATGCGGGTGCGGCGCTGCTTCGCCGGCTCTTGAACCGGTTCGACGGGGACCTTTCGTTGGCGCTGGCTGCGTATCATGTCGGTGAGACGCGAGTCAGGCAGACGCTCGGCACGCCGGCGCTTCCCGCGACGCAGCTCTATGTCGAACGCGTGCTGGGTCATTACCATCGATTCCGCGCGGAGGCTCATCAGACGGCTTCGCAATCCAGGGCGCGGGAATCAGGCGGCGAGGTATTCCTGGCTTCTCCTCGGGTGCGTGAATGAAGCCGGTCTGTGCATTGACAGCTGGCCCGCTGCAGGCATGCGGCGTCGGTTGCATTTTCCGCTAGGAACGGGTACGGGATTCTGACTCGCGCAATCGCGACGCGACGGCCTCCGGCCGCTAAGCCGGTGGAAACCAGACCACGATTTTTGAGGATAGTGATGAAGAAAAGCGATCGGACTGCTCGTTTGGCTCAGTCGGATATCCGTGCCATGACCCTCGCTTGTGCCAAGGTGAACGGAATCAATATGTCTCAGGGCGTGTGCGATACCCCCGTTCCTCCGGTCGTGGTGCAGGGCGCGCAACAGGCGATGGCCCAAGGGCACAACATCTATTCACGCTTTGACGGCATTCTGGAATTGCGGCAGGCTATCGCCGACAAACTCGCCGCATACAATCGAATCACGGCGGACCCGGACGTCAATATTACGGTGAGCGCCGGCGCCACCGGATCGTTTCAGGCCACCTGCATGGCGTTGCTGAATCCCGGCGACGAAGTGATTCTCTTTGAGCCCTTCTACGCCTACCACATTCAGGCGATCGTTGCGGTCGAGGCCGTGCCCCGCTGTGTGCCGATGCGACCGCCGGACTGGACGGTGGATTTCAAAGGCCTGGAGCAGGCGATCACGTCCAGGACCAAGGCGATCGTCGTGAACACTCCGGGAAACCCTTCCGGAAAGGTCTTTACACGACGGGAGTTGGAACAGATTGCGGAGACGGCCTGCCGCCATGACGTGATGGTGATCACGGACGAAATTTATGAATATTTCGTGTTCGATGGGCGGGAGCACGTGAGCATGGCGTCTCTCCCCGGGATGGCCGACCGCACCATTACCATCGGGGGTTACTCGAAAACGTTCAGTATCACCGGTTGGCGCATCGGCTATAGCGTGGCGGAGGCCACGTGGGCGAAGGCCATCGGCGCGATGAGTGATGTGTTGTATGTCTGCGCGCCAACCCCGCTGCAGCATGGTGTTGCCGCGGGGATTCGTGCGCTCGGCCCGTCGTTTTACAGCGACCTGACGAAGGAGCATCAGGAAAAGCGCGATCGATTCTGCGACGCGTTGGCCAAAGCGGGACTGCCCCCTGCCGTGCCGCAGGGCGCGTATTACGTGCTGGCGGATGTCTCCCGGCTACCGGGAAAGACGAGTCGCGAGCGCGCGCTGTATCTGTTGGACAAGACAGGGGTGGCAGGCGTGCCGGGCGAAGCGTTTTTTGAAGGGCCGGACGGGAGTCGGTTTATGCGATTTTGTATGGCGAAGACCGACACAGATCTGGAGCGAGCCAGTCAGGCGATCGAACGATTCAGGTCATAAGCTAGCAGGATCCGGTAAAAGGCCGTCAGCGACGTTCTCGCCCGACACTGCCGCTGGTTAGCCGGGCCCGTTTCAGCGTGACCGCGTCTGCCAGGACGCGGTTCTCGTCATCGCCCCCGGGTGGCCTTTTTTCGAGCTATCCAGCGATACAGCCCGATCAATTTCCACACACTGACGCCCTGTCGATTGAGACGATTCAGGGTGAGGAATCGGCCCTGGATAGGAGGCGGCCGGGTGAGGCGTGACGTTCTCGCGGGCTCACCCGCTGGCCTCGAAATGGTTGCGCGGCCGGCTGGTGGCGCAATATGAGACAATCGGTGCAACTGGTTGAAATGAGCCACAATTCACATGATGCTTGAGACAGGCGGGTATGCGTGGTAAATAAATAGTTTCGAAGAAACACAAGAAGAAGAGTGCGTACGGAAACACTAGGGATTCACACGATGAAGTTGAACCGTCTGTCGTTCTTGTCGATCTGCTTCGGTGCGCTGGTGTTGCAGGCCTGTAGTCATGCGCCACGGCCACAGGAGGCTTCCTGGGCGGAGCCTGTGTCGGGGGAAATTTCCCTCCATCGGGCTGAACATGCGGTCCTTGCAGGCGAATGGGAATATGAGGAAAGCGGGATGGTGGTGCCGTTGAGATTGGATCAATTCGGCAACGGTTCGTATGACTTTAAGGATGGACGGTTTCGGACGGATGTCCTCTCCGATCACCGTTGGGCCGGGGCCTGGGCTCAACGGGAAAACGATCGGGAAGGCGGATTCGAGATCACCCTGTCGCCAGACTACTTGGAAGGCGAAGGTCGTTGGTGGTACACACGCATCGAGAGTGATGCCGCGCCGACCAAGGCCGGTGGAACGTTCCACGTGATGAAGGTGCAATCGATCGTCGAGAACCAGCCTGTGCCCGGCGCGCGCGCCTCCCAGTAGAGACCAGAGTCACGTGCCGGCAACGGGGTCCACCCGTTCATAGAGCGCTGAGTAGTCCACATCTCCCAGCCCCAGGGCAATCGTGTCGATGAGCAGTGATCGGACGCCCGGAAGTCCGCCGGGAGAGAGCTGGGCGCTGTCTGCGGCGGCGAGGGTCAACTCCACATCTTTCAGCAGGTGGCGGGTCGAAAAGTTCGGCCGGGCATAGTTGCGTTCCGCCAGTCGAGGCAACTTCTTATCGAACGTCGGTGCATACAGCGCACTCTTGCGTAACACCGCCATAAAATTCTCCACATCGACCCCGCCACGGCGGATGAGTCCCAGACTGAGGGCGAACGCTGCCGTTTCTGCGGCAATGAGCTGATTCAGCGCCAGCTTCATCACGGCGGCTTTTCCGACCGGGCCGATCAGGCGCACGTCCGAACTGAGGGCCTGCAGGAGCGGTGCCCATGCGGCATAACGCTCCGGAGTCGCACCGACCATGATCAGCAGGGCGCCCGATTTGGCTTCGGCGATACTTCCCAGCACCGGCGCTTCCAAGTACTGTCCGCCGAGGCGCTCGATCTCTTCTCCGATCGAGCAACTTTCCGACGGGCCGATCGTGCCCATCTGAATGATGGTGCGTCCGCCGAGCGCCTGGCTGGTGGAGGGATCGAGCAGCACGGCACGGATAGCCGCCGCGTCTGCCAACAGGAGGATGACCACCTCTGCAGCGGCGATGGCTTCTACCGCAGTCGAGGCGATGTGAAGACCCTGTTGCCGCAGCGACAGGGTCTTTTCAGGGGTACGATTATAGGCCGACAGGTGATGACCGGTGGCATGCAGCCGTTCGGCCACCGCCTGCCCCAGCAACCCTGTGCCTAGCAAGGCCACATTCATATGGAAAACCTCCATCCTGTATGCGAGACGGTCATCGTACAGAGAAGCGGCCGCGGTTGAAAGGGTCAAGGGAGAGGGGCGCGAAGGTCTCTACTTGCGGCACTGAGTTGAATGAGGTGTGTGCGCGTCGGTGTGGTCAGGTCTGTGCCGATGGCCAAGGTGCCCTTCACCCTGGGATCGGCGCGGTTGAACGTAAACGGATGGCCTGCGGCCGTGGTGGCGCGCCCTCCGCTTTCTTCGATCAACAGGACGCCGGCGGCGATGTCCCACTCATTGCCCCCTTCCAGCGTCACGACGGCATCGGCCTGTCCGGCTGCGACCAGGGCGAGGGCGTAAGCAATAGATCCGATCGGACGGCAATGGAGATGGGGCTCCAGGGCCTGAAAGCGGCCGACCCGGAGTTCCCATGGATTCACGAGCGCGAGTGGGCGCTCCGGCGGGGTGAACGGAGCCTGGCCGGCTTCTGCCTGGCGCTCAACGCGGATGCCCTGGCCGCGAATGGCCGAGAAGAATTCACCGGTCGCGGGATTGAAGATGGCTGCAACGGCCGGCATGCCCTGCTCAACGAGCGCCACTGAGAGGGAGAATTCCGGCAGGCCTCGCACGAATGAGCGCGTTCCATCGATCGGATCGACGATCCAGACCCGTGATCTGGTCAGGCGATTGTGGTTGTCCTCGGTTTCCTCCGACAACCAGCCATCCTCCGGAAATGCCGCCGACAAATGGTCCCGAAGGATCTGATTGACCGCCAGGTCGGCAGAGGTGACGGGTGACTGATCCGGCTTGGTGTAGGTGTCGAATCCGGTGGCCGCCATTCGAAGGGCTTCACGCCCGGCCCGCCTCATGGCTTCCGACAAGATGCTGAGTTCATGATCCATCGTCACAGGGGCTCCCGGTTCGCAGAGAAGGGTGATGGCTGCATGTCTTCACCGTACCAGGTCTTGGCTCGGGAGCAAAGCCCGGAGTGGCGGGCACCGCTTCCGCTCTTGACCCTCCCTCCGGTTCCGCGTACAAGCTGGAATGACGATGAAGTTGAAGCACAAACATTCCCGCAAAGCGGGGTTGCCGCCCGGCACGCTGGTCCATATCGGCGAAAAAAAGTCCGAGACGGTCACGATCTCGGTGTACGAATACGGCGAGGGACAGTTTCAAGAGCGAACGGTGTCGAAACCGGACGAGATCGCGATGACGGGGGAGCCGACGGTCCGATGGGTGGACGTCGGCGGCATCCACAAGATGGAGGTGCTGGAGAGTTTCGGGAAAATGTTCGGCCTCCATCCCTTGCTGCTGGAAGATATCGCGAATACCGACCAACGTCCGAAACTCGACGACTACGGCTCGTACGGATATGTGGTGCTCAAGATGCTGTACGAAGGGGACCGGGAGGGCGATATCAATGTCGAGCAGGTCAGCCTGGTATTCGGTGAGAACTTTCTCCTGTCGTTTCAAGAGAACGGCGGGGATGTCTTTCAAGGTGTGAAGGAACGGCTGCGGAACGGGAAAGGCCGGTTACGTCATGCCGGCGCGGATTATCTCTTGTACGCCCTGATGGACTCGATTGTGGACCGGTATTTCGTCATTCTGGAGACGCTGGGAGAAAGAATTGAAGCGCTCCAGGATCTGTGCGTCACGAACCCCGGTCCGGAGACATTGCGCGATATCCACGGCCTCAAGCGGCAACTGCTGTTTCTGCGTCGCTCCGTCTGGCCGCTCCGGGATGTGATGAACAATTTGTCGCGTTCGGACGGCCAATTTCTGCAGGGTTCGACGAAGGTGTTTTTCCGCGATGTCTATGACCACATCATTCAGATCGGCGATACGATCGAGACCTTGCGCGAAATGGTGTCGTCCATGATGGAAGTGTATCTCTCCAGCGTGAGCTATCGCTTGAACGGCGTCATGAAAGTGTTGACGATCATCACGACTATTTTCATGCCGCTCAGCTTTATCGCCAGCATCTACGGGATGAATTTCGAGCACATGCCGGAATTAAAATCGCCCTGGGGATATCCAGCCGTACTCGGCGTCATGGCCGCAACCGGGCTGGCCATGCTGTATTTTTTCAAGCAAAAGAAGTGGCTGTGATGGTGTGCAGAATGGGGCCGTCAATCCAAGACTTCAGCGCGATCCACAAAGTAGGCGGTCTCTCCGAAGCAGGTGGTGGGGATATAGCGGAATTCCTTATAATGGAGGACCACTCGTTTTCCCATCTGCCCGTCGAGTTTCTTGGCCACGGCATCATCCCACACGCTGAAACTCCATAATACCGGTGCGACGCCGGGCACAGTCGTCATGGCGAGTTCGCCTTCCTGGGTCTTGCAAATCCACCCTTTCCGAGAAAGCTTCTGGAGATAACCTACGCGGTCTCCGTCTGAATAACTCCAGTTGAAGATGATCAGGAGATAGGCGGCCCCGCCGAAAAAGAGCAACGTGAAGAGAAGTTTCGGTCTCCACAGCCAGGCTACCGGAAACAGAATGGTTTCCCACCACGTCATGGGGAGCGCTCCTTTCCCGACGGTTAGCGTACGTCTTGAAACAGCCAGGGGGCTTGTGTGCGGCGGCGTTGCTCGTATTCCGTGATCCGACCGGCATGTTGGAGCGTGAGGCCGATCGCGTCCAATCCTCGATACAGGCAATCTTTTCGAAACGGATCGATCTCGAAATGGTAGGTCGCGCCGTCCGGCGTCGTGACCTGCTGCGCCGCCAGGTCCACCGTCAGCTGATAGCCTTCACGGGCCGTCACGCCTTCGAACAGGGCTTGGATTTCTGACCCCTTCAGCACCACCGGGAGAATGCCGTTTTGAAAGCAGTTGTTGTAGAAGATGTCCGCGAAGCTGGGGGCGAGGACGCAACGGAACCCTTGATCGAGCAACGCCCAAGGTGCATGTTCACGCGACGATCCGCAGCCGAAGTTATCCCGCGCCAGTAGAATCGTGGCCTTCTGATAACGAGGCTGGTTCAGGAAGAAGGCGGGATCCTGCGAGCCATCCTTCAGCCGCCGCCAATCGTAGAACAGTCCTTCGCGCAGGCCCGTCCGCTTGATGGTCTTCAAAAACTGTTTCGGAATGATCTGATCGGTATCGACATTGAGCCGGTCCAAGGGAGCGACCAGTCCGGTGAGTGTTGTGAATGCGTCCATAGATGTCCTCGTGTGTCCTCTTCGGCTTCGTGCCTGACGGGCATCGACTCAATCGCGCCGCTGGCAGTTCCAGAATGCGTCCTGGCTTACGACCAGTGACGGATATCGACGAAATGTCCTTCGACGGCGGCGGCCACGGCCATTGCCGGCGATACCAGATGAGTTCGTCCGCCGGCTCCCTGACGCCCTTCGAAGTTCCGGTTGCTGGTTGATGCGCATCGTTCCCCGGGTTGCAGAACGTCGGCGTTCATCGCCAGGCACATGCTGCAGCCCGCTTCCCGCCATTCGAATCCCGATTCCTTGAAGATACGATCCAGGCCTTCTTGTTCCGCCTGCTGCTTCACGAGTCCCGATCCGGGGACCACCATGGCATGCACGGTGCTGGCGACTTTTTTCCCCTTGGCGAAGGAGGCGGCCAGGCGGAGGTCTTCAATCCTGGAATTGGTACAGGATCCGATGAATACCTTGTCGATCTTGATGTCGCGGATCGGCATGCCGGGCAGCAACGCCATGTACTCAAGGGCCCGTTCCGTCGCCTGGCGGAGTTTGTCGTCCCCCATAGTGCGAGGGTCGGGAACGTTCCCGTCCACGCCGGTGACCATCCCCGGGCTGGTACCCCAAGTAACTTGCGGAGCGATCGTTTCGGCTCGCAACTCTACGACGGCGTCATACTTCGCACCGGGATCGGTGGCGAGTTGCCGCCAGGCCGTCACGGCCTGATCCCAGAGGGCACCCTTCGGAGCCATCGGGCGGCCTTTAATATAGGCAAAAGTGGTTTCGTCCGGTGCCACCATGCCGGCGCGGGCTCCGCCCTCGATCGACATGTTGCAGAGGGTCATACGGCCTTCCATGCTGAGCGCGCGAATGGCCGACCCGGTGTACTCAATTACGTATCCCGTTCCGCCGGCCGTGCCGATTTTTCCGATAATGGCCAGAATGACATCCTTGGCGGAGCAGCGGGGCGACAGTTGCCCGTCGACGCGGACTTCCATGGTCTTAGGGCGTTTCTGAACCAGGCATTGCGTCGCCAGGACATGTTCGACCTCGCTGGTGCCGATGCCGAACGCCAGCGCGCCGAAGGCTCCATGGGTCGAGGTGTGAGAATCGCCGCACACGATCGTCATGCCCGGCAGTGTGAACCCTTGCTCAGGGCCGATGACGTGCACCACACCCTGCCGGATGTCGTTCATGCCGAACATCGTGATGCCGAACGTCTTGCAGTTATCGTCCAGTGTCTGAATCTGTTTGGCGCTGATCGGGTCGGCGATGGCCACGCGGCGGTCGGTCGTGGGGACGTTGTGGTCGGGGACGGCCAGCGCGGCGCCCGGTCTGCGCGGGGTCCGGCCGGCCACGGCCAACCCTTCGAAGGCCTGCGGTGAGGTCACTTCATGCACTAAGTGGCGGTCGATATAGAGCAACGTGGTCCCGTCCGGTTCCGCCCGAACCACGTGGTCGTTCCAGATTTTGTCGAATAATGTCTGTGCAGCCATGGCGATACTCCTTGTAGACCCGCCCCGTTGCCAGTGATTGAAGGCGCAGCAGCGGTGCGGGCCTATTATATATGCGAGCAGGCCTATGGCATCAAGGGCAAAGGGGGGTCGGAAGAAATTGCCTCTTTAGATTTTAAAACCGGGGACCGATACAGTCTGCATGGAACAGGAACCGGTCGACGCCGAACGCATCACGATTCCCCGCTGGACGATCAAACGCGATCCCCGGGCGCTGGGCTGCACGATCTGCGGATCGGCGATCGTGAAAATTACCGCCGAATGGCGGCAGGTTTCGTTCTGTACTTGCCGGTTGATCGAGTATCGTGTGCTGCCGCGCGCTCCCAAAGCGCTTCCCGCTCCGTCCCCGGCGGCAGACGTACGAAAAGAACCCTAATTTCGTTGAGTGTCTGACAATCTCCGAACCTCAGCCAGGCTTGTCTTCAGGCAAGCTCCGGGCATGGGTCTGGAGAGATCATTCTTGAAACGGAGGATCGTATGGCACGATGGCTCGGGGTATTCCTGTTCGCGGGTTGCCTGGGTGTGGCTGGTTGGTGTCCGGCCGAGGCGAAGGACCATGCTGTGGCAAAGTCGCTGACGCGAACCGGGCTAGCCGGTCACGGGCAGTTTTCCCGGGCCTGCGCGTCAGACGATGTGCTCGGAAATTGGCAACTGGTTGCCTTCGATTCCTCGTATCGGTTCCGAAACCCGCAGGCCCCGTATCTGTTTCCTCACCAAGCGTTTCAATACTCGCAGCGGGGTGGTGCCAAATCGGCCCACTCGCTCCAGCCGCTCTCCGGCGATCCGGACCAGCTGTTTGAGGCGGTGCCATTGGACATGACCTATCGAGTCGAACGAAAAGGCCGCGTCGTCCTCAAGTCAAAGGCGCATGATGAGACGGTGGAAACCTGGACCTGCAAGGTGATTACGGAAGATCCCGAGGGCATGGGAGATCAACCCATGCTGCAACGCGGCGATCTGGTGATGACCTTGATGGGAAGCCACGGGCAGGGGTTGTTTGTCCGTCATTTGAGAAAACGCGCCGCATAACCCGCTTGGCATGGAGCGGGGAGGCGTGCTACTACCGGCACGTTCGTCATGCGTCGGGGACAACGCATCGACCTATTCCGCCGAGGGGGCCATGGACGATCCGAATCAAGTGTGGAGTCAGCCGTCGGTCGTCGAATGGTCCCAGCTGCTATTGAACAGTTATCGCCACTGGGTCGGGCGGGACTTGATGCCACGGACCGGCGGGCCTGAGGAGCAGGCCCATGCATTGTTCATGGCGCCTTTTGTGGTGGTCTCGCACGGTGCGCAGGAAGATCCGATCCTGAATTACGGGTCGCATCTGGCGCTGACCTTGTGGGAGATGACGTGGGAGCAGCTCCTGCAGACGCCATCCCGCCTGACGGCTGAACCCGTAAATCGTGCCGAGCGAGAGTGGATGCTTGAACGGGCCCGCGTGCAGGGGTATGTGGATAATTACCGCGGGGTCAGAATTTCGAACAGCGGACGACGGTTTCTGATCGAACGCGCGATTGTGTGGAGCGTGGTCGACCGAGCCGGGCGTCGTCAGGGGCAGGCCGCGACCTTCTCACGCTGGACCTTCCTCTAACCGTCGGAATCGAGGGACGACGGTCTCGCCGATGGTCACCGATTCGAGAAACATCCCCAGCGGCCTGATCCACAGTCCGCCTGCCCCATAGAGCTGTCGATACACGACATACTCCTCCTCGGTTTCAGAGTGCCGAGCGACGCCCAACACCTCATAGTCCTTCCCTTTGTAGTGACGATAGCGACCAGGTTTCATCATGGTGTATCCTTGCGGGTTCGTGTCAGCGGGACAGTCTATCGGACCGGGAATGTCATCACAACTCTTTCACATACCTGAACGGCGGCATGATGTCGTGGTGATCGGCGGTGGGTCGGCCGGGTATGCCGCCGCGCGAACGGCTCGCGACGCCGGCGCCGATGTGGCCATCGTGGATCAGGGCCCGCTCGGGGGGCTGTGCATCCTGCGGGGTTGCATGCCGACCAAAACGATTCTACGGTCGGCTGAAATCATGGCGCTGATGAAGCGCGCGCGCGAGTTCGGGATTGCGCCGGTCACCGTTCAGGCCGATCTGTCGGCCATCGTCGATCGCAAGAACCGATTGGTTCAGGAGTTCGCCGACTACCGCATCGACGCGCTGCGAGACCCGCGGTTTACCTTGTATGAATCACGCGCCGAGTTCCTCTCGCCTCACGAACTTCGTGCCGGAGCTGTTCGAATTCGAGGTGGGGCATTCGTCATTGCCACCGGGTCGAGTGCGGCTGAGGTGGCCATTCCGGGGTTGGACGAGGCCGGCTACCTGACCAGCGATGAGATGCTTGATGTTCGCCGCCAACCGGCGTCGCTCCTGGTGTTGGGAGGTGGCCTGGTCGCCGTCGAGTTCGCGCAATTTTTTGCCCGAATCGGCACGAAGGTCACCATGTTACAGCGTGGCACGACCTTGTTGTCCGATATGGATGAAGACATCGGTCAGGCCCTGGCGGCGGCCTTTCGGGATGAAGGGATCGAGGTGATGACCGGCGTGTCGTTTCAACGTGTGACCTCAACCCCGTCCAAGAAGACCGTGCATTTTGTGCAGGGGGGGATCACGCACGCTTGCTCTGCCGAAGTCATTTTTCAAGCCCTCGGGCGTCGTCCCAACCTGAACGGGCTCAATCCGGAGGCGGCTGGTGTGCAAGTCATCGACGGTCGTCTGGTAGTCGGCGGCGATATGCGGACTTCTCAGCCGCACATCTTTGCTGTGGGTGACGTCAATGACCTCACTCCTATTGTGCACCTGGCCATACAACAAGGTGAAACGGCCGCGTTTAACGCGACGCATCCGAATGAGCCGGCACGTGTGATCGACCACCGGCTGGATGCCGAAGTTGTGTTCACCGAACCGCAGGTTGCGGTCGCGGGAATGAGTGAACGGCAGTGCCGCGAAAAGGCGATTCCGTATCTGACGGCGTCCTATCCGTTTGCCGACCATGGAAAGGCCATGTGTATGGGCGCCGCGCATGGCTTTGTGAAGCTGCTCTGTCGTCCGGACGACGGTGCCTTGCTGGGCGCTCAGATTGTGGGGCCGGAGGCGGGGGAATTGATCCATGAGTTGATCGCGGTGATGTATTTTCACGGCACCGCACAGGACCTGCTGCGCATTCCCCACTATCATCCGACGCTCGCGGAGATCGTGACGTATCCGGCGGAGTCCATTGTCGAGCAGATGGGGAGAGCATGACACGAACCGTTGCCGCCGGTGCGTCGGCCCTTCTGCTGCTGGTGACCCTGGCCTGCGGGCAACAGACGTGGGAGGCTGCGATGCAGGCAGGCGAATCGGCCTTGCAGCGAGGGCAGTATGAGCAGGCCGAAAAAATTTTCGCGGCCGCCGTGTCTAAGGCGGAAGAATTCGGTCTGCATGACCGGCGGGTCGCGGTGACCTTGGCCCATTTGGCCCAAGCCTACAGCGCGCAGGGGAAATTCGTCGAGGCTGAGCCGGTGTATCTGGAAGCGCTCAAGATTTACCAAGATGTGCACGGTGAGACCCATCTCGATGTGGCAGCCATGTTGAATAACCTTGGCGTGTTGCATCGCAAGCACGGACAATATGCCGATGCGCAGCGCCTCCTGATGCGGGCGCTCTCGATCAAGGAGAAGCTCCTGGGGCCGGACCATCCGGAGGTGGCGCTGGCCCTGAGTAATTTGGCCGCGATGTATCTGGCGCAAGGCGACGGGGAGCAAGCAGGGGCGTTATTTGCGCGGGCGTTGGCGGTGCGGGAGAAGCATTTGGGGCCTGACCATCCGGATGTGGCCAAAAATCTTGAGGACTATGCGAGTGCGTTGCGCAAGGTAGGTCGGGTTGCAGAGGCGGAGGGGCTCGAGCGGAGGGCAGGGGCGATTCGGTCAAAATCGAAATCGTGATGACGGAGAGGTGCAGAGTTGAACCGGTGGGATGCGCCGGTGTAGCGTACAGATTCGTAAGGGCTCGAGGACGAACGATGTCTGATTGGCGAACCAATGCATTGATTGCGCGCGGCATGGGCATTGTCTTCATTGCCGGGGGCTTCATGCTTGGTATTTACGGGTTGGAATTCCCCAACAGCATGTGGCTTCAAACTGCATTAGGGCTGCTTGTCACCGGGATGATGGCGCAGGGCTATGCGATGTATTGCTCCATCCGGCGGGTTCGGGAGCAGCGTGATTCGGAACGGTAGCCAGTTGAGACGCGAGACGGAGAAGACGATGGTGTGCCCTGGTCGATGGAGTACTCTCCTGCTCCTTTTCTGTGTCGTGGTGCTATCCGGTTGCGGCGGGCCTTGGCGTGACCGGTATTTGGATAAGGGAGTGAAGAAGCTCACGCAGGACGATATTGCAGATAAATTCGGTCCTCCAAGTACCGCGAAGACACCGGTGCTGGGTGGTGACACAGTCTGGACCTATCGCGTACCCATGGGGGATCGAGAAGTGCATCCCTGGGATCCTGGGAGTCTGACGGCCGGCAAGAAAACCAAAGCCCCACCATCGCCCTCGCCCTTCGGAAAAAGCCTGGCCGGTAATGACGAACCCTACCGGGAGCCGCTCTATTGTTATCGATATACGCTGTCGTTTGATGAGGCCAAGCTGCTGAAAGACTGGAAACGGGAAGAATGTGTTCCTCGCGCCAGTGAGGATGAGAACGCATCCCAATAAGGCGGACCCACGACGTTATGCGCGAACTGTTGCCGGTGATCGGATCGAGCGTTTTCTTCGACCTGCTCAAGTCCATCCTCCTCCTCCTCATTTTGCTCATCGCACGCACGGTTCTGGTCCGCTGGATCAAAGGCAATCAGACGCTGACCATCGATGCGAAGCGACGATGGATCGTCACGGCTCGGAACAGCATGGTGCTGGGGCTCTTCGTGGGGCTCGTCGTGATCTGGGCCCACGAGTTGGAAGCGTTTGCCGTGTCGTTGGTCGCGCTGGCGGCCACCGTGGTGCTGGCGACAAAGGAATTGATCCTCTGCTGGAGCGGTGCAGCGTTGCGTGTCGGCGGGGGCGTGTATGGTGTGGGTGATCGTATCCAATTGGGCACGTATCGGGGCGTTGTCCTGGAATACGATGTCTTCGCGACGAAGTTGCTGGAAATCGGGCCGGGTCAGACGTCGCATCTCTATACCGGTCGAACCGTGGTCTTCCCCAACAGTCTTCTGTTTGGAAATCCCTTGATCAGAGAGAGCCCGTCGCAGGAATACGGCCTCTATGTTTTGTCGGTTCCGCTTCAGAGCACGGACGATTGGCAAGCCGCTGAGCAAGCTCTGCTCAATGCCGCAAAAGTCGAGTGCGCCTCCTTCATGGATCAAATGGGCCGGCAGATGAAATTGCTGGAACAGCGAAACCTGCTGGAAGCGCCGTCTCCTGAGCCACGTATTACCATCCAGCTCCCTGAGGCGGGACGTATTCATCTGGTGCTCAGGTTTCCAGCCCCCGACCGTGGGCGTTCACGGGTCGAACAAGCCATTCTCAGGCGCTATCTCATCGCTGTGCGGACGTAAGGTCTCGCGACGATCCTTCCACTCACGTGTCAGTTTCTGTGAAGCCTCTGCCACCGGCTTGTCGTGTGAGGATTCGCGGTCCCGGCAAAAACCGGCAAAATAATTGGCAAACTCGTCCCTTCACGGTATTGATGAATCCTGCATGCCGGTCGGTTCTCCATTGAGCCGGGCACCATATTTCAACCAAGGGGGAGTTGTTGATGAGAAGGTCAATTGCTGTGTTGATCGCCGTCGCATTTGTGGGAATGAGTTCGTTGGCCGTGGCCGATGATATGGGGCTGGGTCAGATGTCCGAGGGGATGAAGCAGGACATGAGCGGGCTGTCGAACGACCTGAACGCCCAGAAGGAAGATCTGGCGAGTGACCTGAAAGCCAAGAAAGAATCGGTGAAGAGCGAGATGAAGGCGAAGCGGGAGGCGGCGAAAGCGAAGAAAAAGCAAACGAAGGCCGACTTGAAAGCAAAGAAGGAACACATGAAAGCCAAGGTCAAGGCCAAGAAAGACGCGGCTCGCGCGAAGGCGGCAGAAGCGAGGAGTATGGCCGACGATGCGGCTCACGAGGCCGGCGGGATGAAGAACGACGTCACGGGGGCGATGCGGAACTAAAGTCGGCCGGTTGGCTGAGAGCCGGATAACGCTGATATTCGACAATTGCGGCCTGTGATCGGGAAATGTCCGATCACAGGCCTTGTTGTTCTGTCTGCCTCAGTTGTTGCGGCGGGCGGGCTCTGCTAGAATCCTCGCCGTATGAAAGTCGCCACCTTCAACGTCAACTCACTGCGCAAGCGTCTCCCTATCGTGCTGCAGTGGCTCGAACGCCATCAGCCTGATGTGCTCTGTTTGCAGGAAACAAAAGTTCAGGACAGCGAATTTCCGCTGACTGCGCTCGCCTCCTCCGGTTACGAGATTACGTTCCGGGGTATGAAAGCCTACAACGGAGTTGCGATTCTCAGCCGAACGAAGCCTGAAGCAGTCTGGCATGGGTTCGATGACGGGGGGGAAGCAGAGGATGCACGGCTCTTACGCGTGGTGATTCAAGGCATCCCGATCATCAACACGTATGTTCCGCAGGGTTTCGAGATCGAATCGCCCAAGTACCAATATAAACTGGGTTGGTACGACCGGTTACGAAAGCATTTCGAAACTCATCTTTCCCCGAAGGAGCCGGCGATCTGGTGTGGAGACATGAATGTGGCCCCAAGACCCATTGATGTCCACAGCCCGGAGAAACATCTGAAACATGTCTGCTACCACGAAGACGCGCGCAATGCCTATGGGAAGACGGTTGCGTGGGGCTTCGAAGATGTGTTCTGCAAACTGTATCCAGATCGCCAGCAGTTCACGTTTTTTGACTATCGTGCACCCAGTGCCCTTGCCGCGAACAAAGGGTGGCGGATCGATCATATTCTGGCAACCCCGCCCTTGGCTCAGAAGTGTCAGCGCGTTGATGTCGATTTGGAACCACGCCGTGCGGCCGATCCCTCCGATCACACTGTCCTGTGGGCCGAGTTTTCCACCTAGCATAGCATTGCGCAGGGGCACCGTACCCTTTGTCTCGTTCAGACCTTAGAGGGATCTGGTAGATAGTCCGCTCTCTGCATCTTCATCTTCGCTGCGGCCAGCTTGATGGCCGCAGCGAAGATTGTACTCGTCAATCAGTGCCGCAGGACTCGGGGCATCTGTCATGCCGGTCCTGCGACTCCTCTATCACTGCAATACTTCGACTGGCTCCAGCAACAGTTGTTCAGCAAGTCGAGTTCGGCGGTTTTGTTCAATCAATGGATCGACAATCGATCCGCAATTAATGCAGCGCCAGACAAACGTTTCCGGCGAAAAGTCCGGTCTCCACTCATCGACCATCAACCCTTTGCATCGTCCGCATGTCATGGTTCCCACCTCCTTAGGATTGCGCCCTTATGATCTAAAGGCCGTGCCCATGTGAGGAGAGAGTAGCAACGCGAGATTAAAGAGGTGTTAGTGAGACGTTAAAACCATTTAATCCGGATTGTGTAGCGATATCAGGGCGTTCACGTTTCACGGTTGGACAAATTCTGAGCGAATGGGAAGGGTTCTGTACAAAATGAGGTCTGCGATGAGAGTTGTGGTGGCGATGCACGCTCGGAACATGACGAATCACAGGGTCAATTCGGCGAGCACCGAAATCGGCAGATCTACGCTGACTGGCCTCTGAAAAGAGAAGGGCTAATCAGTGAATCTGCCTTCCTTTTGGAGCGAACCGTTGAGTTTCTTGACAGAACTCCCCCCATCCTTTATCGATTGAACTGACAGTGTCATTCCGCTGCGCCCACGGCCGGTGGTGTGTCAGACTGTGGGAAGTTGCTGTGATCTGTGTCCGCGGTCGGTTTTGCTTCAAGGCCATCTGTCGTGAGTATTCAGGTGGAGCCGTGACCGGCGTCCGGCAGAGTATCTTGTATTCGGGAGAGCGGCGCTAATACCCGCCGATCATTCAGCATGATCCAACCCCTCACGTGTCCGCAGTGCGGCCAAGACAATGTGTTTCGTTCACGCTGCTCCACGCTGATGGAGCGGTTGCAGTCGCTTGCTTGTATTGCCCCGTTCCATTGTCAGTCTTGTAGCTTCCGTTTCCAGGCCTTCCGATTGGGACGCCGGTATCCGGCGCAGATGCTCGATCGGCGAAAACATCTGCGTATTCCTGTGCACCTGTTTTTGTCTTTCTCCGGCGGCAAAGTTAGGGGAGAAGGAACCGTCTTGGACATTTCGATGGGCGGGTGCATCATCGAGAGCCAAGCTCCGGTGCACGTGGATGATATTTTTTATCTTCAGATCGCGCTTGAGAATGACCAGACGCCGCTCGAAGTGGCTGCGATGGTTCGGTCTGTGAGTTCCCGCGGTATTGCATTCAAGTTTCTTCGGTCGGCGCAAGAAAACAAACGGCTGCTCGCGTTTGTGCACGCCAAAACTGAATCTTCCGGAGCAGGGTCCTCCAGCTAGCTGTACCCACTTCTCCTATTTCCTCCGTTGCCCCGCTCCAGTTTGCCCAGAGTCATGCCCGATTACGGGAACATCTGCTCGGACGCCAGCGGGCGACTTGCTGCGTGGGGGACAGCGTTCTCTTCGATGTTCTGTTAGAGTGGAGTTTCCCAGGCGGAGGCCTGGGGATGCTCAGTTGTGAGGCGGTCGTGTTCGGTGTGGTCGAAGGGTTCCACGATGAGGTCTGCTCGATTCAATGGTTCAGGGCATGCCGGTGACGAGAGAAAATCGACATAGTCTTGTGCCTTCGCCTCAGTGGCAAAGCGACAAAGCCCGTACTCCGGCATATGAGAGGATGGATGCCAGAAGGCCAGCCCGATGGAGCTGCCTTGAAACACTCCCAAGGCTCGATGCCGGACTTGATAACCCCCCGGAGTATCAGTCGAATGATCGAGTGCCATGCCGCTTCCCGTTGTGTGCTGATCGACTACAAGTGGGTAAGTATAGCAAGGTTATCAAGGAATCGACACCTCGCGGGTCCCGCCGGTGATTGACTTCGCCGGTGAAAGCCTTACGTCCTAAGAATGCGTGGTCCGCTGCGACCGGCGCGAAGGAGGAGAGCATGGTCATGTCATTGATGCGTTCGATGGGCGGAGTCGTGCTGCTTGCGGCAGTGCTGGCCCTGTCCGGCTGCGGCTATAACGACTTGCAAGGTCTTGACGAGGATACCAAGGCGGCTTGGAGTGAAGTGATCAACCAATATCAGCGGCGGGCCGATTTAATCCCGAATCTGGTGAATACGGTGAAGGGATATGCCGCGCATGAGAAGGATACGTTAGAAAGCGTCGTGCAAGCGCGTGCTAAGGCGACCAGCGTTCAGGTGACGCCGGAGTTGCTCAAGGACGAAGCCGCCTTCAAAAAGTTCCAAGAGGCGCAGCAGGGTCTCTCGAGTGCGCTGGGGCGGTTGCTTGCCTTGGCCGAGAATTATCCCAATCTCAAGGCGGATCAAGGGTTCCGCGACCTTCAGAGCCAACTCGAAGGCACTGAGAATCGCATCGCCGTGGCACGCAAGCGGTACATCGACAAGGTTGCAGAATTCAACAAGATGATTCGTTATTTCCCCACCAATCTCACCGCCAAGTTTCTCCTGCATCTGGAGGAGAAGGCCAATTTCACCGTGGCTGACGAAAAGGCGGTGGCCAAGCCGCCCGAAGTAAAATTCTAACGACGGTCTCCTAAGTCAGGGAGCGATTGCGATGCGGCTGCTGGGGCGAACAGGGTGGGGGCTCCTCATCGGGTGGCTCTGGCTCACAGGGGTGGCGAGCCTCCCAGCTGCAGCGCTGGATGTGCCGCCTCTCAGCGGGCGCATCGTGGATCAGGCGCACGCCTTGCCGCCTGCCGTCGCAGAGCGACTCTCAGCCGATCTGGCGGCACACGAAGCCAACACCTCCAATCAGGTGGCGGTCCTCATCATTCCATCGTTAGAGGGTGAGCCGCTGTTTGATTTTTCCCATCGTGTCGCGACGGCGTGGAAGCTGGGCCGCAAGGGGACCGATAACGGAGTTCTCCTGCTCGTCTCGATCAAGGATCGTAAAATTCGCATAGAGGTGGGCTACGGATTGGAGGGAGTCCTGACGGATGCAAGGTCGGCTCAGATTATCCGGAATGAGATTGTGCCAAGATTTCGAGCCGGAGATGTTCCGGCCGGTGTGACGGCCGGTGTCCAAGCCATCTTGCGCACCATTGAAGGGACCTACCTTGCACCGGAACATCCGGCGGGTACTCCTTCTTCCAGCGATGCCTTCGCCACTGCGGCCTTCGCGGTGATTCTGGGAGTCGTGGTTGGTCTCTTCTTCTCACGCGCTCATCGAGTGCTGGGGCCTGTTGTCGGGGGAGGCCTTTCGTTTCTGGCTGCCCCATGGGTGATACCGGCAGTGATGGCCGGGGCCGTGAGCCTGGTTCTGGTCGGCCTGCTGAGTAGGCTGGGACCAAGTAGCGGATCACGCAGGCGGGGAGACGGCGGTGCGTTTGACGGGACCTGGTTCAGCACGCAACAAGGCGGATGGGGGTCCGGTGGTCTCGGGGGGTCGTTTGGAGGATCCGGTGGCTTCTCCGGCGGTGGAGGTGATTTCGGAGGAGGAGGCGCTAGTGGCGACTGGTAGACGGCCGGCGCTGACCGATGAAGAACGCGCGCGTGTCGAGGCGGCGGTGCAGGCGGCCGAACAACGAACCAGCGCGGAAATTGTGCCGATGATCGTCGGGCGCTCCGGTGTATATCGTGAGGCGCACCATCGTGCCGGGCTACTGAGCGCGGTGCTCGCCTTGACGACGCTGCTGACGACCGAAACCACGTGGCTCCCGTGGGGGTGGCATGCGGCGAATGCCGTCTGGTTGCTGGGGGTGACCATGCTGGCCTATGCCCTCGGAGCCTGGGTCGGGATATGGCCTCCGGTGCTGCGATTTTTCACCTCCCGCGAACGGATGCATCGGAAGGTGCAGTTACGGGCGCAATTAGCGTTTGCTCAGCATGGTCTCGCGCAGACCCGTGAGCGAACAGGACTTCTGCTGCTGGTCTCCCTACTCGAACGGCAGGTCTCTGTGTTGGCAGACCAATCATTGCGCGATGGAATCTCGGATGCGGAGTGGCAGGAGGTTGTTGCCGTCGTCGTCGAACGACTGAAGGTTGGTGATCTGGTCGGCGGCCTGTGCTGCGGCATCGAAGCCAGCGGAATGCTCCTTGCGCGCACCTGTCCTGTGCGTGACGGCGACAATCCCGATGAGCTATCGAATCAGGTGATTCAGGATACGTGATCGCCGGTTCTTGTCCGACAATGGACGGCTCCATCCTGTTTCGCTACAATCGCCGATAATGTCGGATCCCGCCGAGTCCGTTGAACCATCTCGACCAGCTCCGGATGAAACCCGTTCCGTCGTCAAGGCGGCGGGCCTCATCGGCGTGGCGACCTTTTCCAGCCGTATCCTCGGTTTTGTCCGCGACATGGTGTTAGCGAGACTCTTTGGCGCGACCCCGGCGGCCGACGCGTTCTTTGTCGCATACCGCATCCCCAATTTATTGCGGGAACTGTTCGCTGAAGGCTCGATGTCCGCCGCCTTTATTCCGGTCTTTACCGAATATCACACCCTGAAGACCAAGCGGGATGCCTGGGAACTGGCCAGTGCCACCTTCACGACGCTGCTGACAATCGTCACCGCCGTGACCCTGCTGGGCATTCTGGCGGCACCCGGGATTGTCTGGCTCCTTGCCCCGGGTTTCCGCGGAAGTCCGGATAAGCTGGCGCTGACGACGCTGTTGACGCAGATGATGTTTCCCTATCTGATCTTCATCAGCCTGGCGGCCCTGGCGATGGGGATTCTGAACTCGCTGCGCGCCTTTGCGGCGCCGGCTTTCTCGCCGGTGTTTTTCAATATTGCTACCATTGCCTGCATGCTGTTCCTCTCGCCCTGGTTGCCGGAGCCCATCATCGGCGTGGCGATCGGCATCGTCGTCGGGGGGGTGGCGCAATTTGCGATGCAGTTGCCGGGATTAAAAGGCCGGGGAATGTTGTTCGGTCTGCGGTTACAACCCGGCCATCCGGGCGTGAAGCGTATCGGGTGGCTGATGGTGCCATCGTTGCTGGGCTTGTCGGTGACGCAGATCAATATCACCGTGAGTACGATCCTGGCCTCGTATTTTGCCGGTGGCCCGACCTATTTGTTTTACGGTATGCGGCTCATCCAGTTTCCGCTCGGCATATTCGGCGTGGCACTCGCGACGGCGATTCTTCCGACGCTCTCCGCGCAGGCCGCCCGTGGGGCCTTGGATGAATTGCGGACAACGATCGGGTTCGGCCTTCGGATGATTTTTTTCATCATTTTGCCCGCGATGGTGGGGTTGATCCTCTTGCGGCACCCGATCGTGCATCTGGTGTTCGAGCATGGATCGTTCACCAAAGCCGATACGCTGGCGACGGCGACGGCGCTCCTCTGTTATGCCGTCGGGTTGTGGGCCTTTGCCGGAGTGCGTATTATCGTCTCCGCGTTTTATTCTCTACAGGATACGAGGACACCGGCGGTCACTGCGGGGATTGCGGTCGGGGCGAATATTCTATTGTCCCTGTGGTTGATGACGCTGCTGGATGCCGCGGGGCTGGCGCTGGCCACGGCGCTGGCTTCCATGCTGAACGGGAGTATTTTGGTGGCCGTGTTGTACCGGCGTCTGGGGCGTGTCGATTGGGGTTCGATTGTACGGTCGGCTTTTCGAGTGTTAGGGGCCTGCATTCCGGTCGCCGTGATGTGCCTCTGGGTCGCGAATGCGTCCCTGTGGGAGCGCGACGGCGCGTGGGTCGTGAAATCCGCAGCCTTGTTTGGTGGAATCGGAGTCAGCGTCATCGGATATCTCGGGGTGCATATTATGCTCGGTTCGGAGGAATTGGACGTGATGCTAGGAATGGTGAAGCGGAAATTGGGCCGGGTCGCGAAGAAGTTTGGGGCAACCTGAGATGACGCATGCAATCACGTTTCAGACCGCTTGGGGCTTGATCCGTATTACGGCTTCCGAGAAGGGCGTGACCTCCATTGATTTGTCGCCATCGGATCCTGCTGCGCTGCAACAACCGGCTGAAGCTAGCGGCGCAGCCGCATCGATCGTGGAAGAGGCGCGAGTGCAGCTTCTGGCGTATATTGCGGGTACGCGTCGTGAGTTTTCTTTTCCGGTGGATTGTTCGGCCGGCACGCCGTTTCAACGGAAGGTCTGGAAGGCGATCACGCGGATTCCCTATGGCCGGGTGCGGTCCTATCAATGGGTCGCCATGCGTGTGGGTGGTAAGCAGTATGCCAGGGCGGTGGGGATGGCGCTCGGAGCCAACCCGGTCCCCATTGTAGTGCCCTGTCACCGGATCGTCTCACATGACGGTTCTCTGGGTGGGTTTTCTTGCGGATTGCCGTTGAAGCGTCGCCTGCTGAATTTGGAAGGCACATTGAATCAACTGCGGAATGCGCAGTGATTGTGGCTGGTTATCGCTCTGTGAAGGACGATGCATGAAGGCCGTCATTCAACGGGTCACACGCGCGGCAGTTGAGGTGGAGGGCCGGATCGTCGGCCGGATCGGCGCAGGTCTCTTGGTGCTGTTGGGCGTCGCGAAAGGTGATGCCGAGCGCGACCTGCTGTATCTCGTCGAGAAGCTTCAGACCCTGCGGATCTTCGGCGACGAACAGGGGAAGATGAATCGTACGCTCGCCGAGGCTGGCGGGGCGCTGCTGGTCGTTTCGCAATTTACGCTGCTCGGCGATACGACCAAGGGGAGACGGCCAGGGTTCGACCTAGCTGCTCCGCCGGAGCAGGCGCGTGCATTGTACGAAGAGGTCGTGAGCCGGCTTCGGGCGAAGGGCCTGACGGTGGAAACCGGGAATTTCGGGGCGCACATGCAAGTGGAATTGCTCAACGACGGTCCGGTAACATTTCTGTTGGACAGCCGAGTCGGATCGGCAGCTCCGCCGCTCAAGTCTTGAATGTACGTGCCGATAAGGAATCAGGGAGAAAGTCCGCTAGGGTTGAGCATGGTCTGCTATACTATTTTCACAGGGCAGGGATTGCCCGGGAGGTCGAGATGGGAAGTCCCGTTTCTCGCAGCCATCCACTCCGGCAGCTCTTCGGAGCGTTGACGGAGAAAAGCTTCACCGAACACCTCGGGTGGCCCGATCTGAATGTCACCGAGTACGTCTCCAACCTGCTCGTCGAATTCGCGCACACCGACCAACTCTACAAGATCCAGAATACGCAGGGCCGCGCCGTCGATTCCGTCGTCGAGATGCTGTTCGAATCCGAAGTGCTGTTGGACGCACAATCCTTCGAGCGTGAGCGCGAGGTGCACCGCCATATCGGTGACTTTACACTCTTCATGACCGGCCTGTTTCCAGAATATCTCCGCCGCCTCAAGAGCGTAGGCCGCATCTACCATAAAGACTTCCTGGTGGACTACGTGAAGACGGGCAAACGCTCGTACGGGTTGGTCGCCGAGTATGGCAGCTACGACCCCGAGCAGGATTCCCCGTTGTTCCGGAAGCTGTCGGAAAACTTCGAGCTGTGCGTGACCGGTTTGGGGTTTGTCCGGTCAGACCTCGATCGAATGCAAGATCCTGCCTGCCGTCGTGTGAAAGATCTCCTGCTGAATTGAAACGCTCACGACCGATCCTGCTCATTCACGGTGGCGCGGGACGCCGCGCCATGACCGTCGCTCAAGCGGCCTGCGTCGAGGCCGCCCTGGCCGAGGGCCATCGTTTGCTCATGGCCGGTACTCCGGCGCTGTCTGTGGTGGAAGAAGCCGTTCGCCTGCTGGAGGAGTCAGGCCTGTTCAATGCAGGGCGAGGCTCGAACCGTCAGCTCGATGGAGTGCGGCGTATGGATGCGTCGATAATGGAAGGGCGCGATCTGCGGGCGGGGGCTGTGGCCTCCATCGAGGGCATCGTTCATCCCATTACCGCCGCGCGACTGGTGATGGAAAAAACGGCCCATGTATTGCTGGTCGGGCAATCCGCTTCCCGCTTTGCGGACTATTTCGGCTTGGAGCGCGCGCCCCGTGCCAAGCGGACGGCAGGGCCACAGTCCAAGGAATTGAGGCCGCGGGACGGGCTGAAGCACACGTTGCGCTTGCATCAGGCGATCATGCAGCGGGGCCGCCTCCGTGCGCGCAGCTTGGGCAAGGAAACCGTGGGCGCGGTGGCCTTGGATCTCGCCGGAACGGTGGCTGCCGGCGCATCGACCGGCGGGGTGGATGTGATGCTGCCGGGCCGGGTCGGCGATACGCCGTTGATCGGATGCGGGGTCTATGCCGACAATGAGGCCGGAGCGGTCTCCATGACTGGATTAGGGGAGAGCATCATTCGAGTAGCCGTTGCGAAGGAGATCAGCGATCTGTTGGCGAGCGGGTTGAGTCCGCTGGTAGCGGCGAATCGGGTACTGCGGAAGGTCGTGGAGCGTATTCACGGTGCGGCCGGGGTGCTGGTGCTCTCGCCCGATGGCCGGTTCGCCATTCGGCACAGTACGCCGAACATGGTGGCCGGTGTGATCGGGCGCGACGGCCGCCCACATGTGAACGGGCGGTTTGCCTAGTCGCGCGAGTGGCTGATACAGTGACCAGAGGTATCAGCTCATGCCGGCACTCTTTCACCTCGCATTTCCTGTCCACGATCTCGCCGCAGCCAAGCAATTTTACGTCGATGGTCTCGGTTGTGTGCTGGGTCGGGAATCCTCCTCCGCCGTTACCTTCGGACTAGCCGGGCACCAGTTGGTCGCCCATCTCTCTACCCAGTCGACAGTGCCGCAGAAGGGCGTCTATCCGCGTCATTTCGGGCTGGTGTTGACGCAGGAAGAGGAATGGCAGGCGCTGGCCGATCGCGCGCAGGCCAATGACCTCAGGTTTTATCAGCAGCCACGCCGCCGGTTTCCCGGGACACGGATCGAGCATCGCACATTTTTTCTGGAAGACCCGTCAGGAAATCTGCTCGAATTTAAATATTACATGCACGAGTCGGCGATTTTTGGAGAGCGGGACTACAACTCAGTCGGCGAATCCACGTAGCGCAGGAGTCGTTTGTGGTACGTGGTCATTACTCCACGGGGACTACTTCGAGGTTCTCCGAAGGGATTCGGTTAATCGAGGGCGCTTTCCGGCTGTTCCCCCGTTCCAGCCATCGGACGATGTGGTGCTGCCGTCGATTCAAGTAGGCGGTATGGCGGATCGGGTCATACCGGCGCGGGGAGGGAAGAATCGCGGCCAGTAGCGCCGCTTCGTCGATCGTCAGCTCCTTGGCCGATTTCCCGAAATGGTGCCGCGCGGCCGCTTCCGCGCCGAATACGCCCTGCCCCCATTCCGCGACATTCAAATACAATTCCAAAATCCGTTCCTTCGTCAAATGATGTTCCAGGGAACGGGTGATGAGGGCTTCGCGGGCCTTCCGTAGCAGGGAGCGTTCAGACGAGAGGTACAGATTCTTCGCCAGCTGCTGGGTGATGGTGCTGCCGCCGCGCTTGAATTCGCCGACCTCCAGGTTGTAGAGCGCCGCATCTTTGATGCCTTCCCAATCGAATCCTTCGTGCGCGAAGAACGAGGCGTCTTCGGCCGCCACCACGGCGCGCTGAAGGGCGGGCGCGATTCGAGCCAGAGGGACCCAGGAGAATTTGATGTGCAGAGGATGGCCTTGTTCCTTGGCCTGAGCCCGCCGGGCTTCCATGACCGCTGTTTCCGTGGGGTGATGTTTGGTCAGATGGGAGACGTCCGGCAGCGTCACCAGCCAATACAGCGCCAATGCGGCTGCGGGGAAACCGACCAGGATGGTCCCCCACAACAGCATTCGGCCGAACAGGCTGCCAGTTGACTTGCTCATTCCCGACACTCTATCTATGAGGACACGAGGTGTTCCACCGGTCCGGCCTGTGTCTCCGGAGGTGAAAGCACATCCCGCACGTCGATACGCGGTTGATCACCATGAAATTACTCAGCGCTGAGTTTATCAAAAGTTCGGTCTCCCCAGAACAGTTTCCTCCCGACCGATTGCCGGAGATCGCCTTCGTCGGACGATCCAATGTCGGGAAGTCCTCGTTGATCAATTCCCTGCTTCACCGCAAGAAGTTGGCCAAGGTCAGCAAGACGCCGGGGAAAACGCGAGCCGTTAACTTTTTCACGGTCCGCACCTCGGATCCGAAGCTCTCCCTGCTGTCGCTGGTCGACCTGCCCGGATACGGGTACGCCAAGGTCTCCAAAACCATGCGGGCGCAATGGGGGCCGATGATCGAGCAGTATCTCGAACAGCGACAATCCCTCGGCGCTGTGATTCTGTTGATTGAGGCACGTGTGTGGATGCCGCAGGATGTGATGACGGTGCAGTGGGTGCAGTCCCTCGGGTGCGGCATGATCATCGTCCTGACGAAAGCCGATAAATTGCGGCAAAGTGAGCGGGCGCCCAGCCTCGCTGCCGTGCGGACTGCTTGCGGATTGGGGCCCGAGGTGCCGATTGTGCTCTACTCGGCTGAAACGCATGAGGGGCGGGACGCCTTGTGGGGCGAGATTCGTACGCAGTTTAAAACTTGATCTCGATGTAGGCCTTGTTTTTCAGGTCGGCCATCCAGATCTGGTACTGATCTTCGGTCTTCTGCTGAAACACGAGGGATTGAATTTCGGCCTTCACCTGTTCAAACGGCCGGAACTGGCGCGGCTTTTTGTCGTCGACCCGCACGATGTGCAGCCCTTCCGACGTCTCCACAATGCCCGTAATCTGCCCCACGTCCACGGACGTCAGCGCCTGTTCCAGCGCGGGAATCAATTCGCCTTGTCGGACTAGGCCGAGCCGCCCGCCGCGCGAGGCATCCGCGCCGTCGGAAAAGCGCAGGGCGAGATCCTCGAACGGTTCACCTTGCTTGAGGGTTGCCAGAAGCGCTTCGGCTCGTCCATGGGCGGCGGAGAGGCCGTCCGGCGTGCGCGGCTTGATCAGGATTTGGCTGAGTTGGTATTCCTCGGGGTAGGCAAACCGGTCCTGGTGCTCATGGTAATACCGTTTCATTTCCGAGTCCGCCACCATAATCAGGCCGCGGACTTCGCGGTCGACAACTCGCATCAAGGTCAACTGTTCGCGAATGCTCCTGGCGGTGTTCGGATCGGCGCTGTCGATGGCCTCGCCCTGTTTCTTCATCTCTTCGACCGCCTGCACGACTTCCTGATCGGACACGTCCACACCTTTGTTCTTCGCGGCTTGCAACTGCAGTTTCCGCTCGATCATTTTCGTGACGCCCATGGCCTCAGCCGTCTTGAGGCGGCGCTCCAGGTCTTCGCCTTTGTACAGCTTGCGCAGCCGGTCCTGCTCGGGAAGGAGGTCGCGTTTCAATTCGGACAGCATGATCAGGTCGGTATTGACGACCGCGACAATGCGGTCTTCCAGCTTGGCGGCCTCCGCATTGGAAATCAGGATGAAGAGTAGGCAGAGGCAGAAAATGAGCGCACCAAGGGTGGTGAACCCGGTTGCGCTGCGAGCGGGTCCGGGGGAACGCCTGTCCCTCAGGGACGAGAAGAGCCTGTAGCCGTGGAGGCAGGTGCGGGCGAACAGCGATTGATCGTTCATAGGGTTGTTGGATTGTACACAATCGAGGCGTCAGAAAGGGAGCGCTCTGGAGATGAAAAACGCAGACGGGTGAAGACGGAGGGGAGTGCGCGGGCGGTTACGGGCGCGGTGGTTCATCGGTCACGTAACGAGCTGCGTCGGCCAGGCGGATCGTGGCGCCGGTGCGAAGTTCGGCAAACACATCGTCCAGACGTTTCCGGCGTTTCTCGGCCAACAGTTCCTGGCGGAGTCGTTCGCGGGTGGCCTGGTCCGCCTGCAGAATTTCCGGCTCCAGGGGGCTGACCTTCACGAGGTAATAGCCCTGCGCGGTCTTGATCGGATCGCTGATGACTCCGGGGTGCAGAGAAGGAATCAGCGCATCGACTTCCGGCTCCAGCAGACCTTTCTTATAGGGGCCCAGATCGCCGCCTTTGGCACGGCTGCGTTCGTCGATTGAATACCGGAGGGCGAATCGCGTGAAGTTACCGCCCGCTTCGACCTGCCGTTTGAGGTCCTTGGCCGCATAGACGTTCGGCAGCAGCATAATCGACACTTGCACCTTGGGATTGGCCAGGAGCTGATTGGCGTGTTTCCCCAGATAGGCGTCCAGTTCCTCTTTGCTGACTTCGACCTTGGTCTTGATCCGGTCTTTGAGCAACTCATCCAGAATCAGCTGCTCGCGGTAGCGCAGGGTCTTTTCGCGAATCTCATCGGACTGATCCAAACCCTGCTTGCGCGCTTCCTGCATCAGCAGTTCGCGCATGATCAATTCATCCAAAAATCGGCGTTTCCCGCCTTCCTTTTCGTAGCGCGCGCGCGTGGCCTGCGACAGGTCTTCCCAGCGGATGTCGAATTCGGATTGAGTAATGGATCGGCCGTTGATCATCGCGATCACCGGCTCTTCCTGCGGTGGTTCGGTGCAGGCGGCCAACGACCCGAGCGCGCAGAGACCCAGCGCGGCGCTGGTCAATCGTGTCTGCCAGAATGAAATCTGTCGTGTGCGCGGTGGCGTCATGCGGTCGGGGCGGAGCATCCTCTACGAAGGTCAGGTCGAGGCCGTGCGGGGCCCTTGATTGTTGGTACCACAGACGTGGAGGGTTTGCAAGGTTGCGTTGAGTTCTGGAAAGACCAAACTCCAGTCGTCATGCGGTATCTGGAGTTCAAAAGACAGCGGCGACAGAAACCGTAGTCGTTTCTTGTATCGGTCCATCAGGGCTTGCACGGCGGTTTCGGAGACCGTGGCCTTGGGATCGAAGGTGATTACGACCGCATGCGGTTGCTCGACCACAGAGCTCAGCCGGAGCTGCTTGGCCAACAGCCGGATTTGCATGAGCTCGAACAAACGCTCGACCGGATCGGGCGGATGCCCGTAGCGGTCTTCGATCTCTCCGTGCATCAGGGCCAGGTCGCCGAGTTGTCCGCAGGAGGATAGTCGTTTGTAGAGCGACAGGCGCTGGTGGCTGTCGGCCACGTACTCTTCGGGAATATAGGCGGAGACGCTGAGACGCAGCTCGGGATCCGGTTCTTCCTCCACGACCTGACCCTTCAGGCGTTGGACCGCCTGTTCCACCATTTGCAGGTAGAGATCGAGCCCGACGGCGGCAATATGGCCCGATTGCTGTTTGCCGAGCAGATTCCCCGCACCGCGAATTTCAAGATCCGCTGCGGCGATGCGGAAGCCCGATCCCAATTCGGTAAACTGTTGGATGGCGGTCAGCCGCTTCTGGGCATCGTCCGAGAGGTTGCCTTCATCCGGCACCAGGAAGTAGGCGTAGGCCTGTTCGCCGCCCCGGCCGACCCGGCCGCGGAGTTGATAGAGCTGGGCGAGTCCGAAGGTGTCGGCGCGATTCACGATGATGGTGTTGGCGGTCGGCACGTCGATGCCCGATTGGATAATGGCGGAGGCGATCAGAATATCCGCTTCCCGGTGGAAGAATTTCAGCATCACGGCTTCCAGCGGTTTCGAGTCCATCTGGCCGTGTGCCATCACGATGCGGGCTTCCGGCACCAATTCCTGGAGCCAGGCGCCCATCCGCTCCATGGTTTCTACCCGATTGTGAACAAAGTAGGTTTGTCCCCCTCGGCCGAGTTCGCGGAGAATCGCCTCACGGATCGCCTTTTCGCTGAAGCGAAGGACTTGGGTGCGGATCGCCAGGCGTCCCGACGGGGGCGTATCGATGATCGAAAGGTCGCGCACACTCGCCATGGTCATTTGTAATGTGCGTGGGATCGGAGTCGCGGTCAGGGTCAACACATCGACTTGGGTGCGCAGCTGTTTCAGCCGTTCCTTATGTTTCACGCCGAACCATTGCTCTTCGTCGATGATGACGAGGCCGAGGTTGCGGAACTTCACGTCTTTTTGGAGCAGCCGGTGGGTGCCGATGAGGATATCGACCAGGCCGGCTTCCGTATCCTTGACGATCGCTTTCGTATCCTTCGGAGACTGAAAGCGTGACAGCAGGGCGACGCGAGTCGGAAAGGGGGCAAACCGTTCGGCGAAGTTGTCGTAATGCTGGTGGGCGAGCAGCGTCGTCGGCACCAGCACGGCCACCTGTCGATTTTCCTCGACGGCCTTGAACGCCGCCCGCATGGCGACTTCGGTCTTGCCGTAACCCACGTCGCCGCAGACCAGGCGATCCATCGGCTTCGTGGAGGCCAGATCGTTGGCAATGTCTTCGATCGCCTTGCGCTGATCGACTGTTTCTTCGTATTCGAAGGCCGCTTCGAACTCGTGGTAGAGCATGCTGTCTTTACCGTACGAGGTGCGATGGACGAGCTCCCGGTTGGCGTAGAGATCGACGAGCTCGTGCGCCATTTCTTCGATGTCTTTCTTGACCCGCGCGGTCGTTTTGGCCCAGCTGGTGCCGCCCAGGCGGTCCAGGCGGGGGACATGGGCATCCGCCCCCGCATAGCGTTGGACCTGGCTGAGTCGATCGAGCGGCACATAGAGCTTGTCGGTCCCCGCGAATTCCAGCACCAGAAAGTCGCTGTCGAAGTCTTGCACCGAGAGCCGACGCAGCCCCTGATACTTCGCGATGCCGTATTGCATGTGCACGACGTAGTCGCCGATGTTCAGATCTTCCAGCGAGGAGAGGAAGGTGGCGGCCTTGCTCTTGGGCTGCGGTTTATGGCGGGCGCCTTTGGCGAAGAGTTCTTCTTCGGTGAGGACCACCAGCCGCAGATCGGGGGATAGAAAACCGGCCGACACTTCGCCGTTCAAGACCGAAAACGGCGCCTTTTGCGCGCCGCCGGCCGAGAGTGCCGAGGGCTTCCATTCCATCGCCGGTCGATCATGCTCGCCGAATAACGCCAGCAAGCGGCCGACCTGGCCCTGGCTGCGGGCGACCAGGACGACCGGTCCGGCTTCGCGCAAGCGATCGAGTACCTCCAGCGTATGGCTGAATGCGGTGCCGCGTTGACCGAGCCCCACGCTGGCTGGTGTTTGAGCCGGGCAGGTCAGCACCGGGTCCCAACTCGCGTCCGGTGCGGTGACCGGCTCAAGCGCGAGCGTGGCGTAGCCTTGGGTGGCGGCGAGGATCTGATCCCACGTGAGGTACAGGTTGTCCGGTGTGGGGTAGGGATTCGGATCCGTGCGATCTTCGTGACGCAGGAATCCTTCCTCGATGGCTTGCCAACATTCTTCCGTGTGGGCCTTCAGCGTGCCGGGTTGATCCAGGACCAGCACCGGCGGCCGAGGGAAATAGTCGAGGAGGCTGTCCATGGTCCCGTAGACCGATGGGGCATGCCATTCAGCGTCGGCGGCCAGGGGCGCGAGGGCATCGGGTGCGTCCTCGGGGCGAATCAATTCGCGGGCCGGCAGCACCCAGGCCTGCTTGATCTTGTCGGTCGATTTTTGTGTGGCCGGATCGAAGAAGCGGATCGACTCGATCGTGTCGCCGAGAAACTCCACCCGTAGCGGGTCGGCATAGGCGGTCGAATAGATATCGACGATCCCGCCGCGAATGCTGAACTCACCGGGAATTTCTACCACCGATCCCTTCCGGTAGCCCAACCGCAACAGGCTGGACACGAGCACTTCCCGCTCCAGGGAACCATCCGGTCGAAACTGCAGAATCGCGTCGGTGAAGACCAGGGCCGGCAGGACCCGCTGCGTTAAGGCCGGGACGGAGGTGAAGAGCACCGTGCGCGCCGTGGTGCAGAGGCGGTTGAGCGTCTGCATGCGGCGGGCCACCAGATCGATGTGGGGGACCGTCGATTCATAGGGCAGCGTTTCCCATTTCGGGAAGAGTGCGAGATCGTCGACGGACTGCCCGCAGAGGGTTCGGAAAAACACCGTGTCGCGATAGAGGCGTTCCGCCTCGTCATCGTTTTTGGCGACGATCAGCCAGGAACGGTCGGCCAGGGGCTGAGATGGCAGGCTGTGTGTGAGGAGCGCCAAGCCGAAGCCGGCGGTCGACCCATGCAACCCCATGAGGCAGGGTTTGCCCGAGCTGCTGCGAAGGGCTTCTCGCGCCGGCGCGAGCCACTGAGTCAGATGTAGCGGGATCAGGGGAGGCACAATATCCTTACGCTGTCGTGGAGCGAATACGTTGCACCAGCGTGGTCGTCGACACGCCGGGAACGAGTGGAATGGTCTGGACGCGTCCGCCGCGGGCCTCGACCGTTTCCCGTCCCACAATCCGATCGACGGACCAATCTCCGCCTTTGACGAGAATATCCGGTTGGAGGGTTGCGATGAGGGCGCCGGGGTCCGGTTCCGAAAAGATCACTACATAGTCCACGCAGGCTAACGCAGCGAGAACCTCGGCTCGCTGGGTATCGGGCACGATGGGGCGGTCGGTGCCTTTATTCAGGGCGCGCACGGACTCGTCGGAATTCACGCCCACCACCAGCGCATCCCCCAGATCGCGGGCTGCTTGCAGATACCGGGTATGGCCGATGTGCATCAGGTCGAAGCAGCCGTTCGTGAAAACGATACGATGTCCCTGCCGACGGTGCTCATTCAGCCGTGAGGCAAGCTCTTGTCGCGTGGTGATCTTGGTGTGCATCGTGGGTGCGTCGCGAAAATGTCATCTTAACAGGATGTGGAAAAAGTCTGCCACCACGAATCCACGGCGGCCTGGCTGCCATCCGGTTGTCAGTTTTCCGTGCGCCGTCCCCGCTTCTTCGGGCTGTTCCAGCCTTGTGGAAGTCCTCCCAGTCGAACCACCCCCGCGCCATGTTGCTCGATCAACCGGTCGAGTATGGCGACCGCGTCGCGCTGTCGCCGGTCGAACAGGGGTTCAGGAGCCGGGACGAGGTCCGACAGTCCCAAACCGACAAGACGATAACGCGATCGCGGCTGCAGCAACTCGTGAAGGGCAGCGCAGATGTCCGGCCACATGTCCGGATCGTAGTTCGCCGGTGAGGAGAATTTTCGTTGCCGCGTGGTGATGCGAAAGTGCGAATCTTTCAGCTTCACGGTGAATGACCCGGCGGCGAGTCCCTCCAGCCTGAGATCGTGCGTCAACGTTTCAAGGAAGCCATGAATGATTGGTTCCAGCAGGGCCGGATCGTTCGTGTCTTCGTCGAAGGTGGTTTCATGGCTCATACTCTTGGCCTCGCGATCGGCCACCACGGGATCGGAGTCATGGCCGCGAGCGAGTGATTGAAACGCCGCCAGCCGCGAGCCAAGCAGGCGGACGAGAGATTGTTCGAATCGAGGCTCGAGCAGATCGCCGACCGTATGAATGCCCAGACGCTCGATCGCTTCGGTGGATTTGGGACCCATGCCCGGCAAGGAGCGAATCGGCAGCGGGGCGAGGAACGCCGCTTCCGAGCCCGGTTCAATCACGGCGAGTCCGTCGGGTTTATGCGCATCGGCCGCGATCTTGGCGACGGTCTTGCCGGACGCCAGGGCAATGGTGCAGGTCAGGCCCGTGACGCGGGTGATGTCGATTTTGAGCGCTTGCCCCAACTCGCGGGGATCGGGATGCCGCGTTTGCAATCGGGTCGTATCTGCATAAAACTCATCGATACTGGTCCATTCGGTCTCCGGGAAAAACCGGTCGGTGATGTCCTGAAGCTGGCGGTGCAGACGCTGGTACAACGGACGGTCCGGCGGTACGAGAACGAGCTGAGGGCAGAGTCGCATGGCCTGAATGGTCGGCATCGCCGATCGCACCCCGAAGCGACGCACCTCATAACTCGCCGCTGCCACAATGCCGCGTGGCGGAGGGCCGCCCACGGCAACCGGTTTCCCTTTCAGCGATGGATCTGCGAGAACCGCGGCAGAGGCAAACATGGCGTCGATGTCGCCGAAGAGAATTTGTCGGGGCCATCGTCCGGACATCGATGTCCTACACGGGGGTGAAGGGAAAGCCGAGCTGAGGACCTGCGGCAGATGTGTGGGCCGGTTCCGTGGTGGTGACGGGTGCCACGGCAGGAAGCTCGCGGAGCGGCCCCCGGCAGGCGCCGCAGAAGTGGCGTCTCGGTTGGATGGTCCGGCGTTGTCGTTGATAGAGGCAGCCGCAGTGCTGGCAACGCCAGGCATATTTGGCCAAGGCAGCCACTTCTTTTCCCAGCGAGTGATAGATCGTGATGCCCAGGCCGTCGCGATTCATCTGGCCCATCATGCGACGAAAATCGGCACCATGATTCGGGCGACGCTTCAAGATATCGTACTGCCATTGGTGAATCATTTCGTGCGCCAGGGTCATGACGGTTTCGTGGCTCGGCTCCGGGTAATTGGATTGAAGTAGCACCGCCGACAGTCTGATACAACGCCGTCTGGCCGGTTCTTCGAGAGTGCGCGCAAGCGGCTGTCGTGGCCCGATCCGGCAGACGAACATCCCGGCTGAGGAGGTCAGTCGGCGGCTCCATTCAATGGGAATCGGAGGTAAGCCGCCCTGAAAGTAGCGGCGGTTGAGATCGGTCCAGATTGTGAGCAGCGGTTCCGCAGAGGGGGACATGGTACTCACAACATGATCGTAATGTTGAACAGCCGAGTGAAAGCTGAAAGGCCGGAATCAGCGGCCGGACAACTCTTCAATGACCGCGGCGGCCAGCAATGGCACCATGATCTCGTGGTGGCCGGTCAATGCGTATCCCTTGCCGCCCTTCTGGGTGGGTCTGCGCACGACATTGGTCATGGGGCGATAGTGCGAGAGGAAGTCCATATTGACCGTGGTGATGTTCGTCAACGGATGACCAAGGTTGCGTCCGAGCGAGACGGCTTTCAGGAAGACCTCCGGCAGGATCACGGCTGACCCCAGATTGAGATAGACCCCGCCTTCCATTTCGGAGACAACTGCGGCCAGGCGGCGAAAATCGAGCAGCGAACCCGCCCCGATCGCGGCGCCGTCTGCGGACGGATGCATGTGAATGATGTCGGTTCCGACGGCCACGTGCACGGTGACGGGAAGGCCCAGCCGGAATCCGGTGGCCAGCAGGCTGGTGGCGCGATGTGGGAACAGTTGTTTCCGTCGATGAATATAACTGCCGAGCGATTCGCCAAGCCCCTGACCTTCTTTCATGCCCAGGGTGATGGCTTCATTCAGCATGCGGCCGGTTTCTTCCGCCATGCCGAATCGGCCGGAGTCGATCTCCGCGTCCACTTCTTCGGACGTGTGCCCCATAAACGCGAGTTCGAAGTCATGGATGATGACCGCTCCGTTCATGGCGAGAGCGGTGACGATGCCGCGTTCCATCAGGTCCACGAGGAGCGGGCCGAGCCCGACCTTCACGACGTGGGCGCCCATGCCAACGATCACCGGCCGGCCGTTGCGATGGGCTTTGGCAATGGCCTGCGCCACTTCGCGCAACGTTTTGACCGCCAGGATATCGGGGAGTGAGTCCAGAAACCGCGCGAACGAGCGACCCTTCGTCCAGACCTTGGCAAAGTTGGAGACCTGCACCTTGCTGTGTCGGCGCTGGAGCGGATAGGTCTTCAGGCGCGACGCATCGATCGGCCGGATGATCGCGGGGGGCGTTGATGCTGCAGTGGGGCGCTTACGCCGGGTTGGCAAGAACGTGATCCTCAATGAGTTCGCAGAGCACATGGCCCAGCGTGATGTGACTTTCCTGAATGCGGGCGGTCAGCGTGGAAGGCACGACGAAGGCGTAGTCCACCATGCCTGCCAGTTTGCCGCCGGTTCCGCCGGTCCAGGCGATCGTGGTGAGGCCCAGGGCTTTGGCCGCCTCGACCCCTTTCAACACGTTGGGGGAGTTGCCGCTGGTGCTGATCGCGATCGCCACATCTCCACGCTGCCCGTGTGCGCGAACTTGACGGGCGAACAGCTCCTCGAAGCCGTAGTCGTTGGCGATGCAGGTGATGGCGGCAATGTCCGTGGCGAGGGCAATGGCCGGAAACGGGGCACGTTCGCGCTTATAGCGGCCGACAAACTCGGCGGCTATGTGCGCGGCATCGGTGGAGCTGCCGCCGTTGCCGAAGAGCAAGACTTTATGTCCGGCCTGAAACGCGCCGCCGATGAGTTGCGCGACCTGCACGATTCGGTCGGCATGGTCCCGCGCGAAGCGCCGCTTGATCTCGGCGCTGTCGTCGAAGGCCTTGATGGCAAATTCTTTCATGGTCCGGAATTGTAGGGAAGCCCCGAGTCACTGTCAAACGACCGCAGACGTCTCTTACTTTCCCGGAGATGTGGGCGAAGACCGTTTCGTGATCATATTCATCGCCAGCGTCAGCATCGAGCCGACATCCGAGACGTTGGCGGGGAGCACGAGGGTGTTGCTGGCTTTGGCCAGTTCCCCGAACTTGGTGATGTACTGCTCGGCGACGCGCAGCTGCACGGCTTCGTAGCCGCCCGGAATTTGCGTGGATTCGGCGACTTTGCGGAGTCCGTCTGCCGTGGCGCTGGCGATGGCCATAATCGCGGAGGCTGCGCCCTCGGCCTCGTTGATCTGCTGCTGTTTCTTCGCCTCGGAGGCCTTGATGACCTGCTGCTTCTCGCCTTCCGCCTGGTTGATGGCGGCGTCGCGTTCGCCCTCGGAGGTCAGAATCACCGCGCGTTTTTCCCGTTCGGCCCGCATTTGCTTTTCCATCGCGGCCAGCACGTCTTTCGGCGGCGTGATGTTCTTGATCTCGTACCGCAGCACCTTCACGCCCCAGGGTTCCGTTGCCTTGTCCAGCTCATTCACAACCTGGCTGTTGATATTGGTGCGCTCTTCGAAGGTGCGGTCGAGTTCGATTTTGCCGATCTCGCTCCGGAGGGCGGTCTGAGCCAGCTGCGTGATCGCAAAGCGATAGTCGCTGATGCCGTAGGAGGCTCGCTGCGGATCCAGCACCTTGGAATAGAGAATGCCGTCGACGCCGACCTGCACGTTGTCGCGCGTGATGCAGATCTGTTCGGGAATATCGATGGCGGTTTCTTTCAGCGAGTGTTTGTACTGCACACTGTCGAGGAACGGCCACAGGATGTGGAACCCCGCGCCGAGTGTCCGTGAGTACCGGCCCAGCCGCTCCACGACGTAAGCGCTCTGTTGCGGCACGACACGCGCGGTTTTCGAGATGACGAGCAGGACGAGGCCTGCAAGGAAAATAACAACCCAAAGTCCGCCTGGCATTCCGCTATCCTCCATGATGGTGCGACCTCATTCTGGTTTGATCCACAGGGTGATGCCGTCGACACGCTCGACGCGGCTGCGTTGTCCTTTGAGCAGCGGCTTGTCGCCGGCGTTGTGCGCATTCCAGGTGCTGCCCCGGCATTCCGCTTTGCCCGTGGCGCCGGGAGGAAGGTCGTCCAGGACGATGGCGGTTTCGCCGCCCATGGTATCGACCGATGAGCCGTTGCCCCGGTCGGCCGTCATGAGGCGGCGGAGCGGAGGACGAAGGATGACGAGGGAGGCAACGGAGAAGACCGAAAAGAGGAGCCAGGACACCCATTCACTCTGAATCACGCCCAGGCCGACCAGCGCGCCGACGACCAGCGCCCCGATGCCGAAGAACAACATATAGAACCCGCCGGGCGTGACGACTTCGCTGCCGAGCAGAAACAGTCCCAGGAAGGCCCAGAGCCACCAGGTCATCGCACCTCCTCAGACGTCACGGGCGCGGGTTGTCTCGTGATTCACGCGGAAGTCTATGCGTCTTTCCCGGGACCGTCAAGGATTGTGAGGAAACCGTCGTTCGTTGAAGCAGCCGGAGTGCAGTGGTATAGTCCGCGGTCATGCCTGCGGATACTCCTGTCAAAGCGCTCATTCTGGCCTTTACCGATGCGCCGTCGCTCGCCGCCTATGTGATCAACCGGCTGCAGCCGGAATTGCTCTGCTTTTTCGTGCCGGAATCGGCGAAGACGCAGGTCGAAGAGGCGGTGCAACCGCTGGTGCAGCAGATGCCGAAACGTTGGGATTGGGTGGTGACGCCTGATCCGGCCGACGTCATCGCCTGTCATCAGGCCCTGTCACGATCTATCCACGACCTCTTTCGAAACTGGGCTGTGCAGGTGGGCGAAGTGGTCGTCGATTTGACCGGCGCCACCCCTGCCATGGCCGCGGCGCTGGCGACGGTGAGCCAACCCTGGACGTCACGGGTGATCAGTCTGGTCGATGCGGAGGGCCGCGAAGAGGGGGAGGCGATCGCGATCGGCGGGTTGACCAAGTATTGGTTGCAGGGCAATCCCTGGGATGAGTCGGCGGTCGTGGTGCGCCGTGAAGCCAGCGACGCCTTTAATCATGGTTCATTCAGAGCCGCCGCCACGCTGTTTCATACCCTGGAAGCTCGCGTGAGCGGGGGACAAAAGCCCCTCTATCGTGCCTTGGGCGAATTGGCGTTGGGGTACGGGTTGTGGGAGCAGTTTCACTACCGCCAGGCGTGGGACAAACTGAAGACCTCGTTGAAGGCGCTCGACATGGCCTCGCTCTGGGGAGGGCCGCCCGGGTTAAAGGCGCTCCTGCCGTTCATCAAGGCCAATAATGGATTCTTGGAAAAGCTGGTACTGGATCCCGCCGACGTGAAGGAAGGGGTAGTGCTCGATCTGCTCGCGCATGCCCATCGTCGCGCCCACGTGGACCATGACTATGAACGGGCCATGGTGGCGCTCGTGCGCGCGATGGAAGCCTGCGCCCAGCGGCAACTGTTCAAACAGTACAAGATCAAGTCCTGGGATGTGCAGCCGGAGCAATTGCCCGAATCGATGCGGGACACCTGCCGCACCTGTTACCTCGATGATGTGGACGGGAAGTACAAGCTGCCGTTGCAGAGTCAGTTCCGGGTATTGGCCGGTCTTGGCGATCAGATGGGGCAGGCCTTTCTTCGCGATTGGCCCAAGATGAAGCCGCTGCTCGACGCCGCCAACCATGCGGTGTTGGGCCACGGGTTTGAGGCCATCAAATCCGAGCGGGTGCAGCAACTGTCCGATGTGGTCATGAAACTCACGGGCGTGAACGAGTCCTCGCTGCCGAAGTTCCCGAATCTGAACCTCTAAAGAGCATATGGCGTATAGCCTATGGTTAAGGGGGGATATTGGGACCGTTCAGGGAACGGATGACTACGCTGAACGGTCGCTGACCGAAGTTGAAAGGTTGAGCGCAAGAAGTGTCATTCAGGTTTGAAACGCTCAATATATGGAAGAAGGCAAAAAATTACGCTTCGAAAGTATATTTGGCGACGGCGAAATTCCCTCGTCACGAGGACTATGGATTGAGATCTCAGATGAACAGAGCCGTGAATAGTATTTGCCTCAATATTGCCGAAGGTTCGGCCAAAAGCTCTAAAAAGGCTTTTGACTATCATCTGGAAATTGCCCTAGGTTCGACGGTCGAAGTCGTGGCTGCGTCCTGTCTCGCTGCGGAGCAGGCATATATTGCCGACCTTGAACACAAGGCCTTGTACGATGAAGGTCAGAAGCTGGCAAAGAGCATCAATGCATTCCGGAACGCACTGGAGTGAGGAGAGCGTTTGTGCGATAGGGCATTTGCCATTCGCACCGGTTATTCCGGCCACATACCATAAGCTCTTGTCTACGCCATTCGCTCCCATGGAAATTAGAATCTACTACGAGGACACCGACTGCGGAGGGGTGGTGTACTATGCCAACTACCTCAAGTATTTCGAGCGGGCGAGGACGCAGTATCTCGAAGAGCGGGGCCTGTCGGTTGCCGAGTTACGGGACGGCGGGACCCAGTTTATGGTCGTGCACGCCGAGCTCGACTATCGATCGCCGGGGCGTTATGGTGAGACATTGGTGATCGAGACGACACTGGCGTCGGTCAGCCAGGCCTCGTTCACCTTTGCGCATGTCCTGCGGGAACGGAGGAGCGGGCGAGTGGTGGTCGAAGGCTCGGCCAAGCTGGTGACGGTGGATGACAACTTGAAAGTAAAGCGACTCGACAAACCCACCTTGGCTGCGTTACAAGGACCTCCAGAGACGAGGAGCTAATGGACAAACTCGGCACATGGCTGGCAGTGACTGGTGTGGCGATCGGTTTCGTCGTCCTCGCCTGGTTGCTCTTTTCCGACAATCCTTCCGACAAGAACAAGAAGAAACCGTAAGCCCTCCGCGCCTCTCCTCCCGCAACGGCATGTGTCCGCCGTCGGGGCAGCGCTATTCTCAACGAGTGTGAGTTCTCACCGCCGTTCGGACGTTGCGTCCATCAACCGGGGCCATTGACTCAAGGCTGGGCTGCGACTTGGGGCGGGTGGAGCAGACTGTCGAGGGCAGTATTCACCAGCGTCGCCACGATGCGGTGGCCGCGTTCATCCGGATGGGCGAGGTCGAGGTAGAGACTCGCGTCCTGGGCGAGGACCTGACCGGCTTCGACCACGATCGCGCCATGCCGGCGGGCGACCGCTCTCACGATGTCGTTATACTCGCTGTCGAGGCGGAGCGGTTTCCCGCCGTGCGTCAGTTTCCAGGCCGGAAGGGTGAGGCTCGCCGTCATCGTCGCTTCTTCTATCGCCCCGCGTTGCTCCAGGACTACGGCGAGGTATTTCCTGGCGAGATCGGAGAACCAGTTGTCCATGTTCACGGCAATCCGCAGTTCCGCTTCGGCCTGTGCCTGCCGTCCGGCATTCAGGTGGGCGATGCCTGCCCGCAGATGTTCGGAGTGAGCCGGATTATCCTGAAATGCAACGAAGACCAGCGGCACGTGCCGTTCCTGGCAGAATCGTGCGATGCGCTCAAGATTCTGCCGATACTGCTCTGGCGAGACCCGGGTCGGCGCTGTTCTTGCGTCAACGGTCGTGCTGCCGTCGCCGCTTCGTTTCATGAGGTGTAATCTGATCAGCAGGTGCTGGAGGCCTCGGTACAGATAGATCTTCTCTCTGAAGTCCATCCGATGCAGCAGTGCCTCCCGCTCGAATTTTTCGTGGCTGTCGGTGGCCGCTTCCGAGGGCACCACTCGACGATCGTTGAAACTGAACGAGGCGATGACGACATCCGGGCGGACGCGGTCGAAATATGTGAGCAGTGCCGTATAGCCCTGGAAAGAACTGTACCCGCTTACGCCCAGGTTGATCACGTCGGCATCCGGGCGCAGATCGTCCAGCACTTCCGGGTACGCATTACGGGTCGGCACACCCCAGCCGAAGGTATTGGAGTCGCCGATCGCAAGGATACGCGTACGGGTCTTCTCACCGATCTGTGCCGTATCGACGGCGAAGAAGCCCTGCGCATCGAATTCACGCAGGTATCGCGCCGGATCATGTCGGTGCAGTTCTCCGGCAACGAGCCCCTTGAAGTGCGGGCGACGTTCCCAACCCAACTCCGGCGTGTATCGATACCAGTCCGGCTGCTCCGGGGTCAGATCGGCTTGTGCCGTGAGCAGGGCTCGCGATACCCCTTCAAGGGCCAGTAACCCGGCCAGTGTGAGCGTCACGCCGATCAGGGCTGCGGTCAGACGAGACTTCATGCAGAGACTCCGATTGTTGCGATGTTCATCCAAGTCATGACCGCCCTGGGGCGGAAGCGGGAGGGAAAGAGTTTCGGGCCCGGTCAGTGAGCGACCGATGCCGTGACTTAGTATTGAGGAAGAGATCCGACTTGCCAAGCAAAGCGTAAAGTTTTGCATGGGTGGGTCGACGCCGGTCGCAGATCTGCCGGGAGAAACAGCGCTCTTGCGACTAGAGAGACGTGAGGGACGGGATAGTTCGCAGCCCCGTTAGAGCGGCACCCTCAGGATTCCTCCAGGAGGCTCTTAACCAGGTCTTCCATGCCTTCGGCCCATAGGCGGTACCCGCGTTCATTGGGGTGCAAGGCGTCCGGCATGACATCCTCGGAGAGTCGTCCTGCCTTGTCGAGAAAACGCGGGCCCAGGTCGAGGAAAAACACGTGGCGCTGGTCGGCGAAGGGCCGCAATCGTTCGTTGACGGCCTGATTCACGCGACGTAGTTGGTCGTTGGCGGACTGGCCTCTGGGAAACACCGCCAATAACAAGATTTTGGTTTGCGGCAAGCGAGCGCGTAACGTAGCCAGAATCGCCTGGATTCCGGCCGCGGTCTCTTCAGGGGGATCCTCGCGCCTGGTCGCGTTATTCGTTCCGATCATCACGATCGCCAGTTTGGGAGTGATGCCGTCGATTTCGCCATGTTGGAGCCGCCAAAGGACGTTGTCGGTCTGATCGCTGTTAAATCCCAGGTTCACCGCCCGACGGCGCCCGTAAAAGGTATCCCAGACCCGGCGCCCATCCTCCTCCCAGCCCTGCGTGATGGAATCTCCGATGAACAACAGATCGACAGGTCCTTGCTGAATGCGGGCCACGGCGCGCGCATGCCGCGCAGACCACCAGGATTGAGTTTGAGGGGTGGGCATCGCCGCTTTGATGTGGTCTGCGGCGGTGAGCGTGGAATCCAGGAGCGACAGAACGGACCCAAGCCACAAGGCAAGACAGCATAGAGCAGGGAGGCACCGTTGGTTCATCGGGGTTCTCACGAAGTAGTGATACAACTTTCGATGATTCGTCTAGGCAGCGTCAAGGGGATCTGCGAGCCGAAAAGAGGTTGAGTCGGAGTAACATGGAGGGTGGCATGGCGAAGGCCGATTCGCAGGTATATCGGATGGGATACAGGGGCGTGTCCAGCCGCGAGATTCGAATGACCTTGTTTCAACGACTTCGATGGAATACGTACAAATATGCGCTCTTGGCCTGTTCCTTGCTCCTCTGAATGAAGGGAAGACAATGAAAGTGAGCGGATGAAGCCGATCGCGGAAATCATCCCGCGAGGAACGCTCCGAAAGGAGGATCAACCATGAAACGCCTGTACACCATGTTGGGCTCCATCGGTATCCTGGTACTCTTCACCGGCTGTGTCGCCCAGCACACCTGCAGCAGCCAGGACATGATCGGCATGAAGGAAAAGGGTTTCGGGGTGGACGAAATCAATCGCCTTTGCGTCACGTATAAGATTCATGATGAAGCGGTACAGGTCATGTCGGAGGCGGTGCGGAGTGAACTGGTGAAAACGCGCCAGGGAGGAAATCCGGCGACACCGGTCGCTGCGACACATTCAGAACAGGCGCGTTCATTTCGAGGCGGCCCGAGACAAGCAGCGACCTGCGCGACGCAAGTCGGGACCTGCCGTTTGGCACAGCCCGTGGACGGTGGGTTGCCCTGCGTCTGTTATACGCCGTACGGGCAGATCCCGGGTGTGACGCAGTAGGCCGGAATGAGCCGGAAGGATGCGTGGCCCGGTGCCATGCGGCAACCGCGGCCGCGCTCCGGTATCTGCCGAATGTGTCGTCACGATTGCGAGCCTGGATTCGGACCACATGGGTTCGAATGCCTGTCATCCGTGGCAACAGCCCTCGTGGCCGGTTGTCGATTTTATGGAGGAGGCCGGTTGCGCGTCCAACGCGACGGACGGAACCCCATCTTCTGCATCCGGCGTAAGGACGAGTGTCTTGAGGCGCGCCCAAGGAAAGGCCGTGCCTGGATCGCTACGCCGCGTCGGGTCCAGCTTTGCGTGCGAGACGACATGTTTCAGGTTGGGGTATTTGGCCCAGCAATAGCGCACGATCTGCGCGGTGGCTTCGATCTGCCAATCGGAAAATCGATCGCTGCCTGCCTGACGGTTGACTACCTCGATCCCGAGCGACCAGTGGTTGGCCTTGTCGGCACCGTCGTTGATGTTCGGGTGCGAACAGGAATTCCTCACGTGCCAGGCAGCCCTGGCCTCCGGGGCACAGGCCCAGACCAGTTCCCCATGCTGCGGTTCATCTTCATCCGGCAGCAACCAGTGAAACGACGCCTTGCCTTCCTTCATCACCGAGATGGCACCGGCCGAACTCGAACCGGCGGTCGCATGAATAACCAGCGCTTTGATGCCTAAGATGGCGTCAAAGATGCGGCTCGACGTGCTGGTTTCCCAATAGGCTTGAATGCCGGGATACCAGACTTCGTTGAGCATCACATCCGACGGGCGCCCTCGTTGCGGCAGGTTGAATTGATAGGTGGCGGGATTGGGCATGGTGGTTCCTCCGTTGGACGGTCCTTGCGTCGCCTGCCACCGAGACTCAGCCCTTGCGCAGCTTCAGCGCGAGGAGGTGACGAGCGAGAGCAAATGGGACTGACTCCTCCGTTCATGTGCCGCGGATCTCTTCACGAGACGGCTTTGCCATGCGTATAGCATAAACGGAGCGAACTGTAAGGAGTCCGATCACGTGTCGCGGCTTCATCATTCGGAGGTGTCGGTCACCAACTGACGATCTGAGAGCGTGAGTATCATTCTGACCACGAGTCCGGCCAGGCTGACGTAGAAGCCGAAGGTGAGCCACAGCTTGATGATCGTCGCACAGTTGGAAATCGGGACCCACAGGCTCTGAATACGACCCTCAGTCGAGGGGAGGTAATGGCGGAGCTGCACCAGTTGAATGAGGTGTTCCGTCCAGTCGGCCGTCAGTATCATCGCAAGTGGCGCTGCGATCCATGCGGGGTGGAACGGGTGCCCCAACGTCGTCCAGACCCACCAGAGACTGCCTGCGAGTGCTCCTCCATGTGCGAACGGAAATAGTAAGTCGAGGGTCAGGTGCTTCTCCTCTGCCCAGTGGCCTACGAACGTGAGCCAGTTCCGGTATTCCGCAACGGCGATTGTTGTATATCGGGACCAGCGCCGGTTCATCGGCTCGGGTGTGTCTTGCGTCCTACCGATCGGCTGACGGATCGCGGCAGTGCGCCCGGTCGCAGGAGACGGGAGATGGTTGCCGCCGAACAGAACTGCGACGGGGAAGCCAGGAGTGAGGAGAGCGTTGACTGTCACAGGTGCCATGATGTGAAGCTCCAGTCGCTACTCTTAATGAGCAAAACCGATGCCGGGGTGTGATGAGAAAGCGCCGCATTGAGGGATGCCGATTCTGAGCGGGGTGAGCGAAGCCGCAAAGTGGAAAGAGCTGTGCGGGGTATGCGGATCGGTATCAGAAGCGATACCCTGTCGTATCGAAAGGGATACGGCGTCGGAAAAAAGAGGTGAGAGAGTGAATCGATTCGGGTCCGGATCGGCAAGAGAGGTCGAAAGTTTCTGATCAGTCCAGGGGACGGCGGTAAAACTCCAACGGCGGAGCGATGTCGCTCTCAAACGACAAGCTTTCGCCGTCCAGGCGGTACCGGGTCGAGGCTTCAAACGCCCGGATAAACGATGTTTCAAACTCCATGTGCCGGGGCTCGCAGGCCATGCGAGTGGTGATGCCGTGGGAGACCTTCAGCTCGCCCCTGTGGGGTCCGAAGACAATGGCCGCACTGTAACGATTGCACCCCGCATGGCCCGACACTCTCCCATCCTTAAACGAGAGGATCACGGGTGCTCCGTCGTCGCCATAGGGAACCGAACGATTACCCCAATGCGACAGCTCCCATCGATTGTTTTCGGCGCGCTTGTTCATTTCTTCCGGCGAAGGGGAGGTGATGCAGGCCGTCAACATCAATGCCATGCACATCGTGAAGTAAAGATGAAGCAAGGGCATTCGCAATGGTTGGTCCTCCTGTCGGCATTTCATAATGACATATCCGGTTGAGACTCGCGGCGAATTCTACGATGAATTCCAGTCAATTGTCAGAACCAAGGCAAGAGTCTGGATCATGCGACTGGGTGAGATCAATTCAAAGCAGATGAACGGCAATACTCGAAACCCACGAGAATGGCACGCTTATCCCGGCGAGCGAAGACGATACAGCACATGTCGACGCAGCCTGGATTCGACGGGCACCTGAGGATGGTCGAACTCGGAGTCGAACTGCATGCCGAGGCGCTCCATCACAGCCCGCGATTTCAGGTTGGTGATGGCGGTGAATGCCACGAGTTCTTTCAGATGAAGTTGTTGAAAGCCGAACGAGATGGCTGATTGCGCAGCCTCCGTGGCATAGCCCAGACCCCAGTATGGTTTGGCTAGGCGCCATCCCACTTCCACGCAGGGAGAGAACGGCAGTTCGTGGGATGGGATATGTAAGCCGACGAAGCCGATAAATTGCCGCGAGGCCCGTTCTTCAATCGCCCAGAAACCCCACCCTCGTTCGTCGATCAATCGCATCACCCGCTGGGCAAACACGTCGCTCTGCTCCCTGGACCAAGGCGCCGGATAATAGCGCATGACATCGGCGTCGGAACTCATCAGAGCGAATGGCTCAAGGTCGGATGGTTGCCACTGTCGGAGTAGCAGGCGGGGAGTGGGAAGTTCATTGGAGGAGAGCATGGCGAAGCGCTCACGATTAAATTAGACCATACGAGTGTAGACTAGGCGAAGCGAACGAGCGTTAAGAGACAGCACTTCAAAGATATGTGTGATCGCCCGGCATGACACTGTCGCTGGCGCACTAATCGCGTTTCTTGATTGCAGAACGCCTGAATTATGCTGCGCAGCGAAGTGGCGTCGGCATGAATGAATTATTAGGTCCTATTGCGGACCAATATGTCGCGAAGCTGCTCTACAGACAAGGGTTCACCTTGATTGATGTGCAACATTGCATGGCAGTTTGGACAAACAGGAATAAGGTCTTTAATTGGATCAACAACATGCGCTTCGCGAAGTTTGGACAGTGGTGTGATGTGATGCACATGGATAAAGCCCTGCCCGAGATCGCCATATGTCTCGCCAAAGTCTAAATCACATGCTTGGCATCGCGTGTCGTAATGATTGAGGCACGCCTTGCGGGCAGCAGGGTCCCTCTCATAGGTTGATAGGGTCAGCTCGATGATGCTGCCTTCAATTAATGCTTCTGGTTTTCGGATTGGTTGCAGTGGTGCGTAAAAGCTATCTGCGGTTTGCTGAGCGTTATCGGTAATTGTCTTGATCCCAGCCGTGCTGATGGGAGTGGATGAGTTGATGGATAAGGCACAGACATTTTTCCAGGGCGCTTTGAACTGTCTGGTCCAGCCAAGCTGGTCGCCGAGCTCTCCGGAGGGATCATTGATTATGCGAATGACGCGGCCAGAATAGCAGGTTGTGCCGCAGATGATTTTTACTGAGTCATCGGGCGAGAGCTGCGGCGTGGCGCGAACACCGAAATCCCAGAAGTTGACCTCCCCGTGGTTTTGAATGAGTGCGAGGGAGGCTTTGACGCTGTCAGATTTGATTCTTGCCAGGAGAGGGGCGATGGCAACTCGTTTGTCTAGCGTTCGCGCAGCATTTTGGACCGCCGTGCTGTAGATCTTGACGAACTCCATGGCGCTCTCCTTTGGGGCCTAACCGTTGGGCTGGTCAGAATAATGGGTCAGGTCCCTTTTGTTCTCCTCGCCGCGTAACGCAGAGCTACGCGGTGCGCTGCCGCTTTGCGCGCTCGCTTGAACGAGTTGTTAGACGTGATGATTTTTCTGTGAACCGACCTGTCACGAACTTGTGTAACACACTGGCAATAAGTGTTTGGTAAGGCACGCCTTCCTCGGCCGCACGGGTTTGAATATCCATCAGGTCGGGGGAGGACAATCGCACATTGACCCTCCGGTTCTTGATGAAGGTAGCCCGGGCCGCTTCTTTGAAGTGTTTCAGCTCAGCCTTCGATGGGGCCATGGACTTAAAGTGGCCTTTCTCATAGTCTTCAGAAATTCGTTCTTCATATGATTGTCTGCGCGGTTTCATTTACACACCACCTTTCAAGTAATCACGGGTCGCTTTTCTATTCGGAATCACCGTTTTAAGGAAGTAGTACTCAGTCTCTTCTACAAATGGAACCAAGTAGGCATATTGCTCGATCGTTACCACAAACATTCGTTGCTGAGGATATTTGCCTGGGTTGGAGTGCACTATGATGTCGAGCAATCCGTCGGCTTCAATGGCAAGCACGATTTCCTCGAAGGATATATTCCGTTCAGCTTTCAGCTGTTCATTCTTCTCGTGGTTCCATCGAAATGGTTTCATGCGTGCAGTCTATCCGAATGTGTGCCTTCTGTCATCATCGTGAGACCCTCGATCATAGGGCTGCCTAACTATTGGTTAGGCCTCTGGTTCATTACAGCTTGATGCCTGCAGATTCGAAGTGATGAGAAGGTGGCTTGTTCACACATGACCATTGACGGTTGACGAGTTTCGGATGTCGTATTTCAGCGCTTCACGCTTCCATTACCCCCTCCTTCCGAACCCCTCCCCCGTCATCACCTCGGCCACGTTCTGCCCGTTGACGAAGACATCGGCCAAGGTGCGACCGTAGACATCGCGGCCGTGGGGGACGATGTTGATGATTCCTTCTTGCATCAGTTGCTCCAGCCGAAGGGCAGCTTCTCGCCCGCCTGCTTCCGACAATTCTGGCGCGTTGTACCCGCGAATGCGGATGCGATCTGTTCCGTAGCGAATCGTATCGCCATCGATGGTGCGGACTTGCCAGGGCTCCACCGTCCGCTCGAAACTTCCCACCGACAGCGTGTGACGGGGAAGGGAACGGAGTCCCTTGCTGTGAAAGCGAGACTTCTTTGCGAAGGGATTCTTATGCGGGCGCGGTCCCCGTTCATGGTGCCCACGCCGATACCGTGGTGTCTGATGTTGAGGTAGCGGTTGACGGTCCTCCGGTTTCAGCCCCCAACAATCGTGGCAGTGGAATGGCCCGGGGTCGTTGGCGGCGGCAGGCGTATAGGTGTGCAGCGTGGAACGGCTTTCTTCCACGGCAGCGACGCCTGGCGGGGCGGGTGAGGCGACTAAGAATAGCAGCGTGAACCGGCTGAGCAGGCGGGAAACACGTTCGTTTCTGTGCAGCATAGAAAGACGTCCTCCGAATGTTCGGGGTCGGACGAAGCACGCTCTGTGCCATGCGCCGATCATTGATGGCTGCGGTTGACAAGCCGAAAAACCGCGTGCTCAAATGCCTTCCGTTGAAGAGCGTATGGCTAATGGCCAACAGCGAATAGTTGGGACTATGGGGTTCCCTCAGCTCGTACCATAAGCCATACGCTATGTGCTCTTAATCGGTAAGGCCGCACGAACTACTACAGGAGAGCCGCTCATGGATATGTTTGGAAAAGTGGGGCTGGTCGAGGTGCCGATCTTGATCGCTCCGGATCAGAAGGCTTGGATGGATCGCATGATCAAGGAAGGCAAGATTGCGATTCCTCCCGGCGGGACGTTGGAAAAAGGCTCGCTCTATTCGATGTTTGTCCGCATGCTCCTGCACAACGCGATGGAAGAACAGAAGCGGCAGGAAGCGTTGGAGATGGATGACGAGGACGACGACGAATAGCTCAGGATGCTGAAAACGGTCCCCAGCATCGTTCTCGCATCGCTCGGCCCCTCAACGGTATCGCAAGCGTACGCCTCGGGGCCTTGTTCGCTGCGGCCTTGCTGGGGAAACCGTTTTGAGCATCCTGACGTCGTGCGGTGAATTCGATGGGAATGAATCGCGATCTGTATCTGAATGGATGCATTTCGTATCGGTTTCGATACGAAATGCAGGATTCGCGAACGACGCTTCACGAGCGCCGGGCAACGCCCGGCGCTCCATGCCTGGTCAGAGGTTCTTGAACGCGGCTTGGGCGGCGCTGATCGTGCGGTCGATGTCTTTGGGCGTATGGGCCACCGACATGAACGCGGCCTCGAACTGTGACGGGGCCAGGTAGATTCCGGAGTCCAGCATCTGGTGAAAGAACTTCGCGTAGGCCTTCGTGTCGGCTTTCTTGGCTGACGCCCAATCCGTGACCGGCCCCTGGGTGAAGAACGCGCACATCATCGAACTGACGCGGGTTTGCGTGAGAGCAATCCCAGCTTTTCGTGCGGCATTTCCCAATCCCTCAGACAGGGCCACCGACCGTTGTTCGAGCTGTTCGTAGGTGCCGGGTTTCTTGAGGCGCTTCAGCGTTTCGATGCCGGCCGTGACGGCCAGCGGATTTCCTGACAACGTGCCTGCCTGATAAACCGGTCCGGACGGGGCAATCATCTTCATGATGTCCTTCGCGCCGCCGTAGGCGCCTACCGGAAGTCCTCCACCGATAATTTTCCCCAGGATCGTCAGATCAGGCTTGATGTCGTACAGCGTTTGCGCGCCGCCGTATTGCACGCGGAATCCCGAGATGACCTCGTCGAACACCAGCAACATGCCGTGGGCATCGGTCAGTTTGCGGAGTCCGTGCAGGAATTCCGGCGAGGGCGGAATCACGCCCATGTTCCCGGCGATCGGCTCGACAATGACGCAGGCGAGCTGGCGGTAATGTTTCTTGATCAGCTTTTCCGTGGTGGCCAGGTCGTTATAGGGCGCGGTCAACGTGTGCTTGGTGAAGTCTTCCGGCACACCGGGGCAGTCGGGAATACCGAGTGTCGTGAGGCCTGACCCTGCCTTGGCCAGTAGGTAGTCGCTGTGGCCGTGATAACACCCTTCGAATTTCAGGATGCCGTCGCGTTTTGTGTAGGCGCGAGCGACGCGAATGGCGCTCATGACCGCTTCGGTGCCTGAACTCACCAGACGCACCAACTCCATGGACGGCAGGGCCTCGCGAATCATCGTGGCCAGTTGAATCTCCAACTCAGTCGGCGCGCCATAGCTGGTACCATTTCCGGCGGCCTGTTGAATCGCCTTGGTGACGGTGGTCGGCGCATGGCCGAGGATCATGGGTCCCCAGGACAGGACGTAGTCGATGTAGCTGTTCCCATCGACGTCGTAGAGTCGTGAGCCTTTGGCGCGTGCGATGAAACGAGGCTGCCCGCCCACAGAGCGAAAAGCCCGAACCGGGCTGTTCACCCCGCCGGGAATGATGAGTTGCGCGTCAGCGAAGAGTTGTTCCGATCGTTGTGTTTTCATGGGCCTCTTTCATCGAGCCGTGAGTTGGGGCGCCAACCTACCACGGGAAAATAAAAACGGTCAATTGTGGACAGTCTTCGAGAGTTGCCACGGTGCTCCAACTCCTCTCCGATTCGATACAGTCGGTTATCCGAATAGATACACTCGCGAGGATTCGTAGCGGTCTAGGGCAATGTTAGCACAAAGAAACAATGAGTTAGAGACCGCCGCCCATATGGCGCAGGTCTTGCTGAGTATTGGGTACCACTGTGTAGGAGAATACGATGAAAGTGATCTGTTCCTGGTGTCAGAGTGAAGGCCGATCAGGGTTGGTCCGGGAAAAGGCTCCGTTGGCCGATCTGCGCGAGACCCACGGAATCTGCTCCGACCACCTGGAGCAAATGGCCGTCGGCCGGGACCCGCTGGTTCCCGGATATGATGAAGGCTCGCTGCCGCGCCATGAGTCTGTTGTCATCCGTCGAAGTGCGTTGACCGCTGTGGCCTGCTATGACTGAATTCATCGGAGGTTGCCCGGGGCTTGCCTGTGCATTGACACCGGCCTTGAAACTTTCCCGCCCGGAACGACAAAAAATGTCAATTACTGCCGGAATGCCACCATGTTGACGGCCTCAAGGGACTAAGCCTGATCGGTTTCCGCGAACGATCCTACTGAAAACATTGAACACTTGTTGGCCGATCCCCGCTGGTGCGACTCTTGCGCCCCCAACGTGGATGGCCGCATCGCAACGAATGGAGTGACGTGGTGAAAGTGCTTTGTGCCTGGTGTGTACGAGACGGGAAGCCGGCGTTTCTGCGGGAGAAATTCCCGTTGGAGGATCCCAGTGAAACGCATGGGCTCTGTGGGGACCATTTCACCTCGCTCAGCGCGAGTGTGGGGAAAATCGTCACACCGAGAGTCTGGATGCTTTCACGCATGCACGACCTCTCCTGGGGACTGACGCGGTGGGCACAACGGGCGATGGGGCGGCTGTGGTCCCTTTGCTAGCCCTGAACCGAAGGTCACCCGGCACTCTGGAATGAGTGCCGGGAATCGAGTCCTACCCGAGTTTTCCTCGCAAGAGATTTAATCCCTGTTCAATCAATGTGCTGTCCGGCATCTTGCCGTCCGGCGTCAGCTTATCGATGAGCTCGGGAAGCAGGTTGGCCAGCTGGCCCCCGGTTGCTTCCGAGCTCAAGCCCGCCTGAGACGCCAGTTGCTTCAGAAGGTCGCCGCCTAAGCCCTGCTGGATCTGTTCCGCAGAAATCGGCAGGTTCTTTCCCGTACTGACCCAGGAATTCACGATATCTCCCAGGCCGTTCTTCTGAAACGCCTGCACGAGTCCACTCAGCCCGCCGACGGAACTATTCTGTCCGAGGAGTCCGAGCACGGCTTGCATCAGGGGGCTCTTATCGCCGCCCCCCATCATGCCGGCTGCCGCCTGTCCGAGTTGATCGAGAAGTCCCATCGTAACCTCCTGGCGTAAATGGATTGGGTCGATTGTCTACCGCGCGGGTTTTTTTGCGCCCTTGGCCGGTCCGGACTTCGGTGGTTTGCGTTCCATGGCCAACGGCGGCGCGAACCAATTGTGGCGGCTCCGTTTATGGCGATCGGAGACGGCCAGCACGGCGTGAAACGGCAGGCCGTCCCCCGTCGCGTCGTCGGATTCTTTCAGGCTCCAGGCTTCACCGGCTTCGCTCAAGATCTCAACGAAGGTTTCAAAGTCGTCTTCTTCGTCGGGCTTCGTGAGCACTTGATCCGCATCGGTCACCACCACGAGGTAACCCTTGGCGGGAAGCCAGTCCAAGTCGGCCAGACATTCTTCGAGGGCATCCCAGTTGTGGCCGAAGTAGTCCGGAAACGAGAAGACCCGGCTGAATTCATCCAGCAGGCCTGCTTTCGTTTTACATTTCTTGCCGGCGATGGTTTTGGTGACGAAGTGTGCGGGGACGGAGAGAATTTTATCGAGCGCCTCTCCTTCGGCATGCACCAGGAGATGCGCCCAGGGCTTCTTGATCGATTGGAGGGCAATGAGCGACATGTCTCCTCAATTCATCGGAACAAATGTCCGGTAGTGGTCGGCGGTGTAATAGGCCTTGCCGGTGCGTTGATCGATGACGATCCGTTCAGCGCCTCGATTCCTTCCCGGCACCTTGGGGTGCACATCGTACTCGCGATAGCGCCCGCGCGGCAGTACGCGTTCACGATTCTGAAAGGTGCGTCCACCGATGTATCCCGGCGGCGGCTCGCCGTGTCGCGTCTCAATGGCGCTCAGCGTCTCTCGCGCGGAGAGTGGGATGGATGTTTGGTCGCTGCGCGTGGTGGTCCGGGGTCCGGCGCGCACCGACCCGTTCTGCGCCTGCGGCGTCTGATCAGGAACCGGTGAGAGGATCGGGCTCGGCGCATCGAGGAGTGTCTGGCCCGGTGCTGCCGCGAAGGAGACGCCCAGAGAGAGAGCGACTGTGGCGCAGAGCCAGAGAAGAAGCCGTGTGATGCGTCGAATGAACATCATGATTCGCAACCGGTGGCATCAACAGGAACGACCCTAACATGTCACATGGGAGGGGTCAACGTGCTACGCCGTCCGATCCTCTCGTCCGGCGGGGCTGTTCTCGTTCGGCCTCCTCGCCGGACTGCTATGGATGGCGGTATCAAGAACCGGCCGGCTCACCAACTCGCCGGCGCGCACAGACGTGGCGCGATTTATTCATCGCGCCGTGCGCCCCGCGAGAAGCCCCGGCGGGCTTCGGTCTCGCCCGTCTCGCAACGGCTTTCATGAATCATCCGGGCTAGACCCTGTCGGGGGCCAACTCCGTCCCGTGCATGCGGGTAAATAACTCCCAGTCAAACGGTTTAGGCGCGACGGCATGGAGGGGAATCGTTTCCAGCCGGTTGGAATCGTGGTACGCCACCATACAGCCGACGATCGTGTCCGGTTGTTCGACCAGCCGGCGGACGGTTTCATAGGCGAGATGCTGCGCGATCATTTTATCTTCCGGTGTCGGGGGGGCGCCCCTGAGCGTATGCCCCAGGATCGTCGCCTTCGTGGCCGTGGCCAATGCGTAGTGGCCGGACTTCTCCCGACGTTGCGGCCAGGTAGCGATGGTGTTGGCCACATAGTCGACCAGCCCATGGACTCCGCCCTCCCGGTGGTGCCGGTGGGGAGTTCGCTCCGCCACGACAAAGATGTGGCTCTTGTTGGGCACACCCAGGGTACGTTTCAAGGTGCCCAGGACGATCTCTTCAATGTAGGCATCGGGGTCGGGGTGCTCGTTTACGAGGATTCCCTCTGCTCGGGCCTGGTAGGCGCAGGCCAGGGCCAGGTGACCGGACCCGGCGCCCATGACCTCCACGAAAAAGATGCTGCCCATGGCGGCGCTGGTCGCCTTGAGGGATTCAATGGATTGATTTGCCAGCGCGATGGCCGAATGAAACCCCAGGGAAGTGGTGCCGGCGATGTTATTGTCGATGGTGCCGGGAATGCCGACGACCTGTACCCCGTAGGTCTCGTGAATCGCCCGGGCGCCCCGCAGGCTGCCGTCGCCTCCCAGCACCACGAGTGCCGAGTCTGCGAGATAGGGCGCAAGAGACCGCATGGCGGCGCGTTGGACCTCTTCGTCTTTGAAATCTTCGAAACGGCTGCTGCCGATGGGGCTGCTGGCATGGCTGCCCATGCCGCGTGTGTCTTCTTCCGTGACGGGATCGATCCAGTTATTCGCCAATCCGAGGAAACCGTGCCGGACGAAAAAGACCTCCAGGCCGAAGCGGTTTCCGGTCACGCGTAATTCTTTCAACGCTGCCCCGCCGCCGCCGAAATCCCCGCCCGACACGAGTGCCAGGAGGCGCTTGATGCGTTGAGGCTTGAGTGTGATGCGCTGGCTCCGCTCCCGCTCGACCGTCACCCAGGCTTCTCGGGCGACCCGTTCACTTTCAATCAGGCCGACGGCCGTGGAGTAGCCGGAGAGTTTGCCGTTCTCCAGCGTGAGGAGGACGACATTGTCCTGTCCCTCCTTGTATTCGCCGAATTCGGAAAACGCTTCGCGGAACGGACGCGGGTCCAGATAGATACGCAGCGCGCGCAGGGTCGAACTGTGGGTATAGAGGCAGAGCACTTCTCCGGGATGGGCACGGCCCAGCCGGTGCAGGCCGTCGATCACATCGATATAGAGGTCGAAGAACGAATGCCCGCCCGGGTAACTATAAAACGGGTGCTTGATGAGCCGCTTGGCGGTCTTGGCATCGACGCCGAAGGCCTGCGCGGCCGTGTCGAGCTCCGCCTGTTTTTCCATGCCGGTGACCCAGCCGAAATCCTGCGACTCCAACGTGGCCTCGACATGGGGATGGACGGCATCTGCACGCTCGGGAATCAACGCTGTGGTGATACGCCGGCAGAGTTGTTCCGTGTTCGGACTATGGCTGATGAGGTGAAGGAACGTGCGCGGATCCAGATAGTTGCGCAACTGCAGGTAACCTAATTGTTGTCCGACCACGCCCACCATGCGCGCCAGTGCCGCGCCGACGGCGTCCGCCCTGGGTATCCCGCGTTCGGCATCCAGGACATTGGCCAGCCGCCGGCCCACTCGATGCGTCTTGCTCTCGACCTCCGAGACGCCATGGCGCATCGTGAGAAAGAGCGTGCGGTCGCCGAGGTCGCGGGGAAGAAGCCAGAACCGGTCATCGCCCAGATCCAGGACAATACGGCCCTCGGCCAACTGTGGGGTCAATTGAGTGCGCGGCACGATGGCGACCGGACGGCGATGCGCTGGCTTCTGCGTGGCGCCGATCGGCGCGCGATACAATGGGGCGAGTTCGCCGCGTGCGAGAAGCAGGTTCCATGCGGCGAAGAAGACCAGCGGGTCGCCTCCGCACGCGTCGGTTATGACGGCCTGGCGTGCCGTGCGATAGGCCTCGGCGTTGGGCAGACCGGCCTGCGCATGCTGGATGAAGGTTCTGATCCGGCCGGTCGCCTCTTCGGCGCGGGAGAGCCGGTCGGCAGCAGGCGGCGGGGGAAGCGGCAGCACGAACCTGTCGCTCGATGAGCGTTGCGCGAGGGCCTCACCGTAGGCCAGCAAGCCTTGCAGCGTGACAAAGTCCAACTGATCGGTTGACTGGCTGTCCGAAGCGCTCATGCGTGGCCTCGCGTGCCGGTTCGTAAGTGAATTTTAATGAGGCTGACCATGGTGGATCTCTGAAAAGTAAGTGGATGTTCTTTTGCGGCATGGTGACGGGTTTGTTAGAATGACCCGTTGCCGACCGAATCACGGATGCATTCGAGCCTCACCGTTCACGTACAAGATGGTGTGCCGGGCCGATCTTGTCAAGACAGAAGCACAGCGCCATGCGAAAAGCGAAAATCGTCTGCACCATCGGTCCGGCGAGCGATGCCGCTGTTGTGCTCGAGCAGCTCATTCGAAGCGGTATGGATGCAGCCCGTTTGAACTTCTCCCACGGCACGCACGACTCGCATGGGCGGGCGATCAAGACGATTCGCGACACGGCCGAGCGCCACGGGGTGGCCATTGCGATCATTCAGGACCTGCAAGGGCCGCGCATTCGCGTCGGCGAAATCGACGGCACGCTGGAGCTCAGCGTTGGTCAGCGAGTTCGGCTGAGGACGATGTCCTTGCGATCCGGCGGGCAGATCGGTGCCAGGACGGTGCTCGCCGCGGGTCCGGTGCAGGATATCCCTGTCACCTATCAGGCGCTGACCAGGGACATTCGGCCCGGGGCCAAAATACTCATCGATGACGGCTTGGTGGAATTGACGGCGGATCGTATTGTGGATGGCGCGGTAGAATGTACCGTCGTCGCCGGTGGTCGCGTGACGTCCCACAAGGGCATGAATCTGCCCGGCACGGTCGTGAGCGCTCCGACCCTGACGGAGAAAGACCGGGAAGATTTGCGTTTCGGCGTGGCGCAGGGCGTGGACTATATCGCGTTATCCTTTGTCCGTGGAGCGCAGGACATCATGGCCGCCAAGCAATTGATTGCCGAATGTGGCGGCGACGTGCCGGTGATCGCCAAGATCGAGCGGCAGGAGGCCGTCACGGACCTGGAGGCCATTCTCGTTCACGCCGACGGGGTCATGGTGGCGCGCGGAGATTTGGGCGTTGAGCTCGGCCCGGAAGCCGTGCCGGTGCTGCAGAAGCGCATCATCGCGACGGCGAATCGCCGGCGACGGCTGGTGATTACCGCGACGCAGATGCTCGAGTCCATGACGCAACATCTGCGGCCGACCAGGGCGGAAGCCTCGGATGTGGCCAATGCCGTGTTCGATGGCACCGATGCCGTGATGCTCTCCGCGGAAACGGCCGTCGGCCACTACCCGGTGGAAGTCGTGCAGGTGATGGATCGGATCATACGGGCGGCCGAAGTCGAAACGGGGCCCTGTTTTGTTCGTCGTTCGCAGGGCGAGCAGGGGCAGGACTCTATTCCAGAAGCCATCTCGCTCTCGGCCTACTCGGCGGCCGCGACGATCGGTGCGAGTGCGATCGTCGCCTTCAGTGAACGGGGGACCACGGCCCGGCTGGTTTCCAAGCAACGTCCGGTTGCGCCGATCATCGCGTTGACGCCGTTCGAGAAGGTCCGCCGGCAGATGGCGTTGTATTGGGGAGTGCTTCCCCACACCGTGCCGCAGATTCCGACGACCGATGAGCGGGTCAACGAGGCTGAGCGGCGCTTGAAGGCTGAGGGACTGGCACGGAGCGGGCAACGTATCGTCATTTTGTCCGGCACCAGAATCGGGCAACCGGGCGGGACGAATCTGATGAAATTGCATGAGGTGGCGTAGTCGTATGAACAGTCCACGGCGCAGCCTGTTCGTCACGTTCATCGCGGCGGTGCTTCTGCTGCCGGTCTCTGTGACTCAGGGCTTGGCTCAAACCAATGCGGTGTCCCATTCTCCGGCGAAGGTGGTGGAGAAATACTTTGCTCTCGACAACAAAGGGGTGCGGCTCGATGCCGGTTCCTTCGAGGCGGTGGCGGGCCTCGTGGATTGGAAGGAAGAGCCGGCCTGGGGCAAAGTCATCGTCATAAACGGCTTTTCGGTGCCGGATGATTTTCGCCAGTGGGAGATTGTGAACAGGTTGGAGGTATTGGTTCCGGTGGAGTTTCATGTGTTGGGGGTCATGTACTTGGATACGGCCGGCTTCGTGCCGGAACCGGGCACGGAGCAGGTGCGTGTCCGCGTGAAGGTGCAGGGGGCACGATGGAAAATCATGGAGCCGATTCTCCCGCCCCATGTCGGCCAGAAGCGGATGCTGAATGTGGTCCGGCAGGCCATGCTGGAAGAGAAGGACGGAGTGCGCCATGAGTCGTTGGCGGCCTTGCAGGCCGAGTTGCGAAAGGCACGAGAATGACGAAGAAGGCTGAAATCGATTTGCTGATTTTCGACCTCGACGGCACGTTGATCGAGTCGAAATGGGATATCGCCGACAGCGTCAATTTGACGTTGCGCGATCTTGGTGTGCCGGAGCGCCCGCAGGAGGAAATTTTCGGATTCGTCGGCGACGGCGTGAAGAAGCTCTTGCGGCTGGCAGTCGGCGAAGGCAACAAGGACTTGTTCGATGAAGCGCTCCGGGTCTTTCGCGGACATTATCTGGAACATTGCCTGGATCGCACCTCGTTTTATCCGGGGATCGACCAGGTCCTCACCCATTTCTCCGCCAAGCCCAAGGCCGTGGCGACTAATAAGGCGATCGAATATACCAACGTGATTTTGAAGGGCCTCGGCCCGCAACACTTTGTCTATGTGGTCGGCGGCGACAACGGGTTCGGTCTCAAGCCCGAGCCCGGTATGCTGGTGCATGTGATGGAACAACTCGGAGTCGAGAAGGACCGTACGGTGCTGGTCGGCGACAGCACCAACGACATCAACGGCGGTCACAATGCAGGCATCCGGGTCTGTGCGGTGGGGTATGGCATGGGCAACCGTCAGAAGATGGCCGCCTGTGAGCCCGATTGGTTTATTGAACGACCGGAGGAACTGATGGAGCTTTTCATATGATGAGCATCACAGGGGCGAGAACAATGGGTGCGCTTATCCTGGCCGGAGTGCTTGCGGCAGCCGCGCCGGGTCAGGCCGGGTCCCCGAGCCTGGCTGACCGGGTCATCGAGCACAAGCTTGCCAACGGGATGACCGTCTTGATGGTAGAACGGCACCAGGCCCCGATTGTCAGCGTCAACATGACGTTCGGAGTCGGCGGTGTGAATGAGCAGGTCGGCCAGACCGGCCTGGCGCATCTGTACGAACATATGGCGTTCAAGGGCACCCGGACGGTCGGCACGCGGGATTACGAGCGGGAACAAGCCGTCCTGGACGATTTGGCCATGGTCGGCACCGAGCTTGACCGGCGTGAACGTGAAGAAGCGGCCCGCGCGCAGGCGGAAGGCAAATCGCCGGTTCCCTCCGAGACGGTCCAGCAGCTACAGCGCCGCTTCAAAGAACTGCAGGAGAAGGCGGGCGAATATGTGGTGGGCAATGAAATGGCGTTGCTCTATCAGCGTCACGGCGGCGTCGGTCTCAATGCGTCGACCGGCAAAGACATCACCCGCTACGTCATCAGTTTGCCGGCCAACCGGCTGCCGCTCTGGGCGGCGCTGGAGTCGGACCGCATGGCGCATCCCGTCTTGCGCGAATTTTATAAGGAGCGGGGCGTGGTGATGGAGGAGCGGCGGCTCCGCACCGACGACAGCCCGAACGGCCTGCTCTATGAAACGTTCACTTCCACGGCGTTCCAGGCGCATCAATACGGGGTACCGACCATCGGCTGGGGTTCGGACATCCTGTCCCTCACGCCGGCGGCGACAGAGGCGTTTTTCAAGACGTATTACGGGCCGAACAATGCAACGGTGGCGATTGTCGGGGACATCAATCCGAAAGAAGTCATTGCGTTGATCGAGCAGACCTTCGGAAAAATTCCGGCCGCGCCTCCCATTCCGTCCCTGGTGACGGAGGAGCCGCCGCAACGCGGTGAGCGGCGCGTCGAAATCGAATTCGATGCCGAGCCCGCCCTGGCGATCGGCTACCACAAGCCCACCATCGGCCATCCCGATGATTTCGTCTTCGATGTGATCGACGAAGTGCTGACGGAAGGCGTGACCTCCCGGTTGTACAGTACGCTCGTACGCGACAAACGGTTGGCGGCTTCGGTGTTGTCCGATACGAATTATCCCGGCGTCCGCGCCCCGAACCTCTTCGTGATTGCGGCGACCCCGCTCGCGCCCCACAGCGTGGCGGAAGTGGAAACGGCGATTTACGAGGAACTCGATCGGCTGAAGACCGAGCCGATCTCGGCCAAGGAGTTCGAGCGGGTGCTCAATGGACTCGATGCGGATCTGGTGCGATCCCTGCGTTCGAACAGCGGCCTCGCCTCACAGTTGGCCTTTTATCAGACTGTGGCCGGTACCTGGCGGTATGTGCTGAACGCGCGCGACCGGATCGCGGCGGTGACCCCTGCCGATGTACAGCGGGTGGCTGCCCAGTATTTGACGAAGCCGAACCGGACGGTCGGTGTCCTGGTCAAGAAGGCGCAAGACAAGAAAATGGCGGCTGCGGGTGAGGTGGCCCGATGACCTGCGTGATTCGTGAAGCGTCTCTCGTGAAACGTGAAGATGGCGGAGGACGTCGAATGAGAACAGACAGAGGATGGGTGTCGGTCCTGGCGATGGTCTTCATGATCGTCCTGCAGGCGACGGTAGGAATGACGGCGGACCTGACGTCGAATGATCCTCGCACGATGCGGTTCCCGACGGTGGAATTTAATCCGCCGGATGCGGAGCGTGTGGTGCTGGAAAACGGCATGGTGGTCTATCTGCTCGAAGATCACGAACTCCCGCTGGTGACGATCAATGTCACGCTGAGAACCGGGAGCTGGCTGGATCCGGCGGACAAGGTTGGACTGGCCGGTATGACCGGGGCGGTGATGCGCACGGGCGGCTCGACCGGAATGTCGCCCGATGAGGTCGATGAAGAGCTCGAACAATTGGCCGCTTCGATGTCCATCGGATTTGCGAAAGAATCCGGTTCGGCGTCTCTCGATGTGCTGAAGAAAGATCTGAAGCGTGGGTTGCAGATCTTCGCCGATCTGTTGCGTCGGCCGGCGTTCGAGCAGGGCCGGGTGGAGTTAGCGAAATTGCAGGCGTTGGAAGGCATCAGGCGGCGGCAGGACAGTCCCGGCTCGATCGTCGGGCGGGAGTTTGCCAAGCTGCTCTACGGCCCGACCCATCCGAGTGCCCGTGAAACCTCCGTTCGTTCGATCGATGCGATCACCCGTGAAGATCTGGTGGCGTTTCATCAACGGACCGTTCATCCCAACGGCATCATCCTCGGCGTGACCGGCGACTTCGAGAAGGCCGACATGTTGGCCCTGTTGCGCGAGGCCTTCGGCGATTGGGCCAAGGGCAACGTGCCCGCCGTCACGATTCCCGCGGTGTCCGAGACCGATGCCAAGACCGGTCTCGTACGATTCGTGAACAAGGACACGTCGCAAACGCACCTGCGGGTGGGACATCTGACCATCAAGGAAACCGACCCCGATTACGTGGCGGTCGCGATCGCCAACGACATCCTGGGCGGTAGTTCGTTCCGCAGCCGGCTCTTCAACGACGTGCGCACGAAGCGCGGCCTGGCCTATTCCGTCGGCAGCGGCCTACGGGCCAGTGTGTACGACGAAGGTGTCTGGCTGATGCGCGCCGAAACCAAGCTGTCTTCGACTCAGGAAGTGGTGAATCGGTTCGTGGCCAACATGGAGCGGATGCGCAATGAACCGGTGACCGACACCGAATTGGAAGAAGCGAAGGAAGCCTATGTGAACTCGTTCGTCTTCTCGTTCACCAGCGCGTCGAGCATTGTGGGGCGGCTGATGGATCTTGAATATGACGGGTTGCCGAAAGATTGGCTGCAGCAGATCCGCGACAAGGTGATGAAGCTGACGAAAGAGGATATCCAGCGGGCGGCGAAGGCCCATTTTAATCCCGAGCGGCTGCGGATTCTGGCCGTCGGGTCCGGTGAGGCCCTGTCGAAAGTGCTGGCGAGCTTCGGTGAAGTGAAGGAAATTACGCTGGTACCGGAGAGTTGAACGTGTTTGCTGGTTCTTAGGCCGGAGACTCCTATGCCTCTTGAAGACGAACTCAGCGATATTCTGAAGAAGGCTCGCAATGGACAGCAGCGGTCGATGGCCGATGTGGCGCGTGTGAGTGGCTTGTCTGAAGTCGAAGTGAGTGAGCTGGAACGGGGGCAATCGCCACGGAGTCGCGAACAGGTCCAGGCTGTTGCCAAGGCGCTCGGGCTGAGGGCGGAACCGCTGGCACAGGTGGTGGATGGTTGGACCCCTGAGGCGTTCCCTTCGTCTCTGCCACATGTTGAGACCGTGTTCGGGTCGATCGGCGGGTATGAGGTGAAGGGCTATGTCGTCCATGATCGAGGCGAAGCCGTGCTGGTCGATACCGCGTACAACGCCGGCGGGATGCTGTCCGTTCTCGCCGGGCGGAATCTGCGCCTGCGGGCCATCTGTCTGACGCACGGTCACTCCGATCATGCCGAGGGCATTGAGGCAATCCTCAAGGCATACCCGGTGCCGGTCTACCTTGGCCCTGAGGATCTCGATCTCTTGAGCTGGCGGCCATCGCCGCAGGTGTTGCATGTGCCGCAGGGAGGCGAGACGCTTCAGGTCGGCGGGCTGACTGTGCGGTTCATGCCCACGCCGGGTCATACACCGGGCGGAGTCTGTTACCGGGTCGAACAGGCCGGTGCCCCGATCTGTTTTGTGGGGGATACGCTGTTTGCCGGCTCCATCGGTCGCTCCAATCCAGCCGGGCTCTATGAGACCCATCTGGAATCGGTCCGCAAGCAGGTGTTGACGCTGGCTCCCGACACAAGGCTTTTTCCGGGACATGGACCGGCTACTACGGTTCGTGAAGAGTTACTCCACAATCCGTTCGCGACGTAAAGCCAGAGGCCTGGGATGAACCGCGACGAGTCGGATCAGAAGCGGTCTTCGGGTGAACTGCTCTCTTCCTCGTTAGGCGACAGCGAGGAGGACGAATGGGTTGAGGAGGAACGTGCGGGTTTCTCCGCGTTTCTACTCCCGGGCCTGCTGTTTCTGCTCACCGTCTTTACCGTCCTTTGGGCTGGGGCCTACCAAACCAACACCAATCCGCTCGTCGGCCCGTGGAATTTTCTGGTCGATGATCCCGGCTCGTTATGGCGGGGTGTTCCATTTGCCGCCACTCTGCTGGGCATTCTGGTGACGCACGAACTCGGTCATTATGTGTTGTCGCGCATCCACGGTGTGCCGACGTCGCTGCCGCTGTTCGTGCCGGGACTACCGCATTTCGTCGGCACGTTCGGCGCCATCATCCGTATGCGGGCGCCGCTGACGGATCGCCGGGCCCTGTTCGATATCGGGGTTGCCGGGCCGATCGCCGGGTTTGTCGTCGCGGTGGTTGCCCTCGTGATCGGCCTCCGGCTTTCGACGGTGGTGCCGATTCAAACTAGTTATGGGATGCACCTTGGCGAGCCGCTTCTCCTTCAGTTTGCGTCGTGGGTGGTAATCGGTCCGCTCTCTCCTACCGCGGACGTGGTGCTCCATCCGGTCGGGTTTGCTGCCTGGTTCGGGCTCTTCATTACGTCACTCAACCTGCTTCCGATCGGCCAGCTTGACGGGGGGCATGTCGCCTATGCGTTGTTGGGAGAGCGGCAACGCAGTGTGGCGGTCGCCCTCGTGCCGATCCTCATGGTCTTCGGCTGGCTGGGCTGGAAGGGGTGGTTCGTATGGGTGGGGCTTGCCGGCATGATGGGCCTGGCGCATCCACCGGTCCGGAATCCTCATCGTGAGCTGGGAGGAGTCCGTGTGCTGGTCGGTTGGCTCGCCCTCGTGATTTTCGTCCTCACCTTCTCCTGGGAGCCGTTCATCTTGCGGTAACCGATGCATTGTCCAAAATGCGGCTGGGCACAGGACGACGACCGGGTTGAATGCGTTCGTTGCGGGATTATTTTTGCGAAGCTTGCCAACACGCCACGGCCTCAGGCGGCTGCTCATCCACATCGAACTGTTCGACGATCAGCGGCGCTGAGCTTCGCCGAAGAGTGGTTGCTGACGACGGAGGAGTCGGTCAATCCGTTCTATTTCGCTGGGCGGGTGCTGGTGTTTGTGCTACTGGCCCTGTGGGGCTGGCGCTTCATGACCACGCCGCTTGAGACGAACTATACGGGCGAATCGTTTTTACATCTGGTGAATCTGCCGTTCCATGAAGCGGGTCATCTGCTCTTCATGCCCTTCGGGCGCTTCATGACGATCCTCGGCGGGAGTCTCGGACAGATCCTCATGCCGCTGGTCTGCCTGGGCACCTTTCTTCTCAAGACCCGCGATCCCTTCGGCGGATCCGTCGCCCTCTGGTGGACGGCCGAGAACTTCATGGACGTCGCGCCCTACATCAACGATGCGCGCGCGATGGATCTCCTGTTGCTCGGCGGGTTCACCGGCAAAGAGGTCGATGCGCATGACTGGAACAATCTCCTCACCATGCTCGGCTGGTTGCCGTATGACCATAGTCTGGCCAAGCTGTCGTACGGCATCGGGACGGTGTTGATGCTGCTTGCGCTGGCCTGGGGCGCGCTACTGCTGCATCGACAGTCCCGACGACTGGACTGGTAGCCCCGCTCGACTCATCGCGCACTCCTTGAAAAGACCCGGCACATCGGGCACACTGCCGGACTATGTGTACGGTGGCGTCGCTTTGCCGCATGGCTGCTGTCCCGATCTTGCTTGGCGTCGGTCTCATGGCCGGTCAGGTCCATGCCGACGAGGCCGCCTCGCGGTTCGTTGTGATGCTGGACGGCGAAGCGGTGAAAGATTCGGCGAGCGGGCTGGTATGGGAGCGGGAACCGGATTACTTGTTTGACGTTTGGGATCGCTCAGTGGCCCGATGCGCCACAAAAACCGTCGGTGGGCGGCAGGGTTGGCGCGCTCCGAGCATCGACGAAATCAAAACGCTGGTCGATCCCGACCAGCAAGATCCTTCGTTGCCCGCAGGTCATCCATTTCGCAATATCCGCTCCGGCATCTACTGGACGGCCACACCCCATCCCAAGGACGACATCGTGGCCTGGCAGCAAAGTTTCTTCTCCGGCCAGGCCGTGACCGATCAGAAATCCGGCATGCGCCGTCTCTGGTGTGTGCTGGGAGACGTGCGCAAGTAACCTCGTTACGATTTCGCTCCTGTCCATTTCCACTCTCCGAGAGTGATCCAACACATTTTCCTGCAGACGGTGACCAAGAATAAGGGGTCAGACCCCTGTAACTCTCTCACAGTCTTTCACGCTTGTTCGTCTACAACGTCGGTCGGCAGCCCATATGACGTATCTCTTTCGATACCACTCCTATCCTTTTGGATACCGTTTCCTTGCCTGAGTTCCCTTGCCAGAAATAATACATCCATTCGTATCGCCTGAATAGGGCAAGGAAGACTTCTAAGTAATCGTTCCGGCATATGCCTTGCTGTCTCACTGATGTGTGAAGCGTTCAGATCGCGCAACTGCAATTGTGTCCGGTGCCGCAGGGTAGATGGATCGGTGTGGACTCTTCGAAGATCGATGGGTTGAATGTAACGAGATACGCGCTAGCCTACGCGATCCCATGAAAAGGTTCCCGACCCCTTCATTCGTTTCTCCCGTAGAGGTTGGGAAACTCTGAAGACTTGGCGATCCTCAACCGTGGGCCGGGGGTGTTCGCAGTCCGCTGGACGGATTGTGAGCTTCCTCAACGAGGTGGTGTTATGCGGGTCCGCATAAGATGTCGTGATAACTACCACAAGAATTGCAGCTGGCTAAAATGGCAGGGTTTGTCGTGTATGTTTCAGAAGAACCGATGGCGTGTTAGACGGACAGAAATTGGCAGATCCGGCTCTTATGCAGGTCTGCCTAAACATTGTTAGGTGACCGAGCACACCCATTACTTCCAACGAAAAGAGATACCATGAAAACAACCTACGACCCTTCCATCAAGGCCACTGTCACGCTCGACGCTGCTGGCCGCATTCGAGGAATCAATCACCTCGACGAATATCGCGAGATCGAGCACCTCCGCGGCCGAGCGGCTGCAGCGACATACGTGCGCGACATCGCCGGGAAGCTCAACATAGTGCGCGAACAGCTGCAGAGCCTCGAACAAGCCGTTTCGTACCTTGATCCTCAGGAAAGGGGTATCGAGTATCGTTTCAGCGAACAAAAAGTCTCGTTTGATTCGACTACCTATGCTTACTACCAAACCTACCTCAACACCCCGGTCTGGGCAGCGGGCGTCAGCGTCACGATCAAGCAGGCGCCAACTCGCGTTGTTGCAGCTACTGACACCAGTCAACAGGGTATCGACGCCAAGATGCCGTCGGCTGAGGCGATTGAGCGCTACCGCCGGCTGTTTGCGACCGGCGAGAAGATCGACTCCCCACCTTCACAGCCTAAAGCCAGGCGAGTTGAGGCAGCCGCCGTCGCGAGTTCGGACCTGTTGCCCGAGATTCTCGGCAAGGCCGCCAAGGCCTCAAAGGCGCTCAAGGACGAGGAGGCCACACCGCGGCTGATTCGCGGCCGGTTCTTCATCTACCGTTACGACGCCGCGAAACGGACGCATGACGACCCGCACCCGTTCCATCAGCCCCTTTGCGGCACGCCGCCGACGCTGCCGCTGCTGCATGTATCCAAGTCAATCCGGGACGGAGGCTGGTACCTTGTCGCCGAGCTCGTCTTCCGTCTGCCTTATGAGGGCGAGCGGATGAACTGGCGAATGCTGGTTGAGGTCGAGAGCAACACGATCCTCTCCTTGCGGGCCTTGGCCTCGGGGGTCAATGGGCTGGTGTTCACTTACGATCCGATCACGAGCACCGGCACGGCGACCAATACGGCGGACAAGAGTAACGCCGTCCTAAACCCGCATCGAGATGATGAACCACTTGCCAACCTCAACCCGCCAACGGGGATGCCGTCTACTCAATCACTTCAGGGCACCTGGGCGACGCTAGCCGAGATCAAGACCCCGACGGTCGTGGCACCGACAAGGCCTGCGGGTAGTGATTTCGACATATGGGATGCTCGAACCAACGAATTTGCGGCGGTGAACGCGTACTACCACACCGACCGATTCTTTCGGCTGGTGGCCGATCTTGGATTCTCCTTGACTGGTGCTGGGGCTTACTTCGACGGTACGGCGTTCCCGGTTGAAGTCGACCACCGCGGCCTGGGTAACAACGTAAATGGGCACTGTATCGGCGACGGCGACGGCATCGATCACACCTGCTATGCACTTGCGGATGCCGGTGACACCGCCAATCCGATCGGCATTGCGACCGACTGGCGCGTGGTTCTTCACGAACTAGGCGGCCACGGGATCCTCTACGACCACGTTGGAGGCCCCAACTTCACTTTCGCGCACAGCGCCGGCGACAGCTTCGCCATGATTCTCAACGACTTTGTGTCCAAATGGCACGACTCGCCAACGATTGACCGCTTTGTGCTTGCTCCGTTCGTCACTTTCTTCGAAAGACGCTCAGACCGGGCCCACAACGATTCTGGAGTGATTTCCGTGAGCCTGACCAGCGGAGGCTCAGGTTACACGAGCGTGCCTACGGTAACCATCAGCGGGGGCGGTGGTTCGGGTGCGAAGGCGCTCGCGGTCCTTTCGGGTGGGGCGGTCGGCGGTTTGGGTGTTACCTACCACGGCACAGGCTATACCTCTGCGCCGGCCGTGACGATCACGGGCGGCGGAGGGACTGGCGCCACCGGCACCGCAACCATCGGTAACTGGGCATGGGGTGGGACGGCCGATCTTGGCGGCTACCTCAGCGAACAGATCCTCTCAACAACGATGTTCCGTGCTTACCGGTCCATCGGTGGCGACTCGAGCAGTGTGGCCCGACGCGAATTCGCCGCGCGCTGCATGGTCTATCTGATGTTGCGGGCTGTCGGCAGCATGACCCCGGCTAGCCTCGGCGCCGGTGGTACCGCCAATACGCCCGCAGGTTTTCTCAGCGCGTTGATCGCCGCGGACGCTGGAAACTGGACCTCGGAGGGAGTATTCGGAGGCGCCTACAAAAAGGTGCTCACATGGGCTTTTGAGAAACAGAATCTCAACAGCGGCAATCCGCCCAGCATCGATGTCTACATCGACGATGGACGAGCGGGCGAGTACCAGTACCAGCCCGTCCATTGGGCAACCACGACGATCTGGAACCGTCGGAACGCCGACGGGCTGGACGGCCACGAAGAGCCGGCGTTGCTGGATTCGGGCGGGATGCCCGCGATCAACTACGCCTACGTAACAATCAAGAACCGCGGCACGTCGATCGCGAACAACGTCATCGTCAAGGGCTACCACTGCAAACCCTTGGCGGGCGTGCTCTGGCCCAACGATCTGCAACCCATGACGACCGCGCAGCTCTCGGCGGGAACGTTGCAGCCCAACGGCACCGAAGAGAAGAAGGTTGGTCCATTCGAGTGGACGCCCGTGACGAACGCCTGGGGCCATGACTGCATGCTGATGATCGTTTCGGCGACAGGCGATCCGAGCAACGTCGACAACTTCACGGCAGGCGAAGTTGTCGAGGACTGGCGCCTTGTGCCGAATGACAACAACGTCGGCCAGCGAAACGTTGTGCTCGCTCCGGGTGGAGGCGGACTACAGGGTCTCATGGCAGGACTCCACGGCAAAGGTTTCTGGGTAGGCAATCCTGGGCGCACATCCGCGACAATTGCCGGTTCGATCGTTCTTCCACCACTGCTGGCACAGCGAGGATGGCGGATCAGCCTGCAGGAGTTACCAGAGAGCGGTGTCCGTCTGAAAGCCCACGAGCAACGACTCGTTACTTTGAATGTCCATGCGGGTACGCCATTTACTAAGGCTGATGTCGCAGCCGCGGCCGAGCGGGACATTGTCGTAACTGCGACCGCCGACGGTGCAATCATCGGCGGCATGACGTACAGAATCGATCCTGACCTCGAGATGCCGTTCAATGACCGGACGCCTGAGGAAAAGAAAGCACAGTGCCGTGACAAAGCCAGACAACTCCTTGAGTGCTTGGATCTGTCCGGTGACAAGGTCAAGTGCGTCCGCGTCCGAAAGATTGCGATTGATGTCGAGATGAAGGGAGACGACGACTGTTGCGATTGAGATGGGTTGTGCAAGTTTGCCGAATCAGCGGCTGCACCGGACAGCCGCTGCACAACCTCCGGTTGCTCCGCGCCTGCCGGTGAGCCGCGGGGCTGTTGGGCGTCGTGCAATGAGAAAGGAGATAAACGATGCGTGAGAAAGAGAAGTCGGCGACTGGCCTCAAGGTGACGGTCAAGCCGCTTGGCCCGACCCGCGAAGAGCTGATGGCAACCGGCGAACGCGCGTTGACACTGGCAAGCGTGCGCAAGTTCATCGGCCACGGCAAGGCGCGACTGCTGTACGTCGAGATGCTCGAGGACGACGAAGATAAAGGGGTTAATCCGCGGCCGCCGAGCCGCTTTCGCGCCACGCTCTACGACGACACGAACCACCGCGCGATCCTAGTCGACGGCAGTCTGCGCGATCCGCGGCGCGTGAACATCGCTGAATCAGCGCTGCCGCCTCATCCGTCGGACGCGGAGTACGCGGCGGCGGTGAGGATCGTCCGCCGCGACGTCACGCTTGCCGCCGCGATCGATGCGCGGCAGCTAGAACCGTATCAGCCGATTCCCGCGCTCGCATTGAACGAACTGCCGGACGGCTGCATCGAGCGCCGCATCGCGGTGGGGCTGCTACCACGGGGCGGCGACGCACAGCACGAGATCGTCGCCGTTGATCTTGCACGGCGACGCGTGATCCGCTTCGAAGAACGCCTGCCGCCGAACGTCCGACCGCGAAACCGCGGCTTGTGCGGCGTGCCGCGCGACGCCAGCCAAGCCACGGCCGCGAAGGGCACTGCCGGGCAGGTGTGGGTGACGGTCACCCAAGGCGGGCAGACGCTGTGGCGCTTTCTCGCCGTGCGGCCGGCGGCCTCGAGCGGCACCAACGGCTCCGGCATCGAGCTGCGCTACGTCGACTACAAGGGCAAGCGGGTCCTGTATCGGGCTCACGTGCCGATTCTGAACGTCAAGTACAATGGCGATGCCTGCGGACCGTATCGCGACTGGCAGTATCAGGAGGGCATGATTCAAGCGACCGGTACCGACGTCGCGCAGGGCTTCCGCTTCTGCCCGGCGCCGGCGCTGACCATCATCGACACCGGATCAGACACCGGCAACTTCCTCGGCGTCGGCATCTATGTGCTTGCCAACGAGGTCGTGTTCGTCAGCGAGATGGAGGCCGGCTGGTACCGCTACATCAGCCAGTGGCGGCTGCACGCGAACGGCACGATTCGCCCTCGTTTCGCGTTCGCCGCGGTCGAGCATCCGTGCGTGTGCAACGTGCATCACCATCATGTCTACTGGCGCTTTGATTTCGACATCCGCACCCCCGGCAACAACCGCGTGCGCGAGTTCAACGATCCGCCGCTTTTCGGTTCCAGCAAGTGGCACGACAAGCGCTTCGAGATCCGCCGCCCGCGCGATTTCGCGCGCAAGAGAAGGTGGCGGGTGGAGAATACGCGCACCGGCGAGGCCTACGAGATAGTGCCAAACACCGAGGACGGCGTGGCCACCGCTTCGCCTGACTGGCCGTTCGGTCGCGGCGACGTCTGGGTGCTACGTTATCACGGCAACGAGATCGACGACGGCGTGGTCGCGATCGGCCCGCCGTACGAAGCCGACATCGACCGCTGGGTCAACGGCGAAGCGATCAGCAACCACGACGTCGTGATCTGGTACGGCGGGCACTTCACACACGACGTGAACCACGACGGCCCGGCGCAGCACGGCCACATCGTCGGGCCGGACTTGAAGCCGGCGAACTGGTAGTGGAATCGGCGGCTGGCCCGCTCGGCGGTATACGGACAGAGTGGCGGAGCCCAACAACCAGTTGCAGCGGACCTCCGCTGCACAAACTTCGTTTGCTCCGCGGACGCCGCTGATCCGCGGGGCCAAGAATAGGGGGTCAGGCCCCTTTGATTCAGCTTACCCATTGATCATCGAATTGCAGGACGACACGATAACGGAGGTGACGGATGCCGTTACAACGCTACGGAGTACTTAAAGGCAAAGCCATTGGCGCCAAGAGAGAAACCGAGCCCAGGTCTCCACACTACCAAGTTCATATAGAGGCAGGAGCAGTCCAATATCGGATTGCGGTGAATGTGAAATCCCAGCTCAGCCCGTCAGAACTGTTGTTTTTGGTCGACGACGATTTCCAGCACTCGATTGCGGCATCTCTGCAGGGGTTGGCCGTCGGATTCACCCTGTTGCAAAGTCAGCCCGGTGGGCCAGCGCTCGATTTTATTCGCGGCAATCTCTTCAATCGGTTGGATATGCGGCTCCTCCCTCCCAATCTGCCTGGTCCAAATAACGATTTGAGCGACCAGATAGAGCACTATGTTGCCCGCGCGATCCAGGAGCCGGATGCACTGATCTATGCGTTTGGCGAACGATGGGGCCCGGAGCAAGGTGTCCCCGACAAAGTATTTGGCTTCACTCCAGGCAACGGCATTCACGACATTCACATGAATCAGGGGAATGTTCCGCCCCATACCGGCGATGACGGAGTCTGGCAAGATGGGGCCTTGATGTTTGAGTTTCCCGCTTCTCGCCAATGGGTGGCGGTCTTTCTCGCGTTTCAGTCACAAGCGTGGCATACCGATGACAACACCGGCCACACGAGTCCTGACGTGCCGAACCCAGGACCTGGGCCGCAGCCGAGTCCTACCGAGCCGGATCATCTCGTCCGAATTGTCGGCGCGCTGGTGAATCCCGTCGGTCCCGCGCCTGAACAGGAAACCGTTACGTTGCTCAACGCATCGCCGGCTTCGATTGATCTCGCAGGGTGGAAGATCGCCGATCGACTGAAGAAGACCCACATCCTTTCCGGTGTCATCCACTCAGGAGCCACGCTCATGGTCACGTTGCCCCAGGACGTCCAGCTGGGAAACAAGGGCGGGATCATTACCCTGTTGAACGACAAGGGTTTGAAGGTGGATGGCGTCTCCTATACCGCCCAGCAAGCGAAAAAAGAAGGATGGACCATCGTGTTCTAGCGCGCATTATTCATGAACGCTTCTGCTGTAATCGTGGATTCGCAGCTGTGACAAGCCTGAAGAATCAAGGCGGGGTCAGAGTGTAGGGGAATAAAAGGGGTCAGACCCCTTATTTTTTCCCTCCACAAGCTGTCACAGTTCTCAGTACATATTCCTACAGACGGAGTGCCTGCGAGCGGTGGCGCAGTGCTCGGCTATCGCGCGCAAGTTGCGTCGAACGATAGAAGGTGATACATGAATAAATAAGACGACCGAGTTCTATTGTACTTTGACAAATGCAAGAGCTGACGTATCTCTTGAGTAAGTGGTGAGCATCGCGATGCTGCGCGTGAGTCGAGGGTAGTGTCGTGATGACCGCCCTCCTGAGCGTTCTTCTCGTCTGGTACCTCCTGGGGGGGCTGCTGCCCCTCTGCACAACACGTCCACATCTTCAGAATCTTTTTGCCCATGGCTGTGCGGCTGCCGCGGGCGTCGTCGGTATTGTGCTGGGTGTTGCGGGGCTCCTCTCAACGGCTCCTCTGACTCTCTCGCTTGCGTCCAACATTCCCCATCTGATCTTCGCAATCCGTCTGGACCCGCTGGCGGCGTTCTTCGTGCTGACCATCTCGCTGGTGGGGGTGGCGGCGTCCATCTACGCGTCCGGCTACGTCAAGGAGTTTTCGGGCCGGGTCTCGGTGGGATTGTTGGGCTCCCTTCTCAACGGGTTTTTGCTCTCCATGACCCTGGTGGTTCTGGCCGATAACGGGTTCTTCTTCCTGATCCTCTGGGAAGTCATGTCCCTGCTGTCCTATGTGCTGGTTGTGACGGAGCACGAGAAGCCCGGCGTCCGCGAGGCCGGGTTGTTCTATCTCATCATGACGCACGTCGGCACCGCGTTTATCATCATCACGTTTTTAATCTTTTTCCAGGAAACCGGCGCCTTCTCCTTCGAGGCGTTTCGCCACCCCGACCAGCAGCTTCCGGAGGGATTACGATCGATCGCGTTTTTCACGGCCTTGATCGGCTTCGGCGCGAAGGCCGGTATCGTCCCGCTGCATGTGTGGCTGCCCTACGCGCACCCCGCCGCCCCCTCCCACATCTCGGCCCTGATGTCGGGGGTCATGATCAAGACCGCCATCTACGGGTTGATCCGGGTCTACTTCGATTTCATGGGCGGGGAATTCCCCTGGTGGTGGGGCTTCACGTTGTTGGTCGCTGGCACGGTGTCGGCGCTTCTGGGTGTCATGTACGCCTTGATGGAACATGACCTGAAGAGTCTGCTCGCCTTTCACAGTGTGGAAAACATCGGCATCATTCTGTTGGGGATCGGTGCAGGGATGATCTTCCATACCTATGGGTTACATGAATTGGCCGCACTGGGATTGCTGGCGGGCCTGTACCACACCATCAACCATGCGGCGTTCAAGGCGCTCTTGTTTCTAGGCGCCGGGGCGTTGCAGTTCGCCACCCATACGAGACACCTCGAGGAATACGGCGGCTTGCTCCGGCGCATGCCGTGGACGGGGGCGTTCTTCCTGGTCGGCGCCGTCTCCATCGCCGCGCTGCCGCCTACCAACGGGTTCGTCAGCGAGTGGCTGGTGTTTCAGAGTCTGTTTCTCAGCTTCCAACTGCCGACCCTCTTTCTCAAGTTGATGTTGCCGATTGCCGCCGCGATGTTGGCTCTCACGGGTGCGCTGGCGCTGGCCTGTTTTGCGAAGGCCTTCGGAATCTCGTTTCTGGCGCAGCCGCGCAGTACACATGCCCGCCATGCCAAGGAAGTCCCCCGGTCGATGCTGGCCGGGATGGGCTTCCTGGCAGGGCTCTGCGTCGTGCTGGGGCTGGCGCCCATGCTGGTCGTTCCGTTGCTGGATCGGGTGACGGCGCCATTGACCGGCGCGGCGATCAGTTCACAGGTGCTGGCGCTCGACGGCTGGGTGGTGGCGCCGGTGACGGTGGAATTCTCCAGCATCTCAACGCCGGTCCTGGCCATGCTTATGGTCGGGGCAGGGGCGTTGGGGCTGCTGATGGCTCGACTCTGCGGGAAGGGGCTGCGCGCGCGCTACTACAAGACCTGGGGCTGCGGGCTGAATCTGACGCCTCGCATGGAATACACCGCAACCGGCTTCGCGCAACCGATCAAGCAGGTCTTTGAAACCATCTACCAGCCGACGGTGAAGCTGGAGCAGGAGTTTCTGGAGCAATCGAAGTACTTCATCAAGCACCAACGGTTCGAGTCGCACATCGAGCCGGTCTTCGAGAAATACCTCTATCAGCCGGTCGTTGCCTTGATGCTGGCGACAGCCGACCGGCTGCGCATCATTCAGGCCGGCAGTCTCCATCTCTACCTCACCTACATTTTTGTGACGTTGGTGCTGTTGTTGTTGTGGGCGGGGTAGGCCGAGGCAGCGGGCTGTGCGCATCGGTTGTGCCTGGTCGTTCGATCACTGAGTGACGGGAGCTATGCAGTCGATCATCCACATCGTGCTGGTCATCGTTCAGCTGGCGCTGTTGTTGACCCTCTCTCCGTTTGTCGTCGGCCTGATCCGAAAAGTCAAAGCCCGTTTACAGTGTCGCCGTGGGGCGAGTCTGTTTCAGCCCTATGCCGATCTGGCCAAGCTGTTCCGGAAGCAGCCGGTCATCTCTTCGACGACCTCCTGGATTTTTACCGCGGCGCCCTACATCGTGTTTGCCTCGACCGTCGCAGCGGGGCTGTTGATGCCGGTGTTCGTGTCTCACACGCCGCTCAATTTCGCCGGGAATATCATTGCGCTCGTCTATCTGTTGGCGTTGGGGACGTTCTTTCTGATCCTGGCGGGGCTCGATGCAGGATCGGCATTCGGGGGAATGGGCAGCAGCCGCGAGGCAATTGTCGCAACGCTGGCAGAACCGGCCATGATGCTCTCGATCCTGTCCATTGCGCTGACGGCGGGCTCCACAAATTTGAGCACCATCGTTCATCAGTCCGCATTGATGGAAGGGGTCGTCGTGGCCCCACCTGCGCATTTGATGGCGCTGGCCGCGCTGTTCATCGTGACGCTGGCGGAAACCGGCCGTGTTCCGGTGGACAATCCGGCGACGCACCTGGAATTGACGATGATCCACGAGGCCATGCTGCTCGAGTATTCCGGGCGGTACCTGGCGTTGATGGAATGGGCGGCCGGCATCAAGTTGCTGGTGTTTCTGACGTTGATCGTGAATGTGTTTGCCCCCTGGGGCATCGCCACAAGCCCGGCGCCGTCGGCCATCGCCGTGGGTCTGCTGGTCTATCTTGGGAAAGTTGCGGCGCTGGCCATCGTGATCGGCGTGATCGAATCGATGTTCGCGAAGCTGCGATTGTTCCGGGTGCCGGAAATGCTGGGCGCCGCGTTCATCCTGTCGCTGCTCGCGCTGGTGTTTTTCTATACGTTGAAAGGATAAGGCGGTGCCGGCTTCCACCCACTTGGGCTCACAACTCGTCGATCTCTGCTCGGTCCTGCTGCTGCTCTGTTGTTTTGCGATCGTAGCGCAGCGTCGGCTGTCAGCCTGTGTGGATCTGTTCGCGCTGCAGTCCGCATTCCTGGCCGCGACCGCCGCGCTCGTCGCATTTCTGACCGGACATAAGCACATTTATTTCGCGGCGGCCCTGACGATCGTCATCAAAGTGATCGTGCTGCCTCGCATTCTCCGGAAGGTCATCGAGCGTCTGAATGTCTCCCGTGAGCTGGGGATGAATGTCAACATTCCGGCGGGCCTGCTGATCTGCGGCACGTTGGTGATCATCGCCTTCTTTATCGCGCAGCCCATCATTCCGCTCGGCTACCTGCTGACGCGCGATTCTCTGGCCATTGCGCTGGCCATTATTTTGATCGGATTTTTCACCATGATCGCCCGCCAGAAGGCGATCACGCAGATGGTCGGCTTTCTGGTCATGGAGAACGGATTATTCCTGGGCGCCACGGCGGCCGCGTACGGCATGCCGCTGATCGTTGAATTGGGCGTGTTCTTCGATGTGTTGGTGGCCGGGTTGATCGTCGGCATTTACACGCATCGGCTGCAGGATACATTCGATAGCGTGGACACCAGCACGCTGACGGTGCTGAAGGAATGAGCCGGTCGATGACGCATGACCTGCGAGCAGGTGCTGTATGTGGTCGGTGATCGTCCTGCTGACAGGGCCGGTCCTTGCCGGTCTGCTCAGCCTGGTGATCCACCGTGCCCGGGTCCTGCACGTCGTGAACTTTTCCACGATGCTGGGGTTGGCCGTGGCCGAGACGGCACTGACGAGGCAGGTGTTAGCCGAAGGGTCAGTGACGACACTGAGCGGTTTTGTCTACGTGGATGCGCTCTCGGACTTTATTCTGGTGATCATCACGGCCATCGGCCTGTCCTGTTCCCTCTACATGTGGTCCTACATGGACGATCGGGTCGCCCGGGGCATCATCGCGCAGAAGCGTCTCGGGCACTTCTTTTTCCTCTTCCACATGTTCCTGTTTGCGATGGTCGCCGCGACGGTGGCGAACAGTCTGGGCGTGCAGTGGGTGGCGCTGGAGGGGACCACCCTGGCAACAACCTTCTTGATCGCATTTTTCCGCAGGCGGGAGTCTCTGGAAGCCGGCTGGAAATATCTGATCCTCTGTTCGGTGGGCATCGCCCTCGCGCTCTTCGGCGTGGTGCTCACCTATTACTCCTCTGTGCGGGTCCTTGGCGATGCGAGCTCGGCGCTCAATATCACCGCGCTGATCGGCGTGGCGAACCAGTTGGATCCCAATGTGCTCAAGCTGGCGTTTATTTTCATGCTCGTCGGGTACGGCACGAAGGTGGGTCTGGTTCCCATGCACACCTGGTTGCCCGATGCCTACAGTGAAGCGCCGGCGCCGATTGCGGCGATGTTGGCCGGGGTGTTGGAGACGGTGGCGGTCTACACGGTGTTGCGCAGCAAGGCGTTGGTGGACCAGGCGCTTCCCCCGGAGTTCACCGGCAATCTGCTGCTCACCTTCGGGCTGCTCTCGTTCATCGTGGCCTCCCTGTTCATCCTGATTCAGCACAACTACAAGCGGCTGTTTGCCTATTCGAGTATCGAACATATGGGGCTGGCCATGATCGGCTTCGGCGTCGGCGGGATGATCGGCACCTTCGGGGGCCTCTTTCACCTGCTTAATCACGCCGTGGCCAAAGCGTTGGCCTTTTTCGTCGCGGGCAATATCCATCGGCGATTCGATACCCTGGAAATCGACGGGGTGCGAGGGCTGGCGCGTGCGCAGCCGATTACCGCCGTGGCGATTCTCGTGGCGGGGTGCGCGTTGGTCGGGCTACCGCCGTTCTCGCCGTTCGTCAGTGAGGTACTGGTCGTATCGGCGGTGGCCGCGCAAGACTTTTCCTCCGATACGATGCATGTCGGGCGATTTGTGACGATGACGATCTCGGATGAGATGCGCAGCCTCGGCATCGTCGTGCTGTTTCTGTTTTTTGCCGTGGTGTTGTTCGGCGGGTTTATGGTTCGCGTCGGGGCCATGGTGTGGGGCACTCCTCCGGCCGGTATCGCTCAGGGGGAATCGTGGACCGCCGGCCATGTGCCGCTGATGATCATGATCGTCGCGTTGTTGGGGCTTGGATTCGTGCTTCCCGAGCCGATTCAGACGTTGCTGACCAGGGCGGTCAACGTGATTGTGGTGAGGTGATCGTATGATCGACGCGCGACCGGCGGTTGAACAGGTGCAAGCGGCCTATACGCAGGCCATTACGGAGGTGCGCGCCGTTCACGGCGTGCCGTTGCTCAGGATGAAGAAGCAGGATCTGCCGACGGTCGCCCATTTTCTGCACACGAACCCGAATCTACGAGGGGCGCTGTCGCTGCTGTGGGCGGTCGATCATCGCCCTCGCGAAGCGCGCTACGAACTCTGTTACCTCTTCACGTTGGCGGAACGAAAAGACTGGCTGCTGCTCGCGACGGATCTCCATGGAGAGGAACGGGAATTTCCGTCGATTACACCGCATCTCCATGCGGCAAAGTGGTACGAGCGGGAGATTCGGGATCTGTTCGGGCTGATTCCGGTCGGCCATCCGGATCTGCGGCGGCTCGTTCGACATGAACATTGGCCGAAAGGGTCCCACCCGCTGAAAAAAGAGTTTCCCTGGGATCGGGTGTTAGGACGGGTGCAAGGGGAGTACGCCTTCCGGAAAATTCATGGTGAGGGGGTGTTTGAGGTGCCTGTAGGCCCGATCCATGCGGGCATCATTGAGCCGGGCCATTTCCGATTTTCGGTGGCCGGCGAGCCCATCATGCAGCTCGAAGTGCGCCATTTCTGGAAACATCGCGGCGTTGAGAAGTTGTTCGAGCAGCTTCAATTGACGGAAGCGGTCCCGTTGTCGGAACGGGTCTCGGGCGATACGAGCGTCGGCCATAGCCTGGCCTATTGCCAGGCCGTCGAGATTTTGCAGGGCGTGGAGGTCTCGCCCCGTGCCCGATATCTGCGCACGCTGTTTCTGGAGCTGGAGCGGTTGCACAACCACATCGGGGACGTGGGAGCCATCTGCAATGATACCGCCTATGCCCTGGCCCATGCCCACTGCGGACGGATGAAAGAACAGCTCATGCAGCTCAACGATCGCCTGACTGGCTCGCGTTTTCTGCGCGGGGTCAATTGTGTCGGCGGAGTGTCGCTCGATCTCTCCGGCCTGCAGCTCGCGCAAGTGGAGGTCGAACTGAATGCGCTGGAGCAGGACTTCTCGGCGATTGAAAAGATTGTGTTCGCCAACGCGTCGCTCACGGAACGGCTGGAGAATACCGGCATCCTCACGGAGGGGATCGCCTGGGACCATGCGGTGATCGGTGTGGTCGGCCGGGCCTCCGGTATCGATCGGGACCTACGTCGCGACCGCCCCTTTGCCGCGTACGACGTGCTGCAGCCGACGGTCGCCCTCTACCGCTATGGCGATGTGCGCGCGAGGATGCGGGTGCGGCTGGATGAGATCCATGAATCGATCCGTCTCATTCGCGAGGTCCGCCGCGGTCTCCCGCTGGGCCGGCTCGTGTCCCGGCCGATGCACCAACCGCAGCCCGGGGCATGGGCCCTGTCGGCGGTCGAAGGATGGCGAGGCGAAATTCTGTATATGGTCATGGCAGGAGAAGCAGGGCGGATTCATCGCTGCAAAGTGCGTGATCCCTCCTTCGTGAATTGGCCGGCGATCCAATGGGCGGCGCTCGGGAACGTCGTGCCGGACTTCCCGTTGATCAATAAGAGTTTCAACTTGTCCTATGCAGGGAATGATCTGTGAGAAACAAGCGTTGACCAATCCGCCGTAGTGCGGGAAGTGATCGCTGTTGGTCACTAACCGAGGAGGCCGCATGTTTCGAATTCTCAAAAAAAGTCTTCAGACCGGCGTCGTCACGGGGCACCATCCTGCCGGCGCCGCACCGTCCGAGCCGGTCAGCCAGGACGCCGTCGAAAAGGCCAAGCCGTTCCGTCGCTCGCTGACGATCCGCGAAGTCGATACGGGTTCCTGCAACGCCTGCGAGATGGAAATGAATGCGCTGGCCAATCCGGTCTATGACGTGGAGCGGTTCGGGGTCCATATTGCTGCGTCGCCGCGTCATGCCGATGCGCTGGTCGTGACGGGACCGGTGACCGTCAATATGGAGCGTGCGTTGAAAGATGTCTACAAGGCGACAGCCGATCCTAAGATCGTCATCGCGTTGGGAGACTGTGCGGTGAATTGCGGCCTGTTCAAGGGAAGTTATGCGGTGACGGGGCCGGTGGATCGGCATATCCCCGTCGATGTGCGTATCTCCGGTTGCCCCCCGCGCCCGGCAGAGATCCTGGCGGTGCTAGGAGGGTTACGTAAAAATAAGGCGGATTCAGATCAGTAGCGCCCGGAGACAGTCACGCCTCTCCCGTTCATCCAACACATCTTTTCGACCTGCGCAATAGACGGTCACACGTTCGTCTACATCCCTTCTTCAGCGCCGCCCTCGCGAGTTGATGTGTTTCGACTCTTCCGTCATCTGAAGCGATCCGCCCAAAATGCGTGAACAGCTGCCCGGGAAGATCCTTTCAGGAAATCCATTTTCTTAGCATTTTTACACCGTTTTTACTTTCTGCGCGTTACCTTGAGTATGGAGTGGAAGAGAAGAGGCGTGAAGAGGTGTGGCCGGTTGGCGACCGCCTGGATAGGTGTTTCGGGCGAAGCGCGCCACACTAAGTGTGACGTCCCATTAAGGAACATGTATATGGATCTCATCTATCTGGCGATCGTCGCCGTATTTTTTCTGCTGTCCGGCTGGCTCATCTCAACGTTGGATCGACTCTAAAGGATGTGGTCATGAATGCGATGTACCTGCTTGGTGCAGTGTTGTCACTGGGGTTGTTGGTGTACCTCATGATCGCGCTGCTGAAGGCGGAGTGGTTCTGATGACTGTCAACGGGTTGGCTCAAATCGGACTCTTCTTTTTCGTCCTGGTAGCGTTGGTCAAGTCGCTGGGTTGGTACATGGCACGCGTCTATACGGGCCAAGCCTGCGGAATGGACCGGGTGATGGGACCCTTCGAACGCCTGATCTATCGTGTCTGCGGCGTGCGTGCAACCGAGGAGATGGATTGGAAAACCTATGCCGTGGCCATGTTGTTGTTCAATGTCACGGGGTTGGTCGCGCTCTATGCGTTGCAGCGACTGCAGGGATATCTGCCGCTGAACCCGGCTGGTTTCGGGGCGGTGGCTCCCGACCTCGCCTTCAACACCGCTTCGAGCTTCATCACGAATACGAACTGGCAGGCCTATGCCGGTGAGTCGACGCTCAGTTATCTCACGCAAATGCTCGGCCTGACGGTCCAAAACTTCGTCTCTGCCGCCACGGGCATGGCCATCCTGGTTGCCCTCATTCGCGGGTTAACCGCTCAAACGGCAGCCACCATCGGCAATTTCTGGGTCGATCTGACCCGCAGCACGCTGTACATTTTACTGCCGCTGTCAGCCGTTCTCGCGCTGCTTCTTGTCTCGCAAGGGACGGTCCAGACCTTCGGGTCTTCTCATCACACCGCTCTCCTGCAGCCTGTGACCTATGAAACCCCGGTCGTCGATGCCATGGGACAGCCAGTGTTGGCCGAGAAGGGCCCTGCCAAGACCGAATCAACAGCAGGGACTGAAGAAACCTTGGCCGTCGGCCCGGTTGCGTCACAAGTGGCCATCAAGCACCTCGGAACAAACGGTGGCGGATTTTTTAATGCCAATGCCGCTCATCCCTATGAAAACCCGACGCCGCTGACCGATTTCATGCTGATCCTGGCTGAAAGCGTGATTGCCGCTGCTCTGACCTACACGTTCGGAACAATGGTCGGCGACACCAGGCAGGGCTGGGCGATTCTCGCTGCGATGCTGAGCGTGCTGGCCCTCTTCGTTCTGGGGGCCTACTGGGCGGAGTCGGCAGGAAATCCGCGCCTGACTATGCTGGGCGTCGAGCAGACCGCTGGGAGTGCGCAATCCGGCGGCAACATGGAAGGGAAGGAAGTTCGTTTCGGGGTCGCCCGTTCGGCGCTCTTTGCCACCGTGACGACGGCCACATCCACCGGAGCGGTGAATGCCATGCACGATTCATTCACGCCACTTGGCGGGTTGGTGCCGCTGTTCATGATGCAATTCGGCGAGGTGATTGTGGGCGGGGTCGGCTCGGGCCTCTACGGGATGTTGATCTTCGCGATCATCGCGGTGTTCATTGCCGGCCTGATGGTAGGCAGGACCCCGGAGTATCTGGGGAAAAAGATCGAAACGTATGAAATGAAGATGGCATCCCTGTTGATCCTCATCATGCCCATCATCGTCCTCGGGTTCACGGCAGTGGCGGTCGTGACGGAGTCCGGCACGTCGTCCATTCTCAATCCCGGCGCGCATGGTTTCAGCGAAATTCTCTATGCCTATACGTCTCAGGGTAACAACAACGGCAGCGCCTTCGGGGGATTGAACGCCAATACGCCGTTCTACAACTTGACCGGTGCTCTGGCGATGCTGGTCTCCAGATTCTGGTTGGCGATCCCGACACTGGCACTCGCCGGATCGCTGGCGCGTAAAACGATCGTGCCGGCCGGCCCGGGTACGCTTCCGACTCACCGGCCGCTCTTTGTGGGATTGCTGGTCGGGGTGGTGATCATGGTCGGTGCCCTGACCTTCGTTCCGGCCCTGGCGTTGGGACCGGTGGTGGAACATTTGCTGATGGTTGCCCGTTAGCCCGAATGAGCGGAGGGAGTCACATGACGACATCGACGAAAGCCAGACCGCTCTTCGATCCGCCGCTTGTGCGACAAGCCCTGCTGGGGGCGCTGCGAAAACTCGATCCTCGCATTCAGATCCGCAATCCGGTCATGTTCGTCGTCTTCGTGGGGAGCCTCTTCACGTCGCTCCTGTTTCTGCAGGCATTGTTCGGGAGAGGGGAGGCGCCGACCTGGTTCATCCTCGCCATCTCGCTGTGGCTCTGGTTCACCGTGCTCTTCGCCAACTTTTCCGAAGCGATCGCCGAAGGAAGAGGCAAGGCTCAAGCCGATTCTCTCCGGAGGGCTCGGACAGAATTGACTGCCAAGCGATTGGGAAAACCGACTTCCGGGGAAGACTATCTGGCGGTGCCCGCCGCCATCGGCAAACCCGGCGAAATCTATTGTCTCGTTCCGGCCAGTTTTCTCAAAAAAGGCGACATCGTGCTGGTGGAGGCGGGCGATGACATTCCCAGCGATGGAGATGTGATCGAGGGGATTGCATCCGTCAACGAAAGTGCGATTACAGGCGAGAGCGCGCCGGTGATTCGTGAGTCCGGTGACCGGAGCGCCGTCACCGGCGGCACGCGGGTGCTGTCCGATTGGCTCGTGGTGCGGATCACCGCCAGCGCCGGTGAAACCTTCCTCGACCGAATGATCGCCATGGTTGAGGGCGCCAGGCGCCAGAAGACCCCGAATGAAATCGCACTCACTATTCTGTTGTCAGCTCTCACTGTCGTCTTCTTGCTGGCGACCGTGACCGTGCTGCCGTTTTCTCTCTACTCCGCGCATGCCATAGGAGAGGGGGTGCCCATCACGGTGACGGTCCTGGTGGCCCTGCTGGTCTGCCTCATACCGACAACGATCGGCGCGCTCTTATCCGCGATCGGCATCGCGGGTATGGACCGCATGATCCAGGCGAACGTGATCGCCATGTCGGGGAAAGCCGTCGAAGCGGCCGGTGATGTGGATGTGCTGCTCCTCGATAAAACGGGGACGATTACGCTGGGGAACCGGCAAGCCACCGCATTTATTTCAGCCGAAGGAGTGCAGGAAAGATCTGTTGCCGATGCGGCCCAATTGGCCTCCCTTGCGGATGAAACGCCTGAGGGCCGTAGCATCGTGATTCTGGCGAAGGAGGGCTATGGACTCAGAGGGCGCAACATCCATGCGATGGGGGCCACCTTCCTGCCGTTCACGGCGCAAACGCGAATGAGCGGCGTCGACTTCGACGGTCGACAGATCAGGAAAGGTGCGGCGGAAGCCATCGAAGACTACGTGACCCAACTCGGCGGGTCGTTTCCGCCGGCCGTGCGAAATGCGGTCGAGACGATTGCCACGCAAGGCGGCACTCCTCTGGTCGTGGCCGAAGGCAAGTCGGTACTTGGGGTGATCCATTTGAAAGACGTGGTCAAGGGGGGCATCAAGGAACGGTTTGCCGAATTGCGCCGCATGGGCATCAAAACGATGATGATTACGGGCGACAACCAGAAAACAGCTGCCGCGATCGCCGCAGAGGCCGGCGTGGACGATTTCCTCGCACAGGCCACTCCCGAAGCTAAATTGAAACTCATCCGTGATCTTCAGGCAGGAGGCCGACTCGTGGCCATGACGGGCGACGGCACCAATGACGCGCCGGCGTTGGCGCAGGCGGATGTGGCCGTGGCCATGAATACCGGCACCCAGGCCGCCAAAGAAGCGGGCAATCTCGTCGATCTGGACTCCAATCCCACCAAATTGATCGAGATCGTCGAAATCGGCAAACAGCTACTCATGACGCGCGGCGCGCTCACGACCTTCAGTATCGCCAACGATATCGCGAAGTATTTTGCGATCATTCCGGCGGCGTTTGCCGGCACCTATCCGGCCCTGGGCGCGTTGAACGTCATGGGACTGGCGACGCCGGAAAGCGCCGTATTGTCGGCCGTGATTTTCAACGCCCTGGTCATCATCGCGCTGATTCCGCTCGCGCTTCGGGGAGTCAAGTTCCGGCCGATCGAAGCCTCCTTGCTGCTGCGCCGCAATGTGCTGGTGTACGGACTGGGAGGGATCATTGCCCCGTTCATTGGAATAAAGCTGATAGACCTGGTCCTGGTCGCCCTGGGATTGGTCTGAGGAGATCACAATGGTCGCTCAACTTCGATCCGCGCTGATGATGTTTTTCATTCTGACGATCCTGACCGGCGTGGCCTATCCGCTGGCCGTGACAGCAATCGCGCAGCTGCTGTTCCCCCATCAGGCCAATGGGAGTCTGATCTATAAAGACGGCAAGCCGATCGGTTCTACGCTGATCGGCCAACCCTTCGACGATCCCAAGTATTTCTGGGGACGCCCCTCCGCGACCGCTCCCTTCCCCTATAGTGCGGCGGCCTCATCCGGTTCGAATCTGGGCCCTACCAATCCCGCGCTGATAGAGACGGTCAAAACGAGGGTGGCTGCGTTGAAAGCCGCGGACCCCCGCAACGATGCACCGGTCCCGGTCGATCTCGTGACCGCGTCGGGAAGCGGCCTTGACCCGCATATCAGCCCCGCTGCGGCGGAGTATCAAGTACGCCGGGTCGCTCGTGCACGGGGAAGGGAGGAAGCATTCGTCAGGACGCTGGTGAGTCAGCATACCGAAGGACGTCAGCTGGGGATGCTTGGTGAACGCCGGGTCAATGTGCTGGCGTTGAACCTTGCATTGGATGCGACCGACCCTCCTCGTTGACGCTTTTACGTCTGTCTTTTAGAATTCGCTCTGCCAATCTTGTGTCCTCTCGCATCCATCATCAGATTCCTTTGTCAGGAGTGCCATGGAGAATCAGCGTCCGGACCCCGATGCCTTGCTGAGGCGTGTGCAGGCTGAAGAGGCCGATCAGGCGCGCGGCAAGTTGAAGGTGTTTTTCGGCGCGACTGCAGGGGTCGGGAAAACGTATGCCATGTTGCAAGCGGCGCATGAGCAACAGCGCGACGGCATCGACGTGATGATCGGTTGGGTCGAGACGCACGGCAGGGCCGAAACCGAAGCTCTGATCGAGGGATTACCGCTTCTTCCTATCCGGGAGGTAGCCTATGGAGGCTCCAGGATCCGTGATTTCGATCTCGATGCAGCCCTGTCGCGCCGGCCGCAGCTTTTGCTAATGGATGAACTGGCGCATACGAATGCCCCGGGATCCAGACACCCTAAGCGGTGGCAGGATGTGAGGGAACTCCTGCAAGCAGGGATTCACGTGTACACGACCGTGAACGTGCAGCACATCGAGAGCCTCAATGACGCGGTCGCTCAAATTACCGGTATCCGTGTGAGTGAAACCGTGCCTGATTCCATTCTCGAACAGGCGGACGATGTCGAATTGGTCGACCTTCCTCCGGACGATCTCCTGCAGCGGCTCAAGGACGGCAAGGTCTATCTGCCGGAACAGGCCCAGCACGCTCTCAAGCATTTTTTTCGGAAGGGCAACTTGATCGCGTTGCGCGAGATGGCCTTGCGTCGGACGGCCGAACGGGTTGATCAACAAATGGAAGTGTATCGCCGGGATCATGCGGTCGTCGGCACCTGGCCGGCGGCGGAAACCATCCTGGTCTGCGTGAATCTAAAATCCCGCGGGCCGATGTTGGTTCGCGCGGCCAGAAAGATGGCCACGGGCCTCCATGCCAGGTGGATCGCAGTCTATGTGGAAACGTCGAAACATCTGCGGTTGACTGAGCAGGAGCGGAGCCAAGGTGTCGACACCCTGCGATTGGCCGAGCGTATGGGCGCAGAGACAGTGACCTTGACCGGGGATGACGTGAGTGCGCAGCTGTTGGCCTATGCCCGGAGCCGCAATGTCACCAAGCTCATAGTCGGCAAACCGTTGCGCTCGCGCTGGAAGGAATGGCTGTTCGGTTCGGTGGTCGACGACCTCGTTCGCGGGAGCGGCGACATCGATATTTATGTGATGACCGGTGAAGCGGGTACCGGTCGACCTCTCGTGACCGGATTGCTTCAACGGTCGAGTGAGCGACGGAACTACGGCTATGCCTCTGCCGTCGTGATGGCCTGCACGGCATTAAGTGTGGTGATGGCTCCATACTTCGGGCAGGCCAATCTGATTATGGTGTATCTGTTCGGGGTGGTGGTCATTGCCACCAGATGGGGGCGAGGTCCTTCGGCGCTGGCTTCATTGATGAGCGTCGCGGCCTTCGATTTCTTTTTCATTCCCCCTTACTATTCATTCGCCGTTTCCGATGTGCAATATCTGCTGACATTTGCGGTCATGCTCGTGGTGGCGTTGCTGATCAGCCGACTGGCTGCCCACAAGAGTCAGCAGGCCGAGGCGGCCTTGATTCGTGAGAAGCGAACCGCCGCACTCTATGCCATGAGCAGGGAATTGATCACTCAAACCGGGGTGGACAAACTGGCCTCGGTGGCGTCCCGCCATATTCACGACGTCTTTCATTGCCAGGTGGCAGTGTTTCTTCCAGATCGGGAGGGGCGGGTGCACCTCCATCGGGGTGAAGCGCTGCATTTCGACCTGGACCCGAAGGAGGCCGGCATCTCCCAATGGGTCTTCGACCATAAAGAATCTGCTGGCCATGGCACGAATACCCTTTCCGGATCTGATTCGCTCTATCTGCCACTGTTAGGATCGCATGGGGCGGTTGGTGTCCTTGCGGTCCGATCATCGCGACCTGCCGAACTGCTCGCTCCGGAACAACTGCATCTCCTGGAAACCTTTGCAAATCAGATGGCTCTGGCGCTCGAACGTGCACGATTGACGGAAGAAGCTCAAGAAGCTCACGTGCAGACTGAAACGGAGCGCATGCGCAATGCCGTCCTGAGTTCTGTTTCCCATGACCTGCGGACGCCCTTGACGACGATCGTAGGCGCGAGCAGCGCCTTACTGAGCACGACCCAGCCACTATCGACCGAGAGTCAGCAAGAACTTGTCCGTTCCATTAGTGATGAGGCCGGACGCCTTGATCGGTTGCTGAAGAATCTTCTCGATATGACCAGATTGGAAGCGGGAGTCATGCAACTCCGCAAGGAATGGCACGCGCTGGAAGAGCTGGTGGGCACGGCATTGGCGCGAGTGAAATCGCGTATCGCCACGCATCCGATCGTGACCGCCTATCCCGACAATCTTCCCCTGGTGTTCGTCGATGGTGTTTTGATCGAACAAGTGCTGATTAATCTGTTGGAGAATGCCGCGAAATATTCTCCGCCGACCTCACCCATCGAGGTGACGGCGTCGGTGAAGGATGGGGTGAGTATGATAGAAGTTGCGGATCGAGGGCCCGGCATTCCGCAAGGAGAAGAGCGGAGGATCTTCGAGAAGTTCTATCAGCTTCATCCTGAGCGTGAGGGAGGCGTCGGACTGGGATTGACGATCTGCCGGGGCATCATCGAATCCCACGGTGGGCGTATTTGGGTAGACTCTCGTTCCGGCGGTGGATCGAGTTTCCGCTTTACGCTGCCGGCAGAAAAAAGTCAACCGACCGTCGAGCCAGAAGCGAACGAGCACGACAGCGCGGCCATTTAAGATCTGTCATCCATGCCATCCACGACGACCCATGAGGTAACCGTTCTGCTCATCGAGGATGAAGCGGAAATTCGACGATTTCTTCGCACGACTCTCCCGCCTTATGGTTATCGATTGTACGAGGCGACCACCGGCGCGGATGGGTTGGCGCAAACCTCCGCTCGAAATCCTGACATCATCCTCCTCGATCTCGGTCTTCCCGACATGAACGGCACCGCGGTAATCGAGAAAATTCGTGCCTGGTCGAACATGCCGATCATCGTACTCTCCGCACGAGACCAAGAACAGGTCAAGGTGCAGGCCTTCGATCTTGGCGCCGATGATTACGTCACGAAACCGTTTGGCGTAGATGAATTGCTGGCCCGTATGCGCGCGGCGTTGCGGCATGCCAATCGCCCGATCGGTGACGCGGTCGAGCCGGTATGTACGTTCGGCGACGTGACCGTCGATCTAGGGCGAAGGCAAGTGTTTGTCTCAGGGACGGAAGTCCACCTCACGCCGATTGAATATAAGTTGCTGACGACGCTCGTGCGGTATGCCGGGAAGGTCGTGACGCATCGCCAGTTGCTCAAAGAAGTCTGGGGGCCCCTCCATGTAGAGGAGGGACACTATGTGCGTGTGTATATGCGTCAATTGAGGAATAAGATCGAGGCCGATCCCGCTCAGCCTCGTCATCTCGTGACGGAACTGGGGGTCGGCTATCGACTCCGGGCAGAATGAGTCTTCCCGCCGTTTTTACGGATCTCTTATATCTCTATGATCGGTTTTAATGCTGTTTTGATACGAAATGCCGTAGAGTCGATTTCCTGAGGGCACGAACCTGGTTGGATCATGAGCATGAGATGAAACCTATTCTGCCGTTGCGCAACGATATCGGTCTGGCAGTGAAGCCTGTATGTTCGGCTGGGATGAGTCGGTTCAGGTGGGTGGTGTTTTTCTGGTTGTTGATCGCCCCGGCCTATGCCGCCGAACCAAGTTCGACGCCCGGTGATACTCCGGCTGTCAGCGCCGATAGCGGGCTCTGGCATTACGGCGCCTATCTCGATGTCAGTTATGTGCTCAACTTCAATTTTCCGGAAAACCATCTGTGGCGGAATCGTGCGACGGCGGCGCGGCACAATGAGTTTACCCCCAATATGGCCCTGGCCTATGTTCGGAAAGACGCGACCGAATCATCGCGCTGGGGCATGGAACTCGGTGTGCAAGGCGGCTACGACTCCGAACGCTTTGCGTTTTTACAGGGTGAGCGTGAAGTCGGCGGGGCCGATACGCTTCGGCACATCCATCGTGCGAATGTGTCTTATCTGGCTCCGGTCGGGAAGGGGCTCACGATCACCGCCGGGCTTTTTAATAGCCTCATCGGCTACGAATCGCTCTATGCCAAGGACAATGTGAGCTACACCCGGTCATGGATTGCCGACAACACGCCCTACATGATGTTCGGCGTCAATGCGAAATATCCGGTCACCGACAAGCTGACGGTCGCGGGGTTTATCGTTAACGGATACTATCATCTGTCGCATCCCAACGACCAACCGAGTTATGGGGGGCAGTGGGCCTACAAGGCGACCCCGCAACTTACCCTGACCCAGACCGTTTATGGGGGGCCGGATCAGACCAACACGGCACTGCAGTTCTGGCGCTTCTACGCGAATCACATCGTCGAATGGAAAGGGGACAACCTGACATTCGCGGCTTCCTATGATATCGGGACCGAAAACATCGCCGATCGTCCCGGAAATCCCAGGGCGTTTGTGATGGGAGGCAATGTGGTCGCGCGATGGCATGTGACTGGACCTTGGGCTTTGGCGGTCCGGCCGGAGTTCTATTGGGACCGGAACGGCCGTTGGACCGGTTCGGAGCAATTCGTCAAGGCCGTGACCTCCACGATCGAATATCGAATCCCCTACAAGTGGACCAACACGACGCTGCGGCTTGAACATCGATGGGACGAATCGACCGGGGCGGGCGGGGGATTCTTCAGGCGTGGGGAGGTCCAGCCTGGTGTGCTGAGCCTGACGCCGAATCAGCATCTGGTATTGCTGGGCATTCTCTGGACCTTCGACAGTCCGTGACCGGGCACTGAAAATGGCTTCGGGCTTCGTTCTTGCTTCCCTCAAGCCTTCGACGTACTGCCGGGAGTACGCCTCAGCCTCTCGCTCACTGCGGCCTCGCCCGACAGCCATTTTGAGTGCCCGAGAGGCCAAGGTTCCGCGGTGGGCTTCGGTCTCAACTGCCTCGCGACGATGCGCAGGCAGCATCTCAGTCACAACTGGAAGGAGAATCTGCGGAAGGTGCTCACTGTATTGCCTTCTGCCTCTCCCTCAGTTCCCGCAACATATCGGCGAGTTCTTTGCCGAACCGTTCGAGTGCCACGTCCTTGGCTTCGGCCACCGCGGTCTTGTCCTCAAGCGATGGCGCCGGGCCGACGAGGGTCGTTTCCCCTTCCGCTGTTTGGGTGCCGTACAGATAGCCCGTGCGGACATCCCACAAGGTCCCTTCTATCATGAACAGCGCGTGGCTTTCGGTTCCGTGGGCGAAGTAGGCGCCGATGCCGGTGGCGTACCAGGCGGCATGTCCGTTGTTATAGCGTTCCACGGCGGAGGCCCCGTCTATGATTAGAAGCGCGTCGGCGTTGTAGCGGGCGGCGGCCAGGCGAACGTCGCGGAAGGTGGTCCCTTGGACCGTGGAGTTGGCCAGCAGGAAACTCTGCTGAAGGACGCCCTCTTCCTGTACGGGCGCGAGCGCCCGCTGCACACGGTCGGCGTCCGCGCTGACCCAGTCCACACGCTGCAGCGCCGGGCGGTTTGGAAAATCTTCGTGTTTAAAAAACACGGCCAGGCGATAGGGCGAAGGTAGCTGCGCCTGCAAAGCCATGGTGGATGCGACATCGCGGTCCGTGACCACCTCGGGATGATCGTGAAACGATTCCTGCAGGAGTTGACGGTTCAGGCCGCGGGCTCCGGTGCAGGCGGAGACCGTGACCGACAAGAGAAGAAGGAGAAGGATGCGCAGAGGAACGGTTCTCATAGAACTCCCGTGGTTACGTTGACGCCGAAGGCCTGGCCGGATTGATATGCGACAGATCTTCCAGCGCCAGCACTAGGGCATGGGTGCCGGATCGGCCATGGCCGAGCGCTTGAACCTTTTCATATAATTGATGCGCGAGTGTGAGCCCCGGCAAGGTGAGTTGCCGTCGTCGCGCCTCTTCCAACGCAATGCCCATGTCTTTGATGAAATGTTCGACGAAGAACCCCGGGTCGAAATTGCGCGCCAGAATGCGTGGCGCCAGATTGTCGAGGGTCCAGCAGGCGGCGGCGCCGCCGCGGATCGACTCCAGCATACGATCTAACTGCAGCCCCGCTTTGTACCCGTACAGGAGACTCTCGCAGACGCCGATCATGGTGCCGGCGATGACGATTTGGTTACAGAGTTTGGCATGCTGTCCCGCGCCGGGACCGCCCTGGTGCACGATTTTCTGGCCGAGGCATTCCAGCAGGGGCATGATGGCCTGAACGGCGTTGGTCGTCCCTCCGACCATGATGGAGAGGGTGGCGTTGCGCGCGCCGACATCGCCTCCGGAGACCGGGGCGTCCACGGCGAAGGCCCCCTGTGATTGAGCCGCCCGGGCGATCTCCTGCGCGAGCGACGGCTCGGTGGTGGTCATGTCGATCAGCACCATGCCCGGACGTGTGCCCGCCAGGATACCCTGCTTGCCGAAGTATACTTCGCGTACGTCACGGGGGAATCCCACCATCGTCATCACGACCTCTGTCTGCTCAGCCACTGCACGCGGGGAATCGGCCCAGGTCGCGCCCTTCGCGAGAATCAGGGACGCCTTGCTGCGGTTCCGGGTGTAAAGGGTGAGTCGATAGTTCGAGGCCTGGAGGTGCTGGCACATGGATGCGCCCATCACGCCGGTACCGATCCAGCCGACGTGTGTCTGAGCGGGAGTCACGAGGCGGGGAGATTGTTCAGGGAGAGGAAGCGCCATGAGTTATTCCACCAGCGGCGTAATCCGGTTCGCGATGGCCTGCACGACGCCCTCTTGATCCATGGCGATCTTTCCGCCCTTGAAGCTCAAGGCATAGCCTCCATGGCTCGGGGCCTGGACCGTGGCGTCCACCACCACGCGCGCCCCGTCTTCCACGTCAGGGTCCTTCACCATCGGGACGCCGCAGAGTCCCGGGACCGCGACCGGGAGCGTGGCCGTATCATCTTCCAGGTTGAAGAGATAGCCGCCATAACAGGTTGAGCCGGCTGGGATCTCATAGGGATCGAGCGGCTGGACGTTACGTACCGTCCCTCGTAGCGTGATCTGCCGCAGGTGGAACAGCGCGGGATCGGTCAGGATTTCCTGCACGGTGACGGCTTCTTGCGCGGCGGCCATGCCGCTATGAAGGAACAGGCACGCCGTCAGGCCTAAGAGCAATCTCGCGAGAGGACGATTCAAGATATGGAGACCATTGTGGATCATCGAGCGCATTCTACCATTCTTTGTTTCGATCATCGCCCTCATAGGCTTTCCCTCTGCGAGTCGATATAATCGCCGGCGATCACAGGGAGGCACAGCGATGAGCGACTTGCAGCGCCAGTTGGATACGTACATCAAGGACATTCGCCCGCGCTATGAAGACATGCTCGGGCAGGCAGTGGAAATCCCCTCGATCAGCATGGATCCCCGGCATGCGCCGGATGTGGGCAGAATGGCGGAATTGGCCGCGCAATATCTGCGGGCTGCCGGGGCGGAGACGCACATCGTCGAGACCCCGGGCTACCCGGTTGTCTCGGGTGGATGGACGGTCGATCCGAGTTACCCGACCGTGACCGTCTACAATCACATGGATGTGCAGCCGGCGCAGGAGCCGGAATGGAAACAGGCCCCCTTCGCGTTTCAAAACGACAACGGCATCTACCGGGGGCGAGGGGCGACGGACGACAAAGGCCCGGCGTTGGCGGCCTTGTTCGGCGCGCGTTATGCGATCGAGCAGGGGGTGCCCATCAATGTGCGATTCTTGTGGGAACTGGAAGAAGAAAACGGCAGTCCAAGTTTCGCGGCAGCGATCAAGAATCGTGCGGCGATTCCGCGCCCGGACTCGGTGGTGATTTCGGATACGATCTGGCTGTCCAAGAACCAGCCGGCGATGCCCTATGGCTTGCGCGGTTTGCTCGGCGCGCGGCTCGTCCTGCGTACCGGCTCCAAGGATGCCCACTCGGGGGTGACGGGCGGCGCGGCGCGTAATCCGTTGGCCGAGTTGATGGACATCGTCCATGCCTGTGTGGATGCCAAGACCGGTAAGGTGAAAATTCCGAGCTTCTACGATGATGTGGTCGAGCCGACAAAGGCAGAGATCAAGAGTTTCCTGCAGTCTGGATTTCAAGTGAGCAAGTTTAAGCAGGCCTACGGGTTTAAAACGTTGCGCACGCACGATCCGGCGGAGGTCATGCGGCGGATCTGGGCTGCGCCGACGTTTGAGGTGCACGGACTCGTCGGCGGCTATCATGGGCCGGGGGTGAAAACGGTGGTCCCTGGCCATGGGGAGTTGAAGGTCAGCATGCGGCTCGTACCGAATCAGACTCCGGAGAAGGCCTTTGCGCTGCTCAAGAAACATGTCGCCAAGTTAAATCCGGAGGTGAAGGTCGAGCGCGAGGGGATGTTGCATCCGTTCAGAGGCGTGTTTGACGGGCCGTACGTCGATGCGGTGAAGCGCGCCGTGAAGGCCGGATTCGGCAAAGAACCGGCCTTTATTCGCGAAGGTGGCTCGATCGGCGCGGTCGTGACGATGCAGAAGGCCTGGAAAGTTCCGATTCTGTTCATGGGCTTGAGCCTGCCTGAGCACGGCTACCATGCGCCGAACGAATATTTCGACTGGGGCCAGGCCTCAGGCGGGATGAAGGCGTTTGTGCATTATTTTTCGGAACTGGCCGCGAAGCGCTAAGCGGTACCCTGAGCTGTAGGAGAACGCCTACCTGTCCGGAGGTAATTTAAAAACATGACAATTGTCATATTGGTTTGAGCTGACGATTCGGTATCCTGCCTGTGGTTCTGAATGAACCGATACCCATTCACTTTCAACAGGAGGAGCCGCAGCATTATGACAGTACGTAACACCCGCTTTCGTCAATCTGTGATTCGCACGGTCTTGGGGGTGGCCTCGGTGTATGGCGTGGCCATGCAACCGGTCGACTCCGCCTTCGCGAAAGTCGTCGAAGTGTCCATGACGGCCGTGGAGACCAAACTCGTGATAGATGGCGAGGGACATACATATGACGCTTGGACCTTCAACGGTCAGTTTCCCGGTCCGGTGATTCGCGTGCAGGAAGGCGACGAGGTCGTCTTTTCACTGACGAATCCAGAGACCAACGGTCGCCCCCATTCCATGGATTTTCACGCGGCGGAGACCAACTTCCTGGAGCACTACAAGGAAGTGCGTCCCGGCGAGTCGCTGCAATATCGTTTCAAGGCCAAATGGCCGGGCATCTTCGCCTATCACTGCGGTGCCTCTCCCATGATTCAGCATATTGCGCGCGGCATGATGGGTGCCATTATCGTCGATCCCAAGGATCCCAAGGCACTGCCGAAAGCCGATCGCGAGTATGTGCTGGTGCAGAGCGAACTGTTCAAGGATCCCGACGATGTCGATGGGATGTTCGACCGGAAGTATCAGCATGTGGTGTTTAACGGCTCCGTCTTCCGGTACGATCCTGTGCACAGCAAGGCGGGAGGCGACTTCCTGGACGCCAAGCCGGGTGAGCGGGTCCGGTTCTATTTCGTGAATGCCGGACCGAACAACGTGTCGGCGGTCCATCCGATCGCTGAAATCTGGGATGATGTGTGGGAGAGCGGTAATCCCGCCAACCATACGCGCGGCGTGCAGACGCAGCTGATTCCGCCGGCGGGCGCGGCGATCCTCGATATGGTGCTGGACAACAACGACGGGGTTTACCCGATCGTCACCCACTCCTTGACCGACGCCCTTCGCGGTGCCATTGCCCTGTTGAAGGTGGACAAGGATGCGCGGCAGTTGCCGCTCATGCCGTTTGTCACTCCTGCCAAGTAGTGGTGGATTCGCCGGGCGGCCTTGCGGCCGCCCGGCCTGCCGCTTCGTTCGACTCTCCCACTTTCGTGAGCCGCTCTCAGTTGCTGCATTCGCTGACCACAGGTTCTGCCCCCACCCGATTTGAGTGGGTGCGCATAGAAGGCGAGCCCGTGCCTGGTTGGGACTCATCTCTGAGAGCGTCGGATGCCAGGCGCTACGTCAGGGAACTCATATCGATCACGAAGCGATAACGCACGTCGCCCCGAACAAGACGGTCGTAGGCGGCGTTCACCTGCTGGATGGGAATGACTTCCACATCTGCGCCGAACTTGTGTGTGCCGCAGAAGTCGAGCATCTCTTGAGTCTCCTTGATCCCGCCGATCAACGATCCGACCAGTCGCCGTCGGCGCATGATCAGAGGAAAGGCGCCGAGCTCCGCGGGCTTATCCGGAGCCCCGACCAGGATCATGGTGCCGTCGGTCTTCAGCAATTCCAGATAGGCATTGAGGTCATGAGGTGCCGACACGGTGTCCAGAATGAAATCGAACTGTTTGTTGAGGGTCGTGAACGTGTCCGGATCAGACGTCTTATAGAAGTCTTTGGCGCCTAATCGCTTGGCATCGAGCCGCTTTTTATCGGAGTGGCTGAGAACCGTCACGTGAGCGCCGAGCGCCTTGCCGATTTTGACGGCCATGTGCCCGAGGCCACCTAACCCGACCACAGCGAGCCGATGCTTCTTGCCCACCCCCCAGTGCCGCAAGGGGGAGTAGGTGGTGATACCAGCGCACAAGAGCGGCGCCGCTTCTTCAGGGCGCAACCGTTTGGGAATCCGCACGATATAGCGTTGATCGACGACGACCTTGGTGGAATATCCGCCGTAGGTGGGTGTGACGCCGTCCCGCTCTTTGCCGTTATAGGTGAAGGCGAGGTGGCCTTCGCAATATTGCTCCAGGCCTTTCTTGCAGGCTGGGCATGTCCGGCAGGAATCGACGAAGCAGCCGACCCCCACGGTTTGACCGACGGTGAATTGTTTGACGGAGGCCCCGACCTTTTCGACGGTGCCGACGATTTCATGTCCGGGCACCATCGGAAAGAGTGATCCGCCCCATTCATCCCGCGCCTGGTGCACATCCGAATGGCAAATCCCGCAGTACTGGATCTTGATCAATACATCCTGTCTGCCCACTTCGCGGCGTGAAAATCTGAACGGCGTGAGTGGGGATTGAGCGTTGAGTGCAGCATACCCGTGGACGTCGATCATGATGGTCTGCTCCTGAAAAAATGGCGTGTTTGTGCTGTGATGCAGGCGTCGCTAACGCGCCTGGGCCGGCTGATGTGTGTCGGGTTCGAGGGTGATGCCGAGAGTGGAGGGGTCCTGTTCCCACGCGCCCGGTGCAATCAGTCCGAGCAACGGAAGAAGGAACAATGCGCCCCCGATGACATCGACGATCCCGGTGCTACTGAGCTTCCGGCCCGTCACTCGGGACTGAGTCTGGTATCCCGTTTTGTGCACTTCGACGGTGAGGTCACCTCTTCGGGGGACCTGATACTGCAACGGCGTCGTTCCGGCTGCGGTGCCATTGATGAGGACCTGTGCGCCGGGTGGCTCTGAATTGACCATCAGTGGTTGCGTGCTTCCACCGAAAATCGAACAGCCGGTCAGGCTGAAATGAGACGCGATCAGGGTTGCGACGATGGCACAACGACTTGCGCTGGCGGTTCTGGCCGTGACGGGCATGGACTCCTCCGTAGACATGATGATCACCATGGTTAGCACAGCGTATGCGGGCTGACAAGGCGGCGGAGGCTGGAGTGTGCGGGGCGGTGGAGTCAGAAGTACTCCATCGCCCCGCTTTGTGCGTTGTCAGGCGTGGGGGGCGGCGGTGGTTGCCAGGATCGGTTGGAACATCGGATCGGCATCCAGCACCGCCTTGAGCAGTTCCGAGTGCAGGAAGTACCGCCACACCTCATCCGACTTGCCGGGTACCTCGTCGAACCACCGCTTGGCTTCGGTCAGGTGCTGGAGCATTTTGGCCTTGTCCCCGTAGTTCGGCAAAAAGATCATGGCGTAGGCCATCGCATATTCGGCCAGAAACTTATCGAGAGGAAGTTCCGCCTGTGCCAGGGCGGCCTCGGCATCGGCATAGGCCCGAGGCGTTTCCGTATCGTGAAGGATCCGGTTCCAGGAGACCTTGTTGATCCGGGACCAGGCCAGTTGAAGCAGGGCTTCGGACTTGGGCGTTCTCCGGTGCTCGGGTATGTCTTTCACCAGGGATTCGAAGGTCTCGACCATGGGGAGCTGGTCGTTATTCCATCGGTAGGCGATTCCTAGTCGAAACCGGTTGTCGAGTTGTTCCGGCCTGACCGAAACGAGCGTTTGAAGTGCCGGGATCAGACGATAGAGAAAGTCCGCCGGGGTCGGCTGTGAGAGACCGCCCATTTCCATCCCGTTCGAGAGATCCAAGCGGGCGCCCTGCGCATAGATGTTCCAATAAAATTCGTCCACCACGATGCCTAGGGCGGGATCCTTTATAGGCACCTGATGGCTATTTCTGGCTTCACGCAGCAACACGCTGTACAGGTGGCGGGTTAAGACCGTCAGGGCGTCCGGCTGCTTCGGGTCGATGAGCAAGACGCGGTTGAGTAAGGCCACCCGGTCGCGCAGATCGGGAAAGATGGCGGCGCGTGCCGCAGCGGCTGTCAACGTGCCGGGTTGATCGTCCGGTCCCCACCAGGCCAGGGATTCAGGCAGGGCACGGCTTGCTTCCGTGGCAAACGGAATCTTGTCTGCCATCATGCCCGGGGCTTCCGGCTGTGAGGCGACCGGCAGATTGAATACGGCGGTATCGCCGGGAAATCCATGCTGTTTCAGCCCGGTAAAGACGACCCACTGAGTGGTCACGGATTTCAATGCCAGTCTCGGGCGCTTGATCGTGTTCGTCCACTTGACGTTGCCGGGGGCATAGGTCACCGGCGATGTCAGGGGATCCTGATACTGTACGGATAGTTGGACCAGCGTCGTGGGAGCGCCGAGCACTTTCCCGGTGCGTCCCAGGCGGAACGAACCGGACGGAATGGTGCGGCTGCCGACGACGGTCACATGAAGGCCGCTCCCGGGAGGGGAGGTGCCCAGCACGTCGGCCACGAAGGTCGAGGCCGGCGCCCTCGGGAGATCGTCACCGAAAAACATCAGCGGGCCGGTGCTCGGCCAAATGATATCCATGGCAATGTCCGACCGCTTGAGCATGGGCGCATAGGCATCGGTCAGGGTTTGCCAGCAGGAATCGTAGGACGTGTCGTTGACCGGCGCGAATTGTTTCACCTTTGCCGGAGAAGCGACGACGTATCGGTATTGGCAGGCAAAATCCAATTGCCCGGCGGTGACGCGATCGCCGTGCGCAAGGGCTTCGGCATATCGGACGGCGGTCTGGACCGCCGGTGGTTGCTTAGCGGAGGCGGTTGGGCGATGTCCCTTCCCGCCGGTAGCCGGTGCCGACTCGGCTGTCCCGGTCAAGAGACCGAGAGAGACCGCGAGGGTCACGATGGCAATGGTCTGTCGTCGATGGAACTGGTTCCCGCGAATCATGCGAACGACCTCCGGTGGCAATAAAAGAATGTCACTGTACCACGGGGCTCTTTTCAGGTGAAAGGGGCTGGCGGAGTCGATGCAAGATCACGGACCCGGGGGAGGGGGTGTGAGTGGCCGGGTAAACCGGACCAAGGAACGGATGTATTGGAGAACGGCCTGCTGGTCCTCGGCAGGCAGCACGTTCTTCCAGGCCGGCATGGCCGTGCGGGGCTTTCCTTGGGCGATGGTGCGGAGCAGCTCTGTATCCGTTTTGGCAGAGGTGGCCGCCGAGATGAGATTGCCCGGTCGAGGGGACAGAAACGGGGCCTTGGCCCCATCGCCCTTGCCGGTTGTGCCATGGCACTCCATGCAATGCGCACGGTAGATGGCTTGCCCGTGGTCGAGTGTTTCTGACGGCTGGGCGAGCAGGACGCCGGTTCCACCGCAGGTCAATAGAAGGGTGAGCAGGAGGGGGCCTAAAATCGAAGGAACAGATGGTTGCGGCGAGCGACGCCGCTGATCATTCTGCGACTCGTCTCTCGCCCCCTCTGCCGGTCGTGCTCCGGTCGGCGTGATCATCGGGCCAATCACGACTGGTTATGCCGTGGCCGCAGCCTTCAAAATCTGCCGGCGGAGGTTCGCACGATCGTTTTGGGAGAGTGCCGGGGAAGGACGGTTGCGGCAGAGCTGCACGGTTTGGCGCAGGGAGTCGAGAAACACTTCGCAATTCGGACAGTCGCCTAGGTGGGCGCGAATTTCCTGACAGACGTCACCGGAAAGCTCGTCGTCCAGATAGGCAGACAGCCGTTCGAGCACTTTCACGCAATTTCGTTTTCCGTGACCCTGGTGGAGGGCGGGCTTGCGGGTGCCTGGATATGTGCGTACGCGATCAGCCATGGCGGTGCTTCTTCTTGACTATACCAAACTATCAGTGCCCGGTGGTAATGTACGGATGAAATTCTGCCGCCAATCCTTTGCCGCTGAGTTCCTTGCGGACAAAGAGGCGGGCTCGATGCAGCCTCGATTTGATCGCCCGTTCGTTGAGCCCGAGAATGCTGCCCACTTCTTTGGCGCTCAATCCTTCCATGTCGCGGAGCACCAACACCATCCGGTATTTGCGCGGCAACTTTGCGATGGCGCGATCGAGTATCTGCCGCAATTCTTTATTTTCAAGCGCTTCTTGAGGGCTGAGGCCCTCCATCGGGATCTGCAGGGAAAACTCGCCCTCCGATGTCGGAACGAATTCGGTCAGGGATAACTCGCGCTCCGGTTCGCCTTTGCGTTTCCGCCGCATACGTTGACAGGCATGGGAGGCGATGGCGTACAGCCAGGTCGAGACCTGCGCGTCGCCACGAAATCGGTCGTACGCGCGATAGGCATTCAGAAACGTTTCCTGGACCAGATCTTTGGCCGCCTCGGCTTCACCGCACAGCCGATAGGCAAAGCGGTACATCACGTCGACGTGATCACGATACAGCTGATCGAATGGAGCGGAGGTGGAGGGGGAGACGCCGCGCCCGTCGGGGATTTCCGGCCGACTGTTCTTCCGTGATGCCATACGCGTCACGGAGTCTACGGGGGGCGTCGGGCACTGTCAAGAAGCGGTCCGGATGTCGAGGTGCCGACGGAGGGTGTCAATTGACCCGTCGGATATCGACGAGTTCACCCTGCTGGTTGAGTTCGACGGTGATCGGGAGCCCTTCCTTCAGGGTTGCGAGAGCAGCCGGCCGTTGCGTGAGGGGAATGGACTGGGCTCCCTCGGGGCCCTGCATGGTGAGGGTGTCATGCGCGTCGGACCCGTAGGCCAGCGGCCCGGTGAGGAACCGTCGTGATGGACTTGTAAGACCGTCCTGATACAGGTCGATAGCCACATGGCGATCCTGGATCCACACCGACATCTCCTGCCCGACCTTGGCGTTCCGCACACCGGTCTTTCCGCTGACTGTCACGATGCCCAGAGGGGTTTTCAGGAACACATAGTTCGACTTCAGTTTCGAGACTGTCCCGTTCAACAAGAGATGCAGCGACGAGGCTGTGCGGGGCACCTGATTGACCTGGAGATCGAACTGCACATCGTGCAGACCTTTGATGGCTCCGGTCCCATCAACCTCGATGGTCAATGGTTGGTGATCCTGGCGTCCGGCGATTTTGGTTTCAAATGCGCCGAGGGTGAAGGATTGTTCGCCGTCCGGTGTCCAGAGTGTGACGGCGGTTTTCTCGGGAGAGGTAAAGTTCGGCAGGCCGGTGACATACCGATGGACCAGTTTGTCGATGCCTCTCTCGCGGATGTCGATGACACTCGTCGTGCCATGGACCCACAGAGTGATCTTTTGTGAGGTCTTAATGTCGCGAAGGGTGGATTTCGAACTCAGGGAGAGTGGCCCGATCGGGGTCTGCAAGAACACGATGCCGGGTTTCGAGCGCCAGATCGCGCCGGAAATCTGAACCGAAGGGGACACGGGCGCGGGGGCCACCGCCGGTTCAGGGTTGTTTTCCGCGACCGGATCTCCGGACTCAGCGAGCGGGGGCGGTTCAATGAGGGGTGTGGCGGTGTCTGCCCACGCTGGTTGTGCCAGGATAAGACAAACGCCCAACCGGATCGAGAGAAAGAGGAGCCGCTGAGGGGAATTCGTAGAATAAGCCATAGTGGTTATAGACCGTCTTGACCGGAATGGTATGACGCCGAAAGAGTGGAGGAGAAACCTCCCGTAGCTGGAGGGGGCCGGTTCCTGCCTTGTCGCGCGTGGCGTACAACAACGTCTCCTGTGCGAATAACATGCTGATCCGCATGAGTCAAGTTGAAAGCCGTTCGTGACCTGCGAATCGCCTCAGGCCTTGTGTCGCGCAGACTCAATATTACTAGGGGGTTGGGCCTGATTGGTGATGGATTGTCAGGACGATACGTGACTGTTGGCGTCTGGCTTGATCTGGCATGCCGAATCCCCGGAGGCGCACTGTGCCGCCGCCCCATCGGGTCAGGCGGGTGATTTCGAATTGGCTCCAGTCTTCTGCCGCGATGTGTTTCTCCAACTTGGCCAGCACGTCATGAAACAGGTCCATCAACGGATGGCGGAGTGATGCGGTCTCGGAGGTCTGCAGCCGGCGCGGCTCGTTCGTGAAATGGCGTGCGAACTCGCGTGCCCGCTCGTTGGTGTAGAGAATACGACCGTCCATGGAAAGGACGATGAGGCCGGTCTCGGCCGACGAGGTCGGTGCGGCGGGTGCGGCGAGATCTGGTTGTCCGATGAACATGGAGATGAGCTCCTCTCTGCTATGGCATGTCCCTCATGCGGTCAGCGAGGACGGTCGTCGCTGCCATTCGAACGCTGAATGGAAAAGCAAGATGCGGGCCATTGCGTTGAGCTGAGAGAAGGGAGGAAATCTACGAAATGTTCAAGGAATCGTGAGCGATGAAACGAAGGGGGCGAAGGAAAATGTCGTCGATTGTGTCGAATGCGTCGCGCCCCGGCAAGGCTGCCTCATTTTTTTCTGGTCATCAGTCGAACGGGCGTGCCGGAGAAATGATATTCCTTCCTGATCTGGTTTTCGAGGAAACGGAGGTAGGCCGGGGTCATATTGTCGGGATGTCCCACAAAGAGGGCGAATGCGGGAGGCCGTGTCGCAACTTGCGTCATGAATGCCGATTTGCTGGCTTTGGCCGGCTTTCCTTTCCTGACCGGCAACGGATGTTCTTCCAGCAGACCCTGAAAGAATTGATTCAGGGGGCCGGTGGGGACCCGTTTACAGAATGAGAAATAGACCTGGTCGATCAAGGCGAACAAGCCGCGCAGAAAATCCGGTTCCAGCGCCGAAATGAACAGCACCGGCGCCCAGGCGAGGAACGGGAAGCGACGTTCAAGATCTTGTTTGTAGGCCTCGCGCGCGTGCACGTCATCGGCCTTGAGGTCCCACTTGTTGACGATGAGAATGCAGGCGCGTCCTTGTTTGAGAACGAGGCCCGCAATTTTGGTGTCTTGCTCGGTGACGCCTTCTTCCGCATCCAGTAGCAGTACAGCGATGTCTGATCGGCCGATGGCGCGCAGGGATCGGGCGACGCTGTAGCCCTCGATGCCTCGTTCCACACGACCACGGCGGCGGATGCCGGCCGTATCGGTCAGCACATACTGCCGGTCTTTGAATGTCGCGACCGAGTCGACGGGATCACGCGTCGTGCCCGGCACATCGCTGACGACGACGCGCGCTTCGCCGAGGACTGAGTTGACCAAGGTGGATTTGCCGACATTCGGACGTCCGACGATGGCGATGCGGGGCGTGTCGCTCGTGGCTTCTTCGTCGAGGGGTTCGGCCATGTGCGAGAAGAGATCGTCCAGCAACTCGGCGACGCCGATGCCATGTTCGGCCGACAGGGGATACAGCTGCTCCTGCCCGAGGCGATAGAAATCGGCGACCAGCGGATCGGCCTTCGGGGTATCGATTTTGTTGATCACGTAATAGACGGGTTTATCGGAGCCGCGCAGGGTTTGTACGACTTCTTCATCGGCCGGCGTCAGGCCTGAACGGGCATCCAGAACCAGGACGAGAATATCCGCCTCGGCGATGGCGAGTTGGGATTGTTGCCGGATCAGGGACAACATGCCTTCGCTGGCTGTCGGGTCCAGCCCGCCCGTATCCACCAAACGGAAGCGGCGATTGCGATAGGTCGAATCGGCGTAGTTGCGATCCCGCGTCACGCCCGGCACATCGTCCACGATCGCCGCCCGCGTGCCGAGAATGCGGTTGAAGAGCGTCGATTTCCCGACATTGGGCCGCCCGATGAGGGCGATAATGGGCAGCCGGCCGCCCTCAAGGGTGAAGAGCGGGGCCACAGGACCGCGCGTCTGTTTGGTGCGTGACATGGTGCGCGACGGTAGCATAGAGATTTCACCGAACACAATGACTCGTCTTGCCGCGCCTGTCTCCGGTATACTGCCGAGATGCTGTCACATCGCTCAGCCGCTGCCCATCAGTCCGTCGATTGGAGTCGGATCGACGATGTGTTGCTCGACATGGACGGCACGTTACTCGACCGTCATTTCGACAACTTTTTCTTCGAGGAAGAACTGCCGAGGCGGTATGCGGCGAAGCATGCGCTGACCTTCGAGGCCGCCCGGGATCGCTTGATGGCCATGTATCGTTCCGTCGAAGGGGAATTGGCCTGGACGGATTTACATTATTGGTCGGAGCGGGTAGACATCGATGTGGTGGCGATGCATCGCGAACTCGACCACATGATCGGGTTTCTTCCCGATGCCGAGGAGTTTCTTTCATCCTTGCGTCGATTGGGGAAGCGCGTGACGATCCTGACGAACGCGCATCGGGCAGGAGTGGATGTGAAAACTGCCAAGACGGGGCTGGATCGGCATGTCGATCGTATCGTGGATGCCTTCGAGGTGGGGTGGCTCAAGATGCGATCGGAGTATTGGCCGACCTGCCGGCAACTGGTGGGATTTGATCCTGCACGGGCGCTCTACATCGACGACGATGAGCAATGTCTGGCTGCGGCGGAAGATTTCGGGATCGGCCGGATTTTTCACCGCTCCAGGTCGAGTTCTCAGGCGTCAGCCGTTCCTTCCGCGCGGTTTACCTCCATCGAACATTTCCACGCGATCCTGCCCGGCTAAGCCGTTTGTCGCGCAGTCGGTCTCTCTGCGCAATCCATCACGTGTGCTATTTCGCGGGATCGAGCAATTCCCGGAGCTTCTGCGCCAATTCAGTGGGGAGGAAGGGCTTCTGAATGAAGCCGGTGCCCGGTTCCGCGAGAAACGTCGGTAACACGCTCCCCTCGGCATATCCCGACATAAAGAGTACCCGTAACTCGGGCCATTGCCGACGCAGGTGCTCGGCCAAGGCCGGTCCTGTCATCTGCGGCATCACGACGTCCGTGAGCAGAATATGAATGGGGGTGCGGGCGGCGGCGACCAGACGGAGGGCTTCCTGTCCGCTTGAGGCTTCCAGCAGGGTGTAGCCGTAATCGGACAGGGCCTGGGTGAGCAGCAACCGGACGGCATGCTGATCTTCGACCAGCAGGATGGTCTCCCGCCCGCAGTGCGGACGGGATGGGAGTGTCGGCGTGGCCGCAAGCGGCGGCGCCTCCACCAGTGGAAAGTAGAGTTCGAAGGTTGACCCTTCACCGGGTGTGCTGTCGGCAAAAATGAACCCCTGGCTCTGCTTGACGATGCCATACACCGTGGCCAATCCCAGTCCCGTTCCTTTGCCTTCTTCTTTGGTGGTGAAGAAGGGTTCGAAAATATGGGACAGGGTCGTGCGGTCCATGCCCTGGCCGGAGTCGCGGATCGACAGGTGCGCATAGGCTCCAGGGAGTAATGCGGGATGAGGCACGGGGCTGTCGGGTGTAATCAGCAGGGCCTGCGTCGCCATCGTGAGTGTGCCGCCTGTAGGCATGGCATCCTTGGCGTTCACGGCCAGATTCAGTACCACTTGATCGATCTGTCCTCTGTCTGCGCGAATGGTACAGGGCCGCGAGTCAAGATTTCTGATCAGGTTGATGTCTTCGCCGATCAACCGTTCGATCATGGAGCTGATCGACGAGAGCGCCTCGTTGAGGTCAAAGACCTGGAAGGTCAACACTTGGCGCCGGCTGAAGGCCAGGAGCTGCTTGGTCAAGGCCGCCGCACGCTGGCCGGCGGTCAGGATCTCGGTCAACGAGCGACGAAGCGGATCCTCGGCCCGCACCTGGTCCAACAAGAGCGTGGCGCACCCGTTGATGACGGTGAGCAGGTTGTTGAAATCGTGGGCCACGCCGCCGGCTAAGCGGCCGATCCCTTCCATCTTGTGGGCCTGCCGGAGCTGGTCTTCGAGTTGTTTGTGCTTCGTGATATCGACGAAGAATCCGATGGAGCCGACCGCCTGGCCTGCCGGACCCTGAAGCAGGCTCCCCCACATGTTCACATCCACCAGAGTTCCGTCCTTTTTCTGGCGGCGCAGTTCGAGATTGCGTGGTGCGGCGCCGCTCATCACTGCCGTCCACAAGTCTTCCGACACCTCCTCCTGGCCGGGAGGCACATACGGCAGCTCCTTGCCCAGCACTTCGTCCTTGGTCCAGCCGAAGAGGGCGGTGGCGGCGGCATTCCACGTGGTGACGAGGCCCGCTTGGTCCAATTCGATCATCGCCAGGGGGGACTCTTCGATGATGGTCTGAAGATGGGCGGTCGTCCGGCGCAACTCGCCGGTGCGTTCACGGACATGTTGCTCCAGCGCCTCTTGAGCCTGCCGGCGGTCCGACGCTTCCAGGGTCAGGGTCGCCATGGCGGCCAGGGAGGCGGCGAACGTTTGTTCCTCTGTGGTCCAGACTCTGCCCGGACCGATGTGTTCGAGGCATAACACGCCGACCACGCGACCATGCCGGCGGATCGGGGCGTCCAACATGGCCACGATGCCAAGCGGGGTAAGGTACGACGGAGTCAATTCCTTCGTGCGGGGATCGGTCTGCGCGTCATGGGCCGCGAGCGAGTAGGGTTCGGTTTCGAGCGCATGCAGGTAGGCGGGGTATTCACCGGTCGAGAGCGTCGTTCCCTGCAGATGGTGTTTGGGGGTGGCTTCGAACAGATCCTGAAGGATCAATGCGGACTGATTCTCGTCAAAAAGCCAGATGCCGGCTCGTTCGACGGCAAACGTGCTCACCGCATATTCGGTAATGACCGGGAAGGCTTGCTGCGGGTGTCCGCTGTGGATGGCCGGATCTTCCGCCAATTCATGCAGCACGGCTTGTTGTGTTTCTAATTTCCCCAAGCGCAGCCGTTCGGCTTCTTCGCGTTGTTTCCGGTCCGTGATGTCTTCCGATATCCCCAAGAGATAGCGCGGCATGCCGGCCTGGTCGTAGAGGGGAAGCTTCTTGGTGTGGAGCCACCGGAGGCCATGATCCTTGGTCTGGATCGGTTCGGCCGGAATGTCCATCATCGTGCCGCCGGTCAGGACCTCGCGGTCTCTGGCGGTAAAGAATTCCGCCTGCTCGAGCGGGAAGAAATCGAAATCGTTCTTTCCCAGCAGCGCCTCTCGCGGCAGGCCGATCAGGTCTTCGCCCGCTTTATTGAACTGGACGAAGCGCAATTCTTGAGCGTCTTTTAAAAAGACCATGTGGGGAATGTGCTCGACGATGGACTCCAGGAGTTGGCGCGTCTGGGTCAGGGCATCTTCGATGCCTTTCTGTTCGGTCACGTTTTCGCACACGATGATGATATCGAACTGTCCGTCGGAGTTACGCACGGCCCGGGCGGCTTCTCGCACCCAGAGCAGGCTCCCGTCCTTGCGCATCTTCCGGAAATTCCAGCGGAGGACTTCTCCCGGCCGGCGGAGACAGTCGGCAAAATGCTTCTCCATACTGCCGTGGTCATCCGGGTGAACAATTCCCGCCACTGGTTGACCGATCAGCTCGTCGGCCTCGTAGCCCAATTCGGCGGCGGTGGTGGTATTGACCGTCAGCAATGTGCCCCGGGCGTCGACGGTCAGCAGCATTTCAGGGCTGCTCTCGAACAGCGCGCGGTATCGCTCCTGGCTGACGCGTAACGCTTCTTCGGTCTGTTTCCGAACGGAAATATCGCGTACCACGGCCTGGAACCCGATGACCTCCTGGTCGCGTTGCAGTAGCTGCACATTCTGTCCGACCCACAGGGTCTGTTGCGTGTGGGTGATCAGGGGGAATTCACAATAGGTGCTGGCCGTCTTCCGGAGAAATTGCCGGAGATAGAAACGTTCGGTCGGGCGGCGGTAATCGGGATGAACGAAATCCAGCGCACGATGGCCGAGCATCTCCGTCTCGTGATACCCCAGGAGCCGGATGACCGCGGGGTTGATGAACGTGAAACGGCCGCTCCGGTCTGTCCGATAGATGATGTCCTGGGCATACTCCATGATGAAGCGATGGTGTTCGGTCTTGACGGTGAGGAGCAGTTCCATCTGCTCCCCTTCCTGCAGTTGCCCGGTGAGTTGATCCACCAGTTGGGCGTTGTGATATTTCAGCCGGAGGGTTTCCAGGACGGTGTTGGACGTTCGATACGCCGTGTAGACCATGAGCAGCGAGAAAAGCATGGTGCAGATCGCCATCGGCAGGGCTTGCTCATGGTCGAGAGCGAAGAGTCGCAGGATGAGTGGCGTCAACATCGGAAGAGAGAAAGACAGAAAGGCGTCGAAGCGGGCGGCTAGGGTGGAAGCGGCGCCGGCTGTAATGCCTGCGAGCACAAAGGCCAGAAAGACCTGGTGGGCCGGTGAGGATTCCGGAAACAGCAACAGGGCTGAGGCGCCCCAGCCGAGACCCGCGAGTGTCGTGCCGACCAGAAACGCCCGGTCCCAGCGTTCGATGTTGACGAGCCCCGGCCTGTTGGCCGTGAACGATCGGGCGAGCCCGTATCGGCCTGCCGCGAGGATCAGATGGTACATCAGCCAGACGAGCAGCCGGTCGTGCGGGACGACATGCCAATTGACCGCGATCAGGGCGAGTGCGCAGCCGAGTCCGGCCACCAGCGCGGCCGGCATCGCCTCATAAAGGAGCGTCACCCGTTGCAAGGCGATGCTGCTGTCCCGGGCTAAATCTATGGGTTTGAATAATGGAGAGGTCGACGGAGGCTTTCTGTCGGGGAACGACTGCGAGGAGGACATCCGGGTCACTCCCGTCTGCTGCATGGACGAATGCGGCGATCGTGCATTATACGGTGCAGTCTACAAAATTGCCGATAGGGATACAATTTTCCTGTTTCATGTCGTCGCTGCTTCGGCTGGTTCTGAACGCGGTGCCAGGCCAAGGTCGTGAGGAGGGGTCAGGTGTCGAGGCTGGAAGGCAGGGATGATTGTCCGTTGACGCGGGCGGTGCCGCGATACATTTCCCCGCCGATTCTTGGGACGCCGGGGAGACAGTAGCGATCAAGCTGTTCCAGCCGCAGGCCTGCGTCGAGTATCAGTCGATCGATGCGGCGATTGAGATTGCAGCCGCAGGCCAGGACGTGTTGCAGCGGGTTGAGTCGGTCCTGCCACCGGGCGATGAGGGGATCGTCGCTGCGGCCATGCTCCAGGAATAGGAAGTGGCCGTCCGGCTTCAGCACCCGGCGAATGTCGCGTAGCGCCCTCGCCGGATCCGGAATGGTGCAGAGGGTGAAGGTGCTGACGGCGTAGTCGAAGCTGGCAGCGTCATAGGGCAATCGTTCGGCACTGACATGCTGAATGTGAACGGGGAACGAAGCCTGTGCCACCCGCACGGCGACTCGATCCGGCAAGAGTGGGGCGGGATCGACGGTGTGCAGAGCGGTCACGGTCGGGGGGTAGTGCGGCAGGTTCAATCCGGTTCCGAACCCGATTTCCAGGACGAGTCCATGTACCGGAGTCAGCAGGAGCCGGCGTTCGGTCTGAAACCGTTCGCCCCGGAGCACCCAGTCCATGAGTCGCGGAAAGATGTAGGTAGCGTACATCGGCGTTGGCAAAAGTCTGTGAGGTCGTGCGCGGTCGATATTCGGCGACCGGTTGTTCCGGCATTTGAACAGGACTCGATTCCGGGATCAAGAAATAGGGGGACTCTTCACGGTCGAATCGGTCCCTGTTTGTCCCCTCTCGTCCTTGTCGCTCCGTGCGGCGTGTGCTAGAGTCGTCCGTTCTTTCATCGAACACGAACGATTGCCCCGCATATGACGATACCACAATGAGCAAGACATACGATCATCAGGCCCTCGAATCGAAGTGGCAGACCTATTGGGAGACGCATCGCCCGTTTCGGGCGCTGGACGATCAGTCGAAGCCCAAATTCTATTGCCTCGACATGTTTCCTTACCCGTCGGGGTCGGGTCTGCACGTCGGGCACTTGGAAGGGTATACCGCCACGGATATCGTATCCCGCTATAAGCGGATGCGCGGCTTCAACGTGTTGCACCCCATGGGGTGGGATGCGTTCGGATTGCCCGCGGAACAGTATGCCGTGAAAACCGGTGTGCATCCTGCCATCACCACGGCGCAGAACATTGCGACCTTTAAACGGCAAATGAAGCGAGTCGGGCTTTCCTACGATTGGGAACGCGAGCTCAGCACGACCGACCAGGACTACTATCGTTGGACCCAGTGGATCTTTTTGAAGCTGTTCGAACGGGGTCTTGCCTACGTGGCCGAGGTGCCGGTGAACTGGTGTCCTGCCTTGGGAACTGTGCTGGCCAATGAAGAAATCGTGGACGGCAAAAGCGAGGTCGGCGGGTTCGACGTCATTCGCAAGCCGATGCGGCAGTGGGTCTTGAAGATCACCGCCTATGCGGAGCGATTGCTGGAGGACCTGACCCTGGTCGAATGGCCGACCAGCACGCTCGAGATGCAGAAGAATTGGATCGGCCGGTCGATCGGCGCGGAAGTCGATTTTCCCTTGGCCGACAGGACGGGCAATCTGCGCGTGTTTACGACCCGCCCCGACACGCTCTTCGGTGCGACCTATATGGTTTTGGCGCCGGAACATCCGCTCGTCGACGTGGTGACGACGCCGGAGCAGCGTGAGCAGGTGACGGCCTACTGCGAGGCGGCGTCCCGCAAGAGCGATCTGCAGCGTCAGGAGCTGGATAAGGCCAAGACCGGTGTGTTCACCGGCGGGTATGCCGTCAATCCCGTGAACCAGGAGCGGCTGCCGATCTGGATTGCCGACTATGTGCTGATGAGTTACGGCACCGGCGCGATTATGGCGGTGCCGGCGCATGACGAACGCGACTGGGCTTTTGCCACGCAATACCATCTGCCGATTCGGGAAGTCATTCACGGTGGGCAGGTCGACAAGGCGGCCTTCACCGACACGGACCGGGGACGTGTCATCAACTCGACCACGCCGGATGGATCCTGCTCTCTCGATGGATTATTGCCCAGCGAGGCGATTCCAACAATGACTGCCTGGCTCGAAACCAAGGGCAGGGGCAAGAAGACGATCAATTACAAGCTCCGTGACTGGCTCTTCGCCCGGCAGCGGTATTGGGGCGAGCCCTTTCCGATTGTGTGGGTCGACGGCGAGCCACGTCCCTTGCCTGAGGAGCAATTGCCGCTCCCCTTGCCTGAAACCAAGAATTTCAAACCGTCCGGCAGCGGCGAAAGCCCCTTGGCGAATCTCCACGACTGGCTGGAGACGACGGATCCTGTCACCGGCAAACCGGCGCGACGGGAGACGAATACCATGCCGCAGTGGGCCGGGTCCTGCTGGTATTACTTGCGGTTCATCGATCCGAAGAATGCCATGCAGATGGTCGATCCGGCGAAGGAGCGCTATTGGATGCCGGTGGACCTCTACATCGGGGGCAGCGAACATGCGGTGCTGCATCTGTTGTATAGCCGGTTCTGGCACAAGGTCTTGTTCGACGCCGGGGTGGTCAGCACGCCGGAACCGTTCAAGAAGCTCGTGCACCAGGGCATTGTGTTGGGCGAAGACAATCAGAAGATGTCCAAGTCGCGCGGCAATGTGGTGAACCCGGACGAGATGATCGACCAGTTCGGGGCCGACGCGGTGCGGCTCTATGAAATGTTCATGGGTCCGCTCGAATCGATGAAGCCCTGGAGTACCCGCGGTGTGGAGGGGATCACGCGCTTTCTCGATCGGGTCTGGCGGCTGATGATCGGCGACGAGGGCGCATTGAGTCCCGCGGTCACGGATACCGAGCCGACGCCTGAACAGCTGCGGCTGCTCCATTACACCATCAAGAAAGTCACCGACGATATCGACGCCTTACGCTTCAATACGGCGATCTCGCAGATGATGGTATTCACGAACGAGATGACGAAACTGGAGCAGCGGCCGCGCCGCCTGCTGGAACCGTTTGTGTTGTTGCTCTTGCCGTTTGCGCCGCATCTGAGCGAGGAGTTGTGGGAACGTCTCGGTCAGCAACCGAGCGCCGGTCAGCAGCCATGGCCGCAGTTCGATCCCGCGTTGGTGGTCAGCGACCGGCTGACGATCCCGATTCAGGTGAACGGAAAGCTCCGGGGAAAACTCGAGGTCGATGCCGGGGCTTCACGCGGGCAGGTGGAACCTCTAGCGAAAAAAGAAGTGGCTGAATGGCTGCAGGGGAAAGAGCCGAAGAAGGTCATTTACGTCGAAAAGAAACTGATCAACTTCGTGGTGTGATGCCGTGGGCCAGGGTGAACGTCACAGGAACAACGCAGCACGTGTCGGCCCGGAGGTTCCTGGTCGCGTGGTGTGGCTGATTATGTTCTTTGCGCTGAGTGTCTCGCTCCCCGGCTGTGGCTATCAGTTTCGTGTGCAGGGCGCCGGTCCCACGGTCGGCGGCGCGCCGGAGACGGCGACGAAGCGGCCGCAGGCGCCACGCCTGGCCATCCTTCCTATTGCCAACAGTACCTACGAGGCGAATTTCGAGGTCAAGCTCGCCAATTACCTGCGTCGGGAGTTCTCGGCTGGGGCTGGGGCGGAAATCGTGGGCCCTTCGGCCGGGGCCGATCTCTATCTGTCCGGACAGATCATGCAGATCACGTTGCCGACCTTGAGTTTCGACCAGACCACAACATTTGAGAGCCGGGTGGAAATGCTCGTGAGCGTGAGGATCGAAGAGGCCAAAACGAAAAAGGTCGTCTGGTACCAGGTCGCGAAGGGAACCTCTGAGTTTTTTCTGACCCAGGATCTGCAATTCAATCGGGTGCTGCAAAATCGGGCGTTGGAGCAAGCCGGCCGGTTCGTCGCGGAAGATCTGGCCTCCCGATTCCTGCTCTTTCTGGATACGGGCGAGTTGGACAAGGCGTTGAAGCGACCGGTGAAAGTCGAGGCTGTTCCGTACGGTGGGGTACAGCCCGGTGTGCCTCGATAACCAATGGAAAGTTTCTGCGGATGAGCGCTTCAGTGATGAGTCTGGAACTGCCTCAATCCTTCGCGCGTAGCGGGGTGATGCCGCTGTATGCCGTGGTCGGCGAAGAAGACTATCTCCGGGACCAGTCTGTGGCCGCATTGCGGGCCGCAGCCTTGGGACCGGCGGCGGATACCGGATTCAATTACGATATTTTCCACGGAGACGACTGCTCGGTTGAGGATGTGCTGGCCTGCGCGTCGGAGATTCCCGTATTCGCCGAACGCCGCGTGGTGGTCTATAAGTCGGTGGAAAAACTCCCGGCCCGAGAAGGGGAAAAACTCCTCTCCTATTTCTCCGCTCCGAATGACACCACGACGTTGATCGTGGTGGCCGTCAAGCTGGATGGACGGATGAAATGGACCCAAGCCTTGACGAAAGGCGCGGTGACGGTCAATTGTGCCCCTCTGCGCGAGGCGCAGCTGTCGGCGTGGATTCGCCAGGAAGCGGCGGCGCTGGGTGTGCGCATCCACGAAGAGGCGACGCAGCTGCTCAAGGAAGCGGGGAGTGAGTCCCTCTATGCGGTGAAGCGGGAGCTAGAGAAGCTCGCCGCCTATGTGCCGCCTGACCGTACCGTGCAATCGGCGGATGTCGAGGCGTTGAGAGGGACGGAGTCCGGTGCATCCGTCTTCGATCTCATGAACGCCATCGGGGCGCACGATCATGGGCGGGCATTACGGATCCTTGCGCGAAATCTTGAGAATGGAGAGGCTCCGCTCCGGATTCTCGGTGCCTTGATCTGGCAATACCGACGGTTGTGGAAAATGAAGGAGCAGCTCAAATCCGGCGGTCGGGAAGGGGAGGCGGCCAGGACGTTACGGATGGATCCATCCCGGGTACGCGGGTTTCTAGCGCAATTCGCAGACGCGCAATTGACGCAGACGTTTCACTGGTTTCTGGAAACTGACTCGAAGCTCAAAGGCGGGAGTGGAAGTGCCCCTGTTCGCGTGATGGAAGACCTCTTGTTCCGACTCTGTGGCCAGCCGTCGAAATCAGCATCATCCGGAGCGCGGGTGCAACCAGCACCACCGGTCCCGCGCCCGACGGGTTCGAGACCGGTGTCGAATGTCAGAACCGTTACGCGGAAGCGGTGAGCGCGTTCACACGCACAGTCAGCCGGGACACGCGGCGCGAGGCCGTATTCGGCTTCAAGACCCCTTTAGTGACCGCTTTGCCAAGAGCTGACGTGGCTTCCCGCAGGGTGGCCTTGGCTTCATCCGGTTTCTTGGCCGCGATCGCATCCTGAACCTTGCGGAGGATACTACGGACCGAGCTGATAGTGGCGCGGTTACGCAAACGGCGCTTCTCAGATTGACGGGCACGGCGAATCGTGGATTTGTGGACAACAGGCATACGGATTCTCCTACGTTCAAAGCTTGAGCTTGTAACATAGGATGAGAAGAGAGGTCAAGGATACTGAAAGGAGTCAGCCGGGCCACGAGGCAACCTCGAGGGCAACGGCGTACACATGATGACACGGATTGATGCACGAGATCGGTTGATTGTCGCGCTGGATGTCCCTTCCGCGGCGGAAGCGGATGCGCTGGTGGCTCGCTTGGGAGACCAGGTGCGATTTGTGAAAGTCGGCCTGGAGTTGTACACGGTGGCGGGGCCGGACATCGTCCGGAAGCTGGTGGACCGCGGGAAGCGGGTGTTCCTTGATCTCAAGTTCCTCGATATTGAAGAAACCGTCCGGCGTGCGACGGCCCGGGTCGCCGCGATGGGTGCCACCTTTCTGACCGTCCATGCGAATCGAAAAGCGTTGATGGCGGCGGTGCAGGGACGGGGATCGTCCGATCTCAAACTGCTGGCGGTGACGGTGCTGACCAATTTCGACGGGGAAGATTTGCGGGAGATGGGCATTCAGCGAAGTGTTCAGGATTTGGTGACGGCGCGGGCCATGCTCGCGGCCGAAGTGGGCTGCGACGGCGTGGTGGCGTCGGGAGAGGAGCCGCAGGCGATTCGTGCCAAGGTGGGACCGAATCTGGTTATCGTGACCCCCGGGGTCAGGCCGGCGGGAAAAGGCACGGATGATCATGCGCGAGTGACGACGCCGACCCAGACCATTGCCGCCGGCGCCGACTATTTGGTGATCGGTCGCCCGATTCGCGATGCCCAGGATCCTCCTGCCGCCACGGCGGCCATCCTGGAGGAAATGCAAGCAGCCTTCGATCGCCGGGGACATTGACGGTCAGGTCCCAAGTCGATTCCGTGCATATGATCGGGAATACGGAATGCGTCGCGACTTCGCCCGGCCATTCTACGCAGCAAACGCTGAGTCAGGGTGAGGTCTCGGGGCGGTTGCGACTGTTCTTCTGGGTTTGTTAAGATGCGCGTTCCTCGTTGACCTTGTGTGGTGGGTGTAGCTCAGCTGGTTAGAGCGCCGGATTGTGGATCCGGAGGTCGCGGGTTCGAAACCCGTCACTCACCCCAATGGCTGCGGATACGGATCACTTGAGCGGGTAGCCAAATGACCGGTGGCAACAAACAGGTCGCTCCATTGGCCCCGCGCTCCTCGCCGGCTACGGTCGCCACTACTTTTCACTTGCGGTCGTTTCGTCGTTTCCCCGTTCAGTGTTCGGTGTATTACTCCAGCGATGCGCTCCAGGGATCCGGCGTCGCCTGGAACCTCTCCCTCAATGGGTGGCGTATCGACGGGACGCATCCGGTCGAGCCCGGTACGGTCGTGACTCTCTGCGTGTTTCTTCCCGACCAGCATCCGACCGTGTTTATAGACCGCGCGGTCGTGCGGTGGTCGCGTGGGCAGGAATTCGGAATTGAGGTGAATGAGATCAAGGCCGATGAGCATGCTCGCCTTGAACAGTTCGTCACAGCTTTAGTCTGACCGCTGCCCTTCTCCATTTTTTCTTCCCGATCGGTGAATCCCGAAACGGGACTGCCTGCCCTGACGAGAAACTGAATATGCTTGGCCATCCCCAGCGAGTTGAGTAGACTGGGTCCTAGCGAAACTGAGGCGGCGTAGAGCCCTCTCCCTTGCCGGAAATCATGGCTAAGTCACAGACATCTCGATCCCATTCCCGTGTGCCCGTCAGCTGCTTTCTCTATTATCTTGGGGAGGGCCTGGTTGGAACCGGCAAGGTCTGCGATCTTTCGGTCAAGGGTTGGCGGATCGACGGGGATAAGCCGGTCACGGTCGGTATGAAACTCACGTTGCGCGTCTTCTTGCCGGACCAGCCGAAAGCGATTGATGTGGATGGGGTGACGGTGCAGTGGGTGCAAGACCGTGTTTTTGGGCTTGAAACCGTCCGGATGAGCGCCACCGCCCAAGCACGCATTCACAAATTTGTGGAGTCAGTGCTCAAGGAGTCGGGATCTTCGCGAGTTGCCTGATCCTTTGATCCTTCATCGGTTAGTCGTTCGGCTCTCCGCCCTACTCTGAGTCCGGTTTGCGGCAAGCCGCTCTCGTTTCCTTGCCCTCTTCCTTCCGTTTCGCCGGCGATACCACGAATTTCCCTGAACAGGATAAGGAGCCTTGTTCGGAGCGCCCCACCTTTCGGGGACTATCAGGCTATTCGTTGTTTTTCATATTCTGCCGAGGCGTTTGCTTGGAGGAATGGATGGAACAACAGAATCGCCCGCGTTTTATCGTCGAGTGTACCGGATCCCGTTCCGAAGACGGTTTGTTAGTGTGGAACGGCCGGATGCTCGATCTCTCGATTCCGGGATGGTCACGGACCGGCCTCAAAGGTTTACAAGCGGGAGACTTACTCCAATTGCATTTGCATATTCCGGGGCAGCCCAGGCCCCTCTCGGTGAGGCTGGCGACGATCCGTTGGGCCAGCGAGTCGAAGCTGGGGGTCGATCCCATTCTTATGGATGCCGATGACCAACTTCGTTTAAACGACTTCGTCAGTGCCCACGACACGTCTCTTCCGTTCAGTACGGATCGGAAAGAACAGATCGTGATTTCCGACGCTGGATAGCCACCTCGAATTATCTTCCGCTTGGCCTCGTTCTTCTTCCTCACCTGCCGGCCTGTAGTTCTGCGTACATACGCCTTGCGTCATCGAGGTCTGCTGCCTATCGAGCCGCTGTGTTGTTGGGATGTGTCAGCGAGATGCGGAAGGCGTTCGAGCGGCGTGGCGGTAGGATTGCTTGACATCATCGGGCAAGATGGTGTCTCTTAGCAAAGAGACATTGTCACACACACCAGCCTTTCGCCGGTCCGGTTCGGTCATGTCATAGATGGTTTGCCAGGGCGGAGGCGTGCGAGATTTGACGTATGACGCCTGGCCCCCAACTTCCCGATGCGACCCATACCACCCCGCTGACGCCTGAAACGGAGGCGCAGGTCGATCAATTCGCCCATACGGATATTTTGGTCGGTATTCCCAGCTTCAACAATGTCGAAACCATCGGGCATGTCGTCAAGGCGGTGAGCGCCGGCCTGGCCAAGTACTTTCCTGAAGCCCGCGCCGTCCTGGTGAATTCGGACGGCGGCTCGACCGACGGGACGCAGCAAGTGGTCTCGCAGGCCGTCGTCGATCTCAAGACCCTCTTCATCGGCGATCAGCAGAGCTCGCTCCACAAGATCATCACGCCGTATCACGGCATTCCGGGTAAAGGGAGCGCCTTTCGCACGATTTTTGAAATTGCGCGTCGCTTGAAAGCCAAGGCCTGTGCCGTCGTGGACTCGGATCTGCGGAGCATCACCCCGGAATGGATTGAGTTGCTGGTGAGTCCGGTATTCGAGCAGGGGTTCGACTACGTCGCGCCCTATTATCTGCGGCACAAGTATGACGGGACCATCACCAACAGCATTGTGTATCCGCTGACACGAACCCTCTATGGGCATCGTATCAGACAGCCCATCGGCGGCGATTTCGGTTTTTCCGGCCAGTTGGCCCAGCACTATCTCGACAAGCATGTGTGGGAATCGGAAGTGGCCAAGTTCGGCATCGACATCTGGATGACGACGGAAGCGATCGCCAGCGGAGCGCGCGTCTGTCAAAGTTTTCTGGGTGCGAAGATCCATAACCCCAAAGATCCGGCGGCGGACCTGTCGGCGATGCTGGTGCAGGTGCTCGGCGCCGTGTTCGCGTTGATGGAAGATCACTATGCGGTGTGGGGCAAGACGGATGGCTCCAATGCGGTACCGCTGTTCGGGTTTCAATACGAGGTCGGGGTTGAGCCGGTCAACGTCAACGTCGATCGGATGATCAGCACCTTCCGGCAGGGCCTGAGCGATCTGGGGACGATTTGGGATCAGATTCTCGCCCCCGGTACCAGGCAGAGTCTGCGGCCGTTGGGAACCTGTTCAGCGCAAGACTTTCGGATTGCCGACAATCTGTGGGCGCGGGTCGTGTATGACGCCGCCGTGGCCTATCGCAATCGTGTGTTGCCGCGCGACCACGTCTTGAAGGCCTTCACTCCCTTGTACCTGGGGCGAACCGCTTCGTTTGTGTTGGATACCCAGGGGCTCACATCGAGCGAGGCCGAAGGCCGCATCGAAGCCTTGTGCCAAGCGTTTGAAAAGGATAAGTCTTATCTGGTGGCGCGCTGGAATGAGCCACATGCAGGATAATGCGCGCGACTCGATCCATCTGAAGGCAGGCTGCAGTAGAGGCCGGAGGAGGGAAGTATGAAAGAATTTTTTGAGAAGGGGCTACTCGATCCCCTGGAGTTGATGGCGCGGCAGGTCCTTGCGGTGCTGCCGAGCCTCTTGGCGATGTCGATCATTTTCTTTGCGGGCCTGGTGGTCGCGTGGACCGCCAGTCAGGCGCTGGAGCGGTTGCTGCGGGTGGTTGGTCTGGATCGATTGTTCGATCGACTGGGAGTGACGGGCGCATTGTTGCGCGGCGGAGTGAAGACGGACCCGTCCCGGCTGGTAGGGCAGGCGGCCTATTGGCTGGTCATGATTTTCGCCACCGTCGCCGCCCTGGGCGCGCTCAATCTCCAGCCGATCAACGATTTTGCCAAGTCGTTCCTGGCGTATGTGCCGCATCTCGTGACGGCAGGTCTCATTCTCGTCGCCGGTTGGTTATTATCCAATTTTGTGTCCCAGGCGGTTCTGATTGCCGCGGTCAATGCGGGCCTGCCTCCGGCGCGACTGGTAGCGACCTGCTCGCGATGGGGGATTCAACTGTTGGCGGTCGCCATGGCGCTCGAGCAACTCGGGATCGCCCAGAATATCGTGGTGGTGGGATTCGGCATTACACTCGGTGGGCTCGTCATGGCCGGGGCGATCGCATTCGGGCTAGGCGCCAAGGATCTGGCGAAAGACTATCTTGAGCGCGGGCTTTCGATTCGCACGCGGGATGGGGCGCCCGATGATTTGCGCCATCTCTAAGGCAACCGCTGTTTCGACCAATAACACATCGATGAGAAGGATCTGGCGTGACCGATAAAATTTCAGACGTTGATGCTGAGGCCAAGGCGCGTCGCTGGCTGGGCGGCGAAGCGGCCGTGCCCCGTTACCCCCACCGGCGTCAGAGCCCGTTCGTGTTCAACCGCTCGCTTGTGGGCCTTGTGGCGTTTGCGGTCGGACTAGGGTTTGCCGGTGGACTTCTGGCAGGTCTCCAGTGTCGGCGTCGTCCTCCTGTCTCTGCGAAGGAGTCACCATGAATCGACCATTGCAGCGTTGGTGCCGGGTGGTTCGTGAGTGCCGATCCGCTGATCGTCAAAGAGTCGGCAACAGATCCATGAGGCTTCGGTTCCATCCCACAGGCCCCACCCCTTCAGCGCGGGTGAGCTGGGGACACTGCACGTCCGGATCGTAGGAACCGTCCGGCTTCCGGACGAGAATGGGGTAGGTCACTGCTTCCAGCATGGGAAGGTCGTTCAGACTATCTCCAATGCCCACGGTGATCAGGGCGCGTCCCTCCTGCTGTGTGCGCCGCTCGTACCAGGCAATGAGTCGCCGGCTCGCAACCCCTTTATCGTTCTCTCCCATCAAATGATGGAACCGCCCCCCTCGGGTCCAGCGCAAGCCGCGGGTTGCCGCCGCTGCCGACAAGCGGCTCCAGACCATCCCATTCGACTCCACCACAACCGGCTCATCGTATTCCCGTTGGGTGGCCAGTAGGGTCTCCGCAGGAGACAGCCCCGTGAGGGCTGACACCTCTTTGAGAGTGAGATCCCCGAACCCTCGCAAGTGACAGCCCAGATCCCGACCGATTTCTTTCAGCGCCGTCCTGAGCCGGACATAGGGGGTGCCGATTTCGACCACATCGTAGTCCCCGCGGGGTGCGGCCTGTCCCAAAGGAAATGGGAAATAGCCTTTGGGGATGAATAAGGCCCCGCCGTTTTCGACGATAAAGGGATGGTGATTGTCCAGGCGAAGTCGCAGTGGCTCCATTTCCGATCTGGTCTTGCTCGAAACCAGAATCAGGGACGCATCCAGGGCCCGAATAGCCGAGAGGGCCTCCCTGGCTGCCTCATAGGAATATGTGGTGGCGTCGAGGAGGGTTCCATCGAGGTCTGTAAGGATGAGGATGTGGGTCTTGGTCGATGGCATACTCGTTGATCACAGTATACGAACCCCCGGTGACGGATCAAAGATCATTCTCGAGCGGTCCCCACACCTGCCGACGGTGGCGAATTCCAGGCCCTGTGTCAGAACCGGCACAGGAGAATCCCTAATCAAGATCGTGTCCAGGAATGCCGAGAAGGATAGACACATAGCCGTGTCGGAGATCTGGGTGACCTTATCCGGGAGAACGGCACGCATTCCATGGGTATCACCGCATCATGGCTCAGAAGAGGACCATGTAGTGGCCAAGGCACTTCCCTTGCTTTCCCCCCGAATGGTGCAGTTGTTCAAGGCGGTGGACTGCCCGGTTGGGATGGTCACAGCCGACATTTTAGTTGTGAAGTCATGCGACGTGAGAAATGTCTGTAACTTTATAGGTTTATACAGTGCGATCTGATAAGAAATCTCCTCTGAAGTCAGACAAAAAAGTCCTTCCGAAGGTCCAGAAAAAGGGGAGCATCGGCTTCAACAAGAAGTCGGCGCTGCTCGAAGATGCCATTACACAAATGAACGCCGGCAAGTACGGCCGGGCGTCCTCCGCGTTAAAAGACCTGCTTGCGCTTGACCCGCTCAATGCGGAAGCCCGGCGCCTCTTCGCCACCCTCCATCTGCGGCTGGGCAGTCTCATGAGCGCCAGGACGGCGTTCGAATCGCTGGCTCGGGAAGCGATGGAGCGGCAGGACTACTGGTTGGCGGAGTCGCTCCTGCGGGAATATCTGACGGCGGGACCCCGCTATGTTCCGTTCCTGGAGATGCTCGGCCGTGTCTATGAGGAAAAGGGCGACGTGATGGCGGCGGTGGCTGAGTACGGCAAGGCGGTGGAGGTGTTGCTGGAGGATCCGGACACCGACCATCCGAACCGGGCCAGCGATCTCTTTGCCCGTATTCGTTCCCTGGCCCCGGGAAGTCCGGTGGCCTTTCGTTTCGCGGCCATGTTCGACACGGTTACGGGGCAGGTCCTGCAGGCTTCTCAGCCGTCCACGGTCGAGACGCTCAACGAGACCACTCAAGCTTCGGCACTCACCGAGACTCCCCCTGATACAGACTCTGCGGTGGTCATGCCTTGGGAGCAGGTGGAGACGGCCTCCAGTGATGTCCCATGTCAACAGGAGATCCAGAGCTCGGCGGTCGAGCAGTCCCCTGAGGGGATCGCTGCAGCCACCTCCTCTTCGACCCTGGAGGCGGTGATGGAAGGTCTGCCGCAGGGTAGGCCAGAGGAGTCACTGTCGGTCACGCCGCCGGTCGATGGGCCACAGGAGTCGGAGGTTCCACTTCAATCTGAGTCCTCCGTTTCAGCCGTCATCCCGGCGGTGGAGCCGGTGCAGGTTGCCGCTGAAAGTGATCTTCCTGTCAGAGATGTCGCGCCTGCTTCGACAGAGCCGGCCGAAATAGTGTCTGCACCGGTTGCTGAGGTGTCCCTTCCCACGATTGACGCCTCGGCGAAAACCGGTCCGGACTCGATCCCCACACCGTTGGCATCTTCTGCGCCGGTGCCCTGGGATCAGGTAGAAGAGGCCGCTGAGATCATTCCTCCGCAGCCTGAAGGAACGGCGGCGTCGCCGACGGACATTGCTCCTAGCCCTTCGGGAGAGACGACCCCCACACCATCAGTGGTCGAGTCGGCAGTCCCCACGATCGAGGTTCTCACGCAGTCCAGTGCGCACCCGATTGCCACCGCACCGGCGAGCCCCGCGCCGATGCCTTGGGACCAGATCGAAGAGGTTGCGGTCGTAATCCCCTCGCCGCCGCCGAGTCCGGAACCGTTCATGGTTGACCCCGAGTCATTGCCGCCCACGCAGAGCGAAGTGTCAACGCTGCCGTTGGACGGGGTGGCTCCAGTCCAACCTGTCGAACCTGGACCGCCGGCTGCTGCCGCTTCGATGCCGTCCGAAGAGATGGACCTCTGTACACCAGAGTCTGAGCCCATCACGCCGACGATCGAAGTGCTCACCCAGGCCAGTATCCACCCAATTGCCCAAGCGCCGACAAGTCCTGCGCCGATGCCCTGGGATCAGATCGAAGAAGCAACGGGTGCTGTGGAGGCGCGTACTAAGCCCCTGGTGGAGCCTGGAACAGATGAGGTTGAGCACACGATCGAGTCACCTGTTACCAACCAGGCGGGCGAGGGCAGTCGGGCCGCGGAGCCGGTTCCCTCGTCGCGTCCTTCGGAACTCACCTCATCGGGACTCTCATGGGAGGAAATTCTTGCGGCCGTGGCGGCCATGCAAGCGTCTCCTGCGCCCGCTCAGACGCCTTCGGCTGGTGAGCAACAGCCTGCTTCCGGTGCGGCGGCACAGGAGCGGACGGACGGCGCGCTCACGGCTCCACCGGCTCCCGCAGAGGAAGAGTCCCCCTTGTTCGAGGCGACGGTACCGGACATCTCGGCTGATCAGCCCGCGGCAACTCCATCCCTATCGGCACCCATGCCATGGGAACAGATTGAAGCGGACGATGTCACGATTCCGCGCCAGGAGCCTGAGCCGGAGTTTGGTTCGGCCTCTGCCGAGGATGCCGTGGTAGTGCAGGACGCCACGGTGGCCTTGCCTGTCGTGTCCGACGCGACTGAGGCACCGTTTGTCGGAGAGGCTTGTTCGGTTGAAGCCGTTGCTGATCGTCCTGTGGAGCCTGCCGCCACAGAGATTTCGGAGTTGCGGATTCTCTCCCCGGATGCTCCGATTGCGGTGCCTGAGGAATCTATTTGTATTCCAGTCGAGACTTCCAAGGCGGTCGAGGGACCGATTCCGGACGCCGTGCCTGAAGCTGAGCAACCGGCCGAATCCACGATCGATCGAGCGGAGGAGCCTCCGTTGCGCCTGGCCGACAGTGAGTCGGTTATCGCCACGGTGCCGGAGGAACCGTCACCTGTTCCGGTCGAACCGGTGACGGAGTTTGCTATTGCCGTGAGCACTGACGTCCCGCCGACGGAACCGGAGTTGGTCATCGTCGAAGAGCCTCAGGCACCGGTCGGCGAGGCGAGTGCGGAACTGCCTTCGGAACCAGTCCTGCCGGTGGAGCGGCCCGCGGAGAGTCTTGGCTTACAGCATGTCATGGTCGAGCCAGCGCCGGAGGCGGTTGCCGAGGACCTCGTTCCTGCTGCCGCGTCGTCGCTAGTCGACGGGCAGCCGGTTGCGGGAGTGGAGCCGGTTGCACCCGATGCTCCCTTGCCGGCGGTTGTTCCGGAGGTGACACCTCAATCAGAGCCGGAGATGGTGGTGACCGAGCAGGAGCCATCTTCTCAATTGGCGTTGGAGGTTCGTGACGTTGACACGGTTTCCATAAGCGTACCCACTGAGCCCCCGGTGGAGGCATCGCGTACCTCGGTCGCGTCGGCTCCTGAGACAGTCTCACTGACACCTGTTCCTCAGCCGATTGTTGGAGAAGCGGAAGAAGCTGTTTTGCCTCCGGTCGAACTAACGCAAGAGTCGGTCGTCGCTCCATCACCAGAACTTGTGGAGGCTCCTGCGGAGTCTGTGGCTTCTTCGGATGAGCAGGCGCCGACTCCAACGGCTCAGGCCGATTCTCCGACCGACACAGGTGAGGGGCTGCGGATTCTGTGGGATGACTCCTTGTCTAAGCCGATTCCGAGCGCCTCAACCGGAAACATGCTGACGCGCTGGCTCAAGAAGCCTGCAGAGCCTGTGCCGAATAAAGTTGCTGAGGCTAATCCCCCTGCGACCGTTCCCGATGAAGCACCGACTCCTGTTCCTGCTGTGTCTGTCGAGCAACAGGAGCCCGCCGTCGTTACGGTGGAGCGCCTGCCCGACGAACAGGAAGCTGTGGCGCCTATGCACGTGTACGAGCCCGTCGCTCGACCCAAGCCGAGTCAGCCTGCCGGAGCCGGCACGTGGACTCGAATGGGCGAGCTGGTGGCCTCACTGGTTGGAGCCGGAGTCTCGACGACCCAGTCCTTAGTCGTCATGGCTCTTGCGCTGGTCGGACTCACGCTTGTACTGATCGGCGGAGTGGTCGGGGCGGTCGCTCTGACGTGGCTCGTTCTGGAGGAGCAGCCCAGTGCGGCCTATCGCACGATGACGTCGGTGCCGCAACATACATTGCAGGATTCCAGCAAGAACGGATACGTCCTGCTCCTTGGATTCGGCGTTGCGGCGTCCCAGGATCCAGTACAGGCCGGGATAGACCGGCGTGTGGAAGGGGCCGATCATGCCTATGCCCACACCTGCTTGACCGGTGAGGGAGCATTGTCCGGCGCGGATCAGGGGGCTTCTGCGGAGTCGGTGGGTAAGTGGATGAAGACTGCCGATCCGGCGGCGCAGATGCGCGCGGAGGCGACGGATGTGAAGGGATGGGCATCCCGGGCCGAGGTCAGTCTGGGACGATACCGGCAGTGGCTGACAAAGCCCTTTGAAGATTGGGGATATGGACAATCAATGACCCCGAACTGCGGCCTCATTCTCTATGCTCATCAACTCTATATTGCCGAGGGGTTTGCGCAGGATGTTGAGGCCGGGGTTGCACGGCTTGAGACGGATTTGACGGCCTGGCGTACGGTCTTGGGGCAGGCCAGAACATTGCCGGTGAAAATGCTGGCCAGTGCCGCGATGAATGATGACGTCAGGGTCATGAGCGGACTCTTGCTCCGGCCTGAGCTTGACGACCGATTCGTCAGCCGATTGGCTAAACTCGCCCGGCCGCTTGAGCAGGCAGAGCAGTCGGTCCGATGGCCGATGCAGAGTCAGTTCGTGCTGGCCACCAAGACGCTGAACCAGGCGATGAACGAGGACCGGTCCGATGCTCGGCCGTTCTATGGCTCCATCGCGGCGGCGTTACCGCTCCCGAAGCAGCGCCGGTTCAATGCCTATGCGCAATATTATGAGGCCGCGGGCAAGGCTGCGGCAGAGGGGCGGTACATTGATTTGCCGAAACAGTCTCAGTTTGTGCACGCGCCTCCGTATGGGATCGGGGACATGGTGATGAATCCCATTGAAAGCCTCGTCGGGGTGGATACCCTTCCGACATGGGAGACCTATGCAGGTCGAGTGCTGGAAACGGATGCGCGCTTACGGCTGGCTTCCCTGCAGGCCTGGTTGCGCCGGACGCCACCGGAGCAAGACCTGCTCACCAGAATTGCCAAGGCGGGGCAAGGCGTGTACGACCCCTTCACCGGGTTCCCCATGCTGGTGAACATGAAGAAGGGTGTTCTCTATAGTGTCGGCCAGGACTTGAAGGACAATGAAGCACAGGACCGGTTCGACCTGGTGGCGCCGATTCCCTCGGTCGCATGGGCCGGTGGAAAGCGGCCTGCAGACGCGGATAAATCCAAGTAACCCGATCTCCTCAACCACATTCTGGTCTGCTGCCGACCCTCCCTCCCACCTTCCTTTTCAGCCCGGTCAACCGGAAGCATCCTAATGCGTTGTCCTCTCCTAGCACGCGGTCTAGGGGAGAGGGTGTGACTATCCAGAGACGGGAAGAGGGGATGGACGAGCGGATGGTCGGCGATGCCATGGTGCATTGCCTGCCTTTCCTTGATTTCACGGTCGTTCGAGTCGAGAATCTACCCGATCTCAGCTTCAGCCGGGCCACCAGTATCTGCGTTCGGAGAAGTGCTCACTATGGGACTTGCTCGCAGGAGGCGATCCTCGTGTCGGCAGGTATTGGAGATGGTGGTCCGGCAGGTTGTCGGGTGGAAGTGGATAGGCGGGAATGAACGGCTGTCATTCCCAGATTGCCGTCGATGGACAGCCAGGCAGCCTGTGCCTGGGTGAGAGGGTGGGATCACTGGATCGAACCCAGGCATTGGATCGGTTCCTGGCAGGGATTGAGCGGCGCGCATTCCGCATGGCCCATATCGCCACGGGGAATGAGGATGAGGCGCTCGATCTGGTGCAGGATGCCATGTTGAAGCTGGCGCACAAGTATGGCGAACGGGCCGAGGAGGAATGGGGCCCGCTGTTCCACTGTATTCTGCAGAGCCGCATTCGGGACTGGTATCGCCGCGAGAGGGTGCGCAATCGCCTGCGGGAATTTTTCCGCAGCCCTCACGATGAAGAGGAGGGGGAGGATCCACTGGAGCAGATTGCGGATGCGACCGCCGTGGCGCCGGATGAGGACGTGCAGCGTAAACGTGCTTGTGCGGAGCTGGAGGTGGCGTTGCGAGCCCTTCCGCTGCGACAGCAGCAGGCGTTTCTGTTGCGCATTTGGGAAGAACTGGATGTCGCGCAAACGGCTCAAGCCATGGGCTGTTCGCAAGGCAGTGTCAAAACGCATTTGTTCCGGGCGTTGCAGGTGTTGCGAACGCGGTTGGGAGCGCATTGGCCATGAACGAACGATCGGATGAACAACGGGATCCGCTCGCAGTTGCGGCGAAACACCTCCTCGATCGCAGTGTGCAGGATCTCGATCAGAAGACAGTGCTGTCGGTGCAGCGGGCCAGACTGGCTGCGCTGGACGCGGCTTCGCGGCGCCGGCAACCTTGGCTTCGGTGGGCCGGGGGTGTGGCGCTGGCATCGATGGCCACGCTGATTGTCACCATCTGGCTGTGGCAAGCCAACGGAGCGAATCACTCCCATCTTTTGCTCGAAGATCTCGAACTGATGCAATCCCCTGAAAATATCGAATTGTCGGAAGATCTTGAATTTTACAACTGGCTGGCCGATGGCACCGCCACGACCGGCTAGGTGTTGGCTGTGGCTCGGCTTTTGTCTGGTTGCCTCACTGGCTCAGGCAGCTCCGGAGCCGGCGCCGAAACCGGACGAGATCGATGCCGATTTTCTCGACTTCCTGGGGTCCTGGCAGAACGACTCAGGCCGCTGGGTGGATCCATTCGAAGTCACGGAGGATGTTCCTAGAGACGAACGTCTGACATCGAAGGACGATACGAGAGGCCCGGCGACAAGTCCCCGAAGACCGTCGAAGGGCGGCGAGCAGAAGCGTAATTCGAACGTGCCACCTGATCCGATGAGGATGCAGACCGGACCATGAGAGCGTTGCTGGTGTGTGTAATCGTGCTGGGATGCGGCGTGGCGTCTGCCTGGGCGCAGGGCGATGCGGCGGGCGTGCCGTGGAGCCAGTTGAGCCCCGGCGAGCAGCAACTGCTGCAACGGTTCAGCGACAACTGGGATCAGCTGCCTCCGCGTAAACAACAACGGTTACGCAACGGGGCGCAGCAGTGGGGGACGATGACGCCGGAAGAGCGTCAGGAAGCCAAGCAACGGTTCAAACAATGGCGGACGCTTCCGCCGGAGCAACAGCAACAGCTGCGCGAACGGTATCAGCAGTTTCGCCAGCTTCCTCCTGAACAACGCGAGTCGGTGCGCGATGCCCGTCGGTGGTTCAGGTCCCTCCCGCCCGAACAGCGAAAAGAGCTGCGGGAAAAATTCAAAAGCATGTCTCCGGAGGAACGGCGCACGTACCGGCGGGAACTTCGTCGTCAGTATGGCGGGAACGGCGGCGGACAGGCTCCCGGCGGGTCATCGCCGCAGTAATCATTGGAATGTGTCGATCGGTCTCTCCCTATGACACTTTCCTCGTGCACCTAGTGGGTCGATTCAGAAGCTGAATCAGAGGAATCTATTTTCCGGCTGTCCTTCACGTAGACGCTGCCGGGCCGGCCCTTGGCGACCTTCTTCAATTCCGAGGCAATCTTACTGACATCTCCCGGATGGGAGATCACGCGATGTTCATTCGTCACCACGGCGATGGACAGACTCATGATGGGGAATCGTTCGTGGTTGCCGCGGCGGTCGACGGAGTCGATGAATCCAGCCTGTCGATCCTCCGGATCGTAAAAGTCCGGAATGACCAGATCGAACCGCTTGATGAGAGTCTGACAAATCGCATCGATGGCGGAGGGGGCGCTCATAAACACAAAGTCGTCACCACCCACATGCCCGACGAATCCGTCGGTACCGGTTAGTTCACTGACCACAGTCGTAAGGATGCGGCAGGTGACGACCAGGACTTCGTCGCCGCGGGCATAGCCATACCGGTCGTTGAACGATTTGAAGTTGTCGATATCCAGGTAGGCCAGCGCGAAGGGCGCCCGGCTTTCGATGCGCGCGGTCGTTTCATGGAGAATTGTGCTGTTGCCGGGGAGTCTGGTCAGGGGATTCGCGTCCAGCGAGCGTTCAAGTCGGCTCAGGCAGAGGCGCACCCGCTGCGGCACTTCGTCGGGGCGGTAGGGGACGGCGATATAGTCGTCCACCCCCAGCGTCGCCCAATCCAAATCGTTGACCCGGATATCGCGTACCAGAATGATCAGGGGCAATCGTCCCAGGAAGGGGTCGGCGCGCAAGTCCCGGGCTAACGTATCTGCCGAACGGCCGTTGGTGCCTTCGGCCGCGAGCACGAGACAGGGCGGATCATGCACCAGCTCGTGCATCGCCAGGCGGCCGGCATCCGCTGACACCACCGTCAATCCTGACCGGTTCAATCCTGCTGTCAGGCGTTCGATTTCAAGCGGGTCGCTGTGCAGCAACAAAATGCGTCGGTTTTGTAGAGATCCGCTCATAAGTAGTCGTCGATGGTCTGGAACTCTTCCGTGGCCTGAGCGAGGCTGTGGGCGAGGCTCTGCGCGTCCAGACCCACCAGATCCCAGGCTGACCGGGACAGCGGCGGGACCAGGTTGTCGCCGGGATTGCCGCAGGCCAGACCCTTCACCAATACATCGGCGACGTGCACGATGGCAGTTTGGAGCTTTGCGTCCTGAGCAGCCGCAGGAGTGTGGTGGTGGAGAATCGGCTCGCGCAGGCTGGTCGGAAGGTGCCAGGCGCTCGCGAGCCAGCCTCCGACATCGGCATGGGTCACCTCGAACAATTCCTGCTCCACGTCCATCAGGGGCTGGGACGTGTTGCGGGTCACGGCGGTGATCCGTTGGCCGACATCGGGCCATTTGACGTACAGCACGACTTTGCCGATATCGTGCAGGAGCCCGGCGACAAACACTTCTTCGGGATTCTTCATGGCCGCCTTGGTGCCCAGAATATGCGCGGTCATCGCAACCCCGAGCGAGTGCCGCCAGAGTTCGTTCATGCCGGCGTTTCGCATCATGTCGAACGCCGTCGCGCAAAGGGTGAGGCCCTTCACCACGTTTAAGCCCAGGACCACTACGGCATGGGCGACCGACGCGATCCGCGAAGGAAATCCGTAAAAGGGCGAATTGGCCAGCCGCAACACTTTGGCGGACAGTACTTGATCCTTTTCAATCAGAGCCCCGATTTCTTCCGCCGATACGTTGGGGCGGCCGATCATGGAAGCCAGTTTTTGGACGACATGCGGGAGAGTCGGTAACTCACCGACTTGCTCGATTCGCCGTCGAAGATCGATTTTCTCTGAAGGATTCATGCCGAGGGTGTCGCCTCCGGATGGTCGCTGATGCCATGGGTGGCTCGAAGGTGGAGTCGAATCGCCTCGCGCAGTTGGCATTGAATCGGATCCTGTGCCACCAGTCGAAAGCGGTGGTCGAGCTCGGCCTCCAGTTCGTCGAGCGTCTTGCCACTCGCATCACCGGCCTCCCCCTCCACATAGACGGACGTCAGGCCGAGTCGCTGCAATCGCGAGAGGGTCGCTTCATCCAACTCGGCGCCGACAGGAAGCACTACCAGCCCGGCGTTGTTGGTGACCGGTTTGGCGAGAATCATGCCTGTCGTGAGTTCTTCGATGACGACTCGTTTCATCGTTGCGCTCGTATACCGTCGATGTGTTCAGTCATACCGGTGCGTTGTCTGGATGGGCCGACCGTTCGAACATGAGGGTGCCCGTGTGGTCTCTATCGGAGTAAACTCTACCGATCTTGAGCAGGCTGCGTTGGTCGCGTAAGACGGTGCCTTGCTGGAAGTCGGGCGTGACTTGACAGGATGGGGGACATTCCACAGAATCGGCTGCATCGTCAGCGGGCTGTGGTTTCAAGAAGGGAGCGCGAGATGAAGAGTGAGATTCTGTATCCCGGGGCATTTCCGATGGTGCGCGTCTATCTGAACGAGGGGGAGACGGTGAAAGCCGAGTCCGGCGCCATGGTGGCCGCCTCGCCGACGATCGATATCGAAAGCAAAATGGAAGGCGGTTTTCTGGGCGCGTTATCGCGGAAGATGCTGAGCGGCGAGAAATTTTTCTTCCAGACGTTGCGCGCCAGCCGCGGAGCGGGGGAAGTGCTCCTAGCCCCGACCGTGCCCGGTGAAATTGTCTTGCTGGATCTCGACGGCGTGAATGAATACATGGTGCAGAAGGATGGCTTTCTGGCCGGCGCGGAAGGTGTGAAGATCGAAAGCAAGATGCAAAGTCTCACGCGCGGTTTGCTGGGTGGCGAAGGGTTTTTTATTCTGAAGATCGGCGGGACCGGTCAGCTGATCCTGAACAGCTTCGGGGCGATCCACAAAATCGAGCTGAAGCCGAACGAAGAGTATATCGTCGATAACAGCCACCTCGTGGCCTGGACGTCCACCACCACATACAATATCGAAAAGGCCTCCTCCGGCTGGATTGCCAGCCTGACGTCAGGTGAAGGGCTGGTGTGCCGCTTCCGTGGCCCCGGTGTGGTCTATATCCAAAGCCGCAATCCCGGCAGCTTCGGGAATTGGATTAGGCAATTCATCCCCGTCTCTGAGTAGCGGCTGAATGGCGGGCGCTGAAAACGCCGGCCAACTTTGTACTCGGTTCGAAAAAATCCTCAACGTACCCCAGAGGGTACGCCTCCGGTTTTTTCTCGCCTGCGGCCGCGTTGGCCGCCGTTTTGAACGCCCGCTTCACAGACGATAGTTTTTCATGAGGAAAGTCCAGGCCCGATGAACTCTACTCCCAACGCGCTCTATTTCGCTGACGGACTGCCGGCGTCAGGTGCCCCTTGTGTGGTGGCAGTGTCGGCGGATGGTTTGCACATCAGGCCGACGGGCGATTCTCCGCTCGTCGAGCAGCTGGTCTCGTTCGCGGACATGTCGGTCGAGGCCGGAGGCTTGGATCATGATCAGTTGGTGGTGTCGTGGGGAGCCGGCGCATCGGTCCGGACGTTGTATCTCAAGGATCCGGCATTGATCATCGCGTTTCGTCGCGCCGCTCCGTCTGCATTGATGGCGCGTGTGGAACAGGCGGCTGAGCAAGTTCGTCGCGCGCGCCACAGTCATCGCGCCCTGTGGGGCAGTGCCGTGGGGGTGGTGGTCGGGCTGGGATTGATGGTGTGGTTCGGGTCGGATCTGATCGTCGAATGGGTGGTCGTTCGCATACCGGTCCAGTGGGAACAGAAGCTCGGCGAAACGGTCTACCAGGACTTCCTCTCAAAAGAAACGGTGCTCAAGGAAGGCCCGGCTGTCAGCGCGGTGCAGGAAATGACTCAGCGCATGACCGCCAAGATTCCCAACAACCCCTACACGTTTCAGGTGTCGGTGGTCCAGAGCCCCGTGGTGAACGCGTTTGCGTTGCCGGGGGGGTATGTGGTGGTGTTCACCGGCCTGATGAAGAAGGCGGAGAGCGGCGAAGAAGTGGCCGGGGTATTGAGTCATGAGTTGAACCATGTGTTGCAGCGGCATGGGATGGAACGCCTCGTGAAGATGATGGGGTTAGCCGCGGTGGTGAGTATTCTCGTCGGAGATCAGCAAGGCCTGATTGGGTTGGCCAGGCAACTGGGTTTGGAGTTGGCCACATTGAAGTTCGGCCGTGAGCAGGAGACGGAAGCGGATGTCACCGGCATTCGCCTCTTGTCCGATGCACGAATCGCCCCGGACGGCATGATCCGGTTTTTTGAACGTCTCTCGGAAAAAGACAAGGAACGTGTGGAGCTCTTCTCCACGCATCCCATGAGCGCGGCTCGCGCCGAGCGGTTGAAAGCAGAGCTGGCCGCCTTGCCCAAGCAGACCCCCGAGCCGTTCACCTTTGAGTGGAAAGGCGTTCAGGATTCACTGGGCGCGTCCGAACCAAAAAAATAGTTGCGGAGCTGCGGATGCGGATTGGAGTGGTTTCGGATACGCACGGACTGTTCGATCGGGCGCTACTCCGTCACTTTTCCGGGGTCGACCATATCCTTCACGCCGGCGATATCGGTACGCGTGGCGTCATCGAACTGCTGACACAGATTGCTCCGGTCACAGCCGTATCCGGCAACGTGGATGGGTTCGAGGCGAGCGGGTTTCCGGTGGAGCAGGTGCTCGATCTGGCGGGGCATCGGGTGGCCCTCTATCACCGGCTGTATGAAGGGGGGCGATTCACCCGCGACGGGACTGGATTCTTGACGCGGACACATCCGGCGATTTGTGTCTACGGACATACCCATAAACCGAAGGTGGAATGGCAGGAGGGGGTGTTGTTGTTCAATCCCGGGTCGGCGGGACCGAAACGGTTTCACCTGCCTCGTGCAGTGGGCCTGCTCCTGCTCGATGCCGGGACCATCGACGCGCGGCACATTATGCTGGCCGATCGGGCGGAATGAGATGCTCTGCCCGCTTGCAGGATTTTTTGCTCTACATGGTGGGGAGCGTTGGCTATAATGAGCAGGTCATTTGTGGGGAGCATCGGGCGGAGTCATTCACTTGTGCAAAGGAGGAGGACCTATGCTGAGACAATTGATCGTTGCGTTGGGTGTGGTGGCGGTGGCGTCCCAGGCCGGCTTGGTCATGGCAGCGAATCCTGATACCGGACCGGGTTGTGGTCTCGGGAAGCTGGCGTGGGCGGACTATAAGAATCAGAAGAACATTGCGCCACAGGTCATGATGGCCACGACCAACGGCACCTTCGGCAGCGGCACGTTCGGGATCAGTTCGGGGACGTCGGGGTGCACGAACGACGGGCAGGTCATGGCGGATCAGAAGACCACCATGTTTGCGCTCCTGAATTTTGAGAATCTGACGCAGGAGATGGCGCAGGGAAAAGGTGAGCATTTGGCCTCCCTGGCGTCGCTCATGGGGATTCCGGATGAACAGCATCCGGCGTTTTTCGCGTTGACCCAGGAACGCTACACGGCGCTCGTGCAGGACGGTGAAACCTCGTCGGTGGCGTTGGTGAAGACGCTGAATGACGCGGTATCGAAGAGCCCTGTCCTCGCTCAAGCCGTCAGCCGCTAATGATGTCAGGGCTCCGGTCATCGGCCGGAGCCCTGTTCGCTTCTCGGCTTCCCATCGTGTTCATCCTGTTTTCTCTGTTGGTCATTTTTTTGCTCGCGACTTCTGTTGCGGCGGAAGATCCGCCCGCGCCGTATTTCACACAACTCCTTCAACAGGCCCGCCAGGCGAGATTGGCGGATGCGCGCGAATGGCATCTCCTGTTGCACTATCGTGCCAATTTGTTCGGCGGTTACACGAGTGAGCAGGACGACCCCGGGTTCTTTCTCGCGCCGGAGGGGAAAACCGATCCCCAGGTGGAACTCGAGGCGACGTTGAGACAGTTTTTTTCGCCGGAGCTGGTCGGTCGCTCCAAGCAACCGGCTCAATGCGCCTTTGTGGCGCGGTATGCATGGCTGCAAGAGCGTCTCGGCTTCGATCCGGTCCAGCTCCCACCCATGCGGTGCGAACGGTTCGAACGATGGCTGGAGGAGTTTCATGCTCGATCCATCACGCTCGTGTTTCCGTCGGCCTTTATGAACAATCCGGCTTCCATGTTCGGCCACACCTTCTTGCGCATCGATCAAGAAGGACAAACGGCTCAGACTCGTTTGCTGGCCTATACGATCAACTTTGCGGCCGACGTCCCTCCGGATGAAGGTCTCGCCTATCCGGTGCGCGGTATTTTGGGCGGCTACCGGGGGCAGTTCTCCACCGTCCCCTATTACCTGAAGGTGCAGGAATATCGGGACATCGAAAATCGTGATATCTGGGAGTATCGACTGAATCTTAACGATCGGCAGATCCGCCGGCTCCTCATGCACGCCTGGGAACTTGGGAACGCGTCGTTTGACTATTTTTTCTTCAAGGAAAATTGTTCGTACCACCTGTTGTCGTTGCTGGAGTATGCGGATCCCTCGCTGCACCTCATCGAACGGTTCCGTTTCTGGACTATTCCGGCCGACACGGTTCGAGTGCTTGCCGCCGAGGCGAGCCTCGTACAAGAGATTGCTTTTCGCCCGTCCCGTGTGACGCTCATTCGTCGTAAGCGAGAACAGCTGACGGATTCGGAGCATAGGCTGGTGAAACAATTGGTGGGCGATGCGTCGGCCGCTCAATCGGAGGCTGTTCGGAGTCTGTCGCTCTCCCGTCAGGCGTTCGTGCTGGATGTCGCGTCCGACTATGTGCGGTACAAGGCTGAGCGCGACGAGGCGCAGGCGGCGACGGCTCGAGATCACAACCGGCAGATCCTGACCGCACGGAGTCTCTTGCGAATTCCGTCAGAGGATCTCTCGATTGCTCCCTTCGCCATGCAGCCGGAGCTGGGGCACAAGACATCTCGCGCAAGTCTGGGGGCAGGTTGGCGCAACGACGACAGCTACGAAGAGGTCGGTGTGCGGATGGCGTATCACGATCTGCTGGATCCGGAACCTGGCTATACCCCGGATGCGCAGATCGAGGTGGGCTCGATCAGTGTCCGCCATTACAATCGAGCGGACCAGACAAGAATCGAACGGGCCACCCTGCTGAACGTGTTGTCGCTTTCGCCGATCGATAGTCTGTTTCATGCGCCGTCGTGGAAATTAAATATCGGCATGCAGACAATCAGCCATCGCGAATGCCAGTTGTGCAGTAACTGGAATTTCAACGGCGGGATCGGGGCGGCCGCGGAAACACATATGCTACGCCGTGAAGTATGGTTTGCGTTTGCCGAGGTGGAGGGAAATTACAGTCGAGCCTATGAGGAGAGGCATCGGGTCGGCGGGGGAGCGTCGGTCGGCTTTTATGCCGATCTGGCTGAGCGGTGGCGGCTGCTGGCCTCGACCAGCTACTTGCGGTATGCGTTGGGTGAAAGGACCGACGATGTGCGCTGGTCGGTGGGCCAGCGGTATACACTCGCGCAGAATTGGGCGCTTCGCCTGGAGTACAGTCACCGCGATCACGACAATGATGTACTGTTCACCGTGCAGGCATTTTTCTAGCTTGCCTGCACGGCGGACTGGAAATTTCGGAGATTACGGAACGGGCGGCGACTGGGTCAGGCTGGAGAGGGAGGGCGCTGCGGATGTGGCTACGCCTTCGATTGGCTTCAGCGTCACGGCCACCGCGTCGGGTTCGATCGTATACCCGCCACCGCTCAAGACATCGACCAGAATTCCGACCACTCCCCCTAGAATCACATTTCCCGCTACCCACCAGGAGAGGTGGCTTTCGACTCTCGACTGATTCTCCTCGAATCCTTCTTTGGTCAGCACCACCGCATGGTCTTTTTTGCGCTCGACCTTGGTGGCCAGAGGCGTGACGCCTCGTTCCGTCCCATCGATGACGACGTTCGCGCCGGCCGGTTCCGAGGAAACGTTGAGTTCTTCGTTGCCACCCAGGTGAACGATCGTGGCGCAGCCGGATACGACGCTGCTCAGCGCCAGGATGAACATGGCCGGGATTGCTTGAATAAACCATATGCGCATGGGTAGTCCTCAGCTGGTGTGATGGCTCTCAGGCGGTCGTGTCTCGAAGCCGCTGAATTCCAGTTCCATCGGAAAGTCTAGCAGGTGATTGCCGGAGGTCAACGAAGCCGAGTGGTTTGAAAAGATGAATCGTTCTGGGGGGGGGATAGTTTGGCTGTGGTCGTGACCCTCAGCCAAACCACAGCTATTCTCTCAATGAGGAAGACGTGGGCGCCGTGCTAACCCTTGATCTTTTCGATTGAGGTCAATGTTCCCTGAGGAGAATATTGCAGATGGTAGGTGACCACTTTGTCGCGGACGGCAATTTCGTACGGGGTGCCGACAAACTCCCAGAGGCACAGCGTGAAAAAGTCTGCCCCGAGGTGACCGATCGCGGTAGCAACTTTTACCCATGTACGATGAGCATCTGGGTCGAGCACATACCGATCGTCAAATCCTCCCGTTTCAGTCTTGCTGAACGAATCCGGCTGACCCAGTTCGGCAAGCACCTCAGTGCGTGGCGCGCCCTCCTTAATCACTGCCACATCGCCGCGATAGCTAGATCGGCTGGCCGCCATAACCACGGAGCAGCCTGATGTCATCATTGAAACCGCAATCAACGCCAAGAGGGTGTTTCTGGTCTTTCCCCAATGCCTCATATCCGCCTCCTTGAATTTCTGGTGAGTCGATCCGCGCAGGGGGAACATGGCCGTTCCGGTCTGCGAGGACTCGAAGGCTTTTATGAGGTAGGAGGAATACGTGCGGCTAACGTACAGAGGCACGAACAGAGACCTACAAACGGTGGGAGGCGACACATCGTTGCGCTGAGCCTCGATCTCAGCCTCGTGAGTCACCCCATCAACGGACCCTTCCGCAGTGGGGCCGTACGGCCCTAGGGTTTGTACGGTTCGGCGTAATCGTACGTGGTACTTCTGGCTTTGCGATTGACAAGCCTGGAGAGGTTACCTATACTCCCGCCACGTAGAGCCCCAACTTGGTGGGCGCCATCAACTAACCTCGAGAGGGAGGACTTATGAAGAAGGTGACCGTCTTGTTTTCTCTGAGCTTGATCAGCGCAGCGTATCTCAGCCTCACGGGCTGTCAGATCGTGGCGTCTCCGATGGCGGGTGGAATCTACAATGAAACGAAATACGGCGATGTGGCCACGACCCACAACAGCGCCACGAAGGAAGGCAAGGCCTGCGGCCAGTCGATCCTCGGCTGGGTTGCAACGGGTGATGCCAGCGTCTCGGCGGCGAAAGCGGCGGGCGGGATCACCACGGTGGCGTCGGTTGATCACTCGGCGAAGAACATTCTCGGCATCCTTGGCGAATGGTGCACCATCGTTAAGGGCAGCTGATCCGGTTTGTTATCCCTCTGAGAAAGGGTCTTCGGGATACTCTCCCGAAGACCCTTTTTTCTTTCTTCGTTCAGTGGCCTCCTACATGGTACGGTACGACGTGTATGTGGCTTCCCATCCTCCTGTGCCTTCTCGTGGGTTCCCTGTGGCATCCGCTCGCAGCCGGCAGCGCGGAATTCGGCGAAATCGATCTGGGCGGATATTTACTGGGGAGTTGGCCGAGGGACCAGAACCTCTTCAACCAGGGCGATACGGTGCCGGCTTCAGTGCAGCATGGCTTCGGCGCGGGGTTGAAAATCGGCCTCTTTCCCCATGCCACGCGCCGGATGTTCGGAATCGAGATTGATTCCTACGGGCATGGCGGCGCACTTTCCTTCCCGAATACAGCGAACGGACAGAATAACGGGACCGGACGCTCAAGCTTGCTGGTGTTGAATACGATGGTCAACCTGGTGCTCCGGTATCCGGGTGAGGTGGTGACACCGTATATCGGAATCGGTGGCGGCTGGTCGCATGGGACCTTGCTCAATCCCAATATCATCGGACGGGCCGACAAGGATTTCGAGTCTGCGCGCGCATTCGGTCATCAGTATCTGGCGGGGGCTCAGGTCATGGTGAGTCCGAAGGTCTATGTCTTCGGAGAGTATCGCCACTTTTCCGCCAACTACCATTGGGATGGGCTCGCGGTAGATTTTCGCGTTCATTATGGAGTGGTCGGCGTTGGACTGCGGTTCTAAGCTGCCATGAGTCTGCTCGATCAATTCTTTGTCTATCATCCGGAACCGTGGAAAGAGGGCGATTGGTCCGCGGCCGGCGGCGTGCCGTTGGAGGATGTCTGGTTTCAAGCTTCCGATGGGACGAAGCTGTTCGGTTGGTATGCAGAGCAGTCTGCTGCGTCTCCGGTCCTGCTCTGGTGCCACGGGAATGCGGGCAATATGATCCACCGGTTGGACAATCTTCGCGCCCTGTATCGGTTGGGGCTGTCGGTGTTTCTGTTCGACTATCGAGGGTATGGAAGGAGCCAGGGGCGTCCCTCGGAAGACGGACTCTATCGGGATGCGATCGGGGCCTATGACTATCTCACACGCGTTCGCCGAATCAGGCCGGAACGTCTGATGATTTTCGGGCGCTCATTGGGCGGCGCGGTGGCCGGGGAACTGGCGACGCAGCGGCCTGCCATGGGGCTGCTGCTGGAGTCCTGCTTCCCTTCGATCGAGGCCGTGGCCCGCCATCATTACATGGGTTTACCGGTGCACTGGTTGCTGGGAGCCTCGTTTCGACTGGAGGATCGGCTCCCACATTTGTCATTGCCCAAGCTGTTCGTGCACGGAGATCGTGACGACATTATCCCGATCGAACTGGGCCAACAGGCTTTTGCCGCCGCCAAAGAGCCGAAGGAGTTCTACATCGTGCGCGGGGCCGATCACAACGATGTGCCGTCGGTCGGCGGGCGGGCCTATTTTGCCAAACTGTCCGCCTTCATTGCCGCTGCGTTCGGTCGCTGAGGTCGTGAGGGGCGCTCCGCACCTTCTGTGTTTTTTCTGGTCAGGATCGGTTCGCTTGGTAAGATGCGATGAAGCGATCGCGTGCTTGGCTGTGAGGTCGGCATGCGGCTCGTCATCATCTGGCAGCTGTCCGTATATTCTGCTAGAGTGCGTCCGCTCGTCGCACCGGATAGGTGTGGTAGTTGAGTCGAATCGGGCATGATGAGCTCTCGGTGAGGAGGCATGGTGCATCGGATAGGGGTGAACGCAAGAAGGTTCGTGAGGGTGGTGTGTGCAGGCGCGGTCTTGACGGTGGTGGGATGTGCCGGCGGGCCGTCTCAAACCGCGTTGAATACAAGTGCCGGGGCGGACCCCATTGCACGGGCGGAGTCTCGAGGCGAGGGGGTGAAAACAGTTCAGGTCGCTGCCGCCCCAGCCGTCTCGTCCAATGTGATTTTGGTGGCGAATAAGAACGCTCCCCCTGCGGCGACGGAACCGACTGTCGAACCGGCCGAAGATCCGTTTTACGATCCGTTTGCCAAAAGCGACGAGCCTGCGGGGGGGGAAGAATATGACCCGTGGGAGCCGCTCAATACGAAAGTGTTCGAATTCAATAGGCAAGTGGACCGCTGGGTCCTCAAGCCGGCTGCGCAGGGGTATAACGCGGTGGTGCCGAACCCGGTGCAGATCGGGATCAGTAACCTGTTTTATAACATCCGCTTTCCGTCCCGGCTGATCAACAATCTCGCCCAGGGCAAATTATCCGGTGCCGGCACCGAGGTCGGCCGGTTTCTCCTGAACAGCACCTTCGGGTTGGGCGGGCTGGTCGATGTCGCGAAGTATATGGACATCACGACGCCTGAAGAAGATACCGGGCAGACATTGGGGTATTACGGCATGAAGCCCGGGCCCTACGTAGTGCTGCCGTTTCTGCCTCCGTTTACCCTGCGGGATCTCATCGGGTATGTTGGAGATATCGCCCTGAACCCGATCAACTGGATGGTGTTCCCTATTATCGAGGTGAACGGTATTCCTTCCTTGGTCGCCCATCACAATCGGACGACCTCGTCCATCGCACAGATCGGCGGCCGGGTCGAAGAAATTCTGAACGATCGCTCGTTGAACCTGGAGAAGTTTCAGGGAGTCGAGGAAGCGACCCTTGATCTGTATACAGCAGTGAAGAACGCCTACATTCAGAAACGGCGAAACGCGATCAGGGAATAACCGGTTACCCGATCACGTTGAGTTCGCGGCCTACCTTCGCGAAGGCCGCCACGGCCCGCTCAAGTTGCGGGCGGGTGTGGGCTGCAGACAGCTGCAAGCGAATGCGGGCCTGTCCTTTCGGCACGACCGGATAGCTGAATCCCACCACGTAGATTCCTTCTTGTAGCAGGCGGTCGGCCATCTGCGTTGCGACCGTTGCCTCCCCCAGCATGACCGGAATAATCGGATGGGTGCCCGGCACAAGGGTGAAGCCGAGAGCGGTCAGCTGCCCCCTGAGCCAGCGGGCCTGCTCCATCAAGGTATGGCGCAGGTCGTCGCCTCGTTCCACCAACTCGATGGCCTTCAGTGCCGCTGCGGCGATGACCGGCGGTAGACTATTTGAGAAGAGATAGGGCCGGGAACGTTGTCGTAACAGTTCGATCAGCTCTTTCCGGCCGGTGGTAAATCCTCCGGTTGCGCCGCCCAGCGCCTTGCCAAGGGTGCTCGTGACGAGGTCAATCCGCCCGGCGACTCCAAAATGGTCCGGGGTGCCGCGTCCGCCTTTCCCCAACACGCCGGTGGCATGACTGTCGTCCACGACCACGGCGGCATCGTATCCATCGGCCAGCTCCACAATGCGGTCCAGCTTCGCCAGATCGCCGTCCATTGAAAATACCCCGTCGGTCACGATCATGCGCACGCGGCTTGAGGTCGATTCCACCAGTCGTGTCTCCAACTCGGCCATGTCGGCATGGGCATAGCGCAGCCGGGCGGCTTTGCAGAGGCGAATGCCGTCGATCAGGCTCGCGTGGTTCAAGGCATCGCTGATAATGGTATCCCGCTCGTCCAGCAGGGTTTCGAACAGTCCGCCGTTGGCGTCGAAGCAGGAGCTATAGAGGATGGTGTCTTCAGTGCCGAAGAAGGTGCTGATCGCCGCTTCAAGGGTTTTGTGCAGTCGTTGCGTTCCGCAGATGAATCGCACGGACGCCATGCCATACCCGAATTCTCTGAGTCCGTCGATGGCCGCCTGCCTCACATCCGGATGATTCGCCAACCCGAGGTAATTGTTCGCGCAGAGATTGACGACGTCCCCCTGTGCCACCTGAATCTCGGTGCTCTGCGGGCTCAGGATCTGCCGTTCGGTCTTGTAGAGACCGGCGGCACGGATCTCCGCCAGTTGTTGTTCGGCGGCTGTTTTGAGCGAGGTATAGGCCATGATCCTCGTGAAATGTAAAAGATGAAGCGTGAAACGGTTGAGGGAAGCTCCGATATCCGATCCGTTTCGTGGAACTCTGGCCCCGGTCGTTTATGGAAACAGGACTACTTTGCCGCATTGGCCGGATTTGATCAATTCAAATCCCTGGGCAAAGTCTTTAAGGGGGAATGTATGGGTGAGGACCGGACGGATATTGAGGCCGGCTTTGAAGAGACCGGCCAGGCGATACCAGGTGCTGAACAGGCGACGACCGGTAATCCCATGGACACGGATGCCTTTGAAGATGACCTCGTTGGCGAGGTCGCAGGTGACGGGGCCGGTGGGAATGCCGAACAGCGTGACGCGACCGCCGTTTTTCACCGCGCGGAAGGCATGGTGCAAGGCCGTGGGGTGTCCGGACATTTCCAACGACGCATCGACGCCTTCTCCCTTGGTGATATCCAGAATCGCTGCGGCAATGGCCTCCGGGCCGTCGGTCTTGGCGTTGAATACGTGATCGACGCCCACTTGTTTGGCCAGGCTCAGGCGGTAATCACTGACGTCGGTGGCGATAATGGTGGCGGCTCCTGCGGTGCGGGCGACGGCCGCCGCGAACAGGCCGGTCGGGCCGCAGCCGGTGATCAGAACGGTGTGGCCGGTCAAGTCTTCCACGAGGGCCGCATCGACGGCATTGCCCAAAGGTTCTTGTAGGCAAGCCAGCTCCGGCGGAATGTCCGGAGACGTTTTCCAAAGCACGGTTTCAGGGAGTGCGACGTAGTCGGCAAACGAGCCGTCCAGATCGACGCCGAGAATCCGGTAGTTCTTGCACACGTGGGCCTGGCCCGTGCGGCATTGAAAGCAGGCGCCGCAGGTCAAGTGCGATTCAGCCGCGACATAGTCGCCCACGCGCACGAGCGTGACATCCGCCCCGACGGCCACCACCTCGCCGCACATTTCATGTCCGATCGTCCTGGGAGGATGGATGCGGCTGTGGGCCCAGGCATCCCAGTTATAGATGTGGGCATCGGTTCCACACAGCGACGTGGCTTTGACCCGGATGACGGCCTCAGATGGACCGGGTGTGGGATCGGGGCGATCGGAATAGGTCAGCCCCGGTTGAGCGGCGGTCTTCACGAGTGCGCGCATGGGCTCATTATAACAAGACCGCCGGAAATGCCTAGCCGAAGCGAGAACTTGCCCGACCAGGTGGTCTCTGGCCTGAATGTGAGCATGCGGTTCGCCCGAATCGCCGGGGCAAAATACGGGTTGAACTGGGTAGGGCTCATGGGTAGGATGCGATGATGCGATACACCTTTGGTAGGGTTCCGGGCCTGGCTCTCGGCGGATTGTGGCTCGTACTAGGCCTTCTGATCATGGCTGCTCAGGCCGCAGCCGGTGCCTCTCCCGCCTCGACGCCGACACCCGCGAAGCGGTGGGCGCAATTCGAACTGGTCAGCACGGAGCCGGATGGATCGGTCCAGGTCGGCAAGGACGTCGTGCTCGGCATCACCCTTGGCGGGGTGCCCGCAGGAACCGAGTCGGTCATGGCGATCATCGAGTCTCCCGGCTTTCAGAGTCAGACGGTATCGTTGAGCGAAGACGCCGCTCCCGCGGTCTTTCAGGGCACGGCGATTCTGGAGCCCAATTCCATCTTGAAGAGCCGGACCACCGTGCATCCGAAGGCCGTGCGGATTCGGGTGTCGTTCGCTCGCGCAAAAATCACGGGGCTCGAAGAGTTTCTCAAGCGGGATGTCTATGTCACGCTCGGCGACCGGCCGGTCGAAGAAGCCGAAGCCGAGGTGGTTCCCGGGCCGCCTGCCGAGAGTCCTGAAGCCGATGCCGAGGCGGTACAAAAGGCGACGGAGCAGGTGATGGCGGTGAATGCGACCATCGCCGAGGAAGACCTCTTGCCCTTGCCGCCCCCCGGAGAATCCAAAGCCTATTGGAAGCAGGTCAGCGATTTGATCAGCCGGAACTGGAGCCGGCAGATACGCTCGATACGCCGGGCTCCCAGCAGCGAGACAGTGCGTGTGCATTTCAAGATGTATGCAAGCGGTGTGGCGCAGTTGATTCAGTTGGAGAAAGGCTCGGGAGCGCGGGATGTCAACGACGCCGGGTTGCAAACGATCATCCACGCCCATCCGTTCCCTCCGATACCGCCGGATATCAGCAGCGATGTCGTCGATGTGCATGTGCGCATGCGAACGGGGGCGAAAGTCGCGACCCGCGATGTGCAAATGACGGTCGAGAAAAAACCGTCCAAGCCTGTCGTGCCCCCATCACCGAAGGAAGGCACCGCCGGAAGCGGTCCTGCAAAGGAGTAGCTATGACGAATCGGATCGGTCGTGCGATGGCCATGTGGTGTATGGGCGCAACGGTGCTGTTCGGCGCGACGTTCGGGCATGCCGAGACGGCGCGATACGATGTGGATCTGGATCATTCGATCGTGGAGTTCAAAGTCGCCCATATGGTGATTTCAAAAACCACCGGGCATTTCAAAGACTACACCGGATTTATCGAAATGGACCCCGACGCCGGGACGGTCAAGGGGCTTGAAGCGACGATCAAGACGGCCTCGGTGACGACCAACCATGAAAAGCGCGACGCGCATCTGCGCAATCCCGATTTCTTCGATGTCGAGAAATACCCGACGATCACGTACAAAATGAAGAGCTACAAAAAGACGGGCGACGGCTATACCGCCGTCGGTGATCTGACGCTGCATGGCGTGACGAAAGAGGTGACGCTCACGGGCAATTTCAACGGGGTCACCAAGGATCCGTGGGGGAATATCCGGGCCGGATTTACGGCCGAAGGCAAAGTGAACCGGAAAGACTTCGGCATGGTGTGGAACAAGGCCCTTGATAGCGGAGGGCTGGTGGTGGGAGACGAGGTCTTCATCAAGCTGGACATCGAGTGTATTAAAGCCAAGTCGTAAGTCGAATACCCCCTCTCTCAGAAGCCGCACGCCTGCCCGGTCACCATGCCGGGCAGGCGGATCCAGCCGCGGCGCATGCAGCGAGGTCTCTCTGAATCAGCGCTGCGGGCCGCCCTCTCCGTGATGCCGGTTGTAACCGACACAGCAGCTGGTTGAGGCGCAGGGAGGATGTCCCCGGGCATCCGGTTCTTGTTCGGGCTGGTCCCTTGGCCGCGTTACGGGCGACTCGGTGCTGTGGGCCGATGGGTGGTGTGGGGTGATGGATCAACAAGGGGCATTCGGAGGCCGAGAGTAGGAGCATCGTCATGTGTCGCAAGCGGGCTGGAAAAATCGGATCGGGCATCGGTGACATACGCGGGATGTGGATGGGCCGGCTGGTGACAGTGCTGGCGTTACTGTGGAGCCTGGCTGCCGTGGAAGCCGGGGCGCTGGAGTTTACAGCCGATCAGATCACCAAGATCAATGGTCGAACCCAGAAGTCCAACATTTTCTATCGGGACAACATGTGGCGGATCGAACATCACACGATGGGGCCCGTCAACATCAGCATTGTGCGCAAAGACAAGAAGGTAGTCTGGCTCCTGCTGTCGCGTATGAAGCACTTCAAGACCGTGCCGTACCTGGCGGAGCAGGATCTGAAGGTCACGGAGCGGCTGGAAGGGGAGGTGTCGCGCGAAGAGATCGGGACGGAAACGCGCGAGGGGCATCCGACCACGCTCTATGAAGTGACGGTGAAGGAAGGCGAGCGGACGGAAGTCTACTATCAATGGCTCGCGACCGATATCCACTTTCCGATGAAACTGGCCAAGAAAGACGGGAGCTGGATTGTCGAGTACCAGCACGTCAAATTCAGGCCCCTGATCGACTATCTGTTTCAGTTGCCGCTCAATTTCGAGCCATTGGAAGAGTTCGATCACCAGCCGGCTGCCGCGGAACCGAGCCAGCAGCCGATGTAATGCGTGTTCGAAGATAAAGGAGTCTCATCGTGCGTAAGCTAGGAACGGCCCTGTGGGCTATGAGTGCGGTGGTCTTGGGAATGAGCGGGTCCCTCTATGCGCTGGATGTTGCCGATGTCGTTCGTGAATGGACGCCGGAAGGCAAGAAGCTGGCGATGGAGCGCGCCAAGTTGCCGGCGCATGACGAGATGATCCGTATCCCGGCGGGCGAGTTCCTCATGGGGAGCGATAGAAAAGTCGACAAGAATTCTTACCTGGCCGAATTTCCTCAGCGGAAGATCTATCTCGATGCCTATGAGATCGACAAGTACGAAGTCACCACGGTGCAGTTCTTGAAGTTTGTCCTGGCGTCGAACCGCGACCCCCTCATCGATTGGCAGTATGACGGCGGGAATTTTCAGGAGACGATGGTCAGTCACCCGGTCATGCACGTGTCCTGGTTCGACGCAGAGGCGTACTGCAAGTGGGCGGGGAAACGGTTGCCGACCGAGGCGGAATGGGAAAAGGCCGCGCGCGGTGAGGATGGGCGCATTTATCCATGGGGCAATCAGATGGCCGGACTCTCCAGGGCGAATTTTGGCCGTACGGGCCTGTCAGGACCGGTGCGAGACCGCCCCGAGCGGCTGTTGCTCTATCCGCCGATCATTTCTGTCGACAAGTACGACAATGCCGCCAGCCCCTATGGCGTGTTTCAGATGGCGGGAAATGTGGCCGAGTGGGTCGCAGACTGGTACGACCCGAAATACTACACCACCGGACCGGATAAGAATCCGAAAGGCCCGGAGACGGGGAGTCAGCGGAGCTTTCGCGGCGGAGGCTGGATCGACAGCACCCCCAGCGTGCGTGTCGCGCAGCGCAATGGCACGGATCCTAATACCAAAATGAACTGGATGGGTTTCCGCTGTGCGCGGGATGTGAACGAAGGGGCCTCAGGACAGCCGACCGAAGCGAAGTAGTCGGAGGTGCCTCACCTGGCAATTCCCACACAGCGAAGGACCAATCAGCTCGTCTCAGGCCTGATGAGCCTTGTTCTGCTGCTCGCGGCCTGTCAGATTGAGGATCTCAACATTGAGATTCTGAATGAAGACGGATCAGTTCTATTCATCGTTCACGAAAACGATGCACCGGATCCCACACCTCTAAGCCGGTTCGGCGTCGTCTCTCACTACTCCGGCGCGAGATGGGAGGTTGCGACCTACGAAGAGTCATCGCTGTACAGGATGCAAGACGGCAAGAAGCTGCTCAAACCGCTGGATGAGTTGCCGGAGATCAATGCTCTCGCAGTGGGAGCGATTCGGTTCGGGGAGGTGCCGAGCGGGTTTTTCATCCAGGGCTCCTCAGGCAATCACCTCGTCGCGTTGGAGGAAGGCAGAGTCTACGAAGCCTATGCCAACCGAGGCGCACAGCGAGGGCACATATCATTCACGATTGAGCATGGGGTAGCCGTCAAGCTTCCTCCCGTCACGCACCCGCTTTCCTCGCCATAAGCGAGTGGGCCTGTTCGCTCGTCTCTTTCACCAGAATCCCCATCTTTCCGTGTGAGGGCTCGAAATCCACCGGCAAGCCGTGGCTGCGGATGCGCTCGCTGGCGGTGGGACCGATGGAGGCGACGACCAGTTGCCGGCAGATCGTTTTGAACTGCGCCGTGTTTCCTTCCTGCTCCACGACCTGCATCACGTGATCGATCTGGGCGGCATTGGTCACCAGCATCACCTGCACCTGCCCAGCCAGAATCTGGTTGATGACCAGTTTCAGTGGAGCCGTGTCTTCCGGGAGTGCCCAGCGGTAGACGGGCACCTGAACCACATTGGCTCCACGCTGCTTCAACGCCTCCAGCAAGTCGCGGTTCGGTAACCCGTATTCTTGCACCGCCACGCGTAACCCTGTGACCGGCCGGTAGGCATCCAGTGTCGAGACGACATCCACCCAGGTGTTGGGCTCCGGGACCGTCAACGTCGGTTGGAATCCCAGAGCTTTGAGTGCGGCCACCGGTTTGGGGCCGCGCGCAATGAGCACCGTCTCTTTTAAAGCATTCTTGATCGTGTCTTTGGCGTGACGGCTGTGCAGGATTTCGAAGAGGGTGGTCGTGCCGGCCCCGGTCAGCAGGACCAGCACGTCGAGGCCTTCAGTCAACAGCAGCTCGCCGAATTGCAGCGCGGCAGAGTTGTCTTCCAACGGAATTTCCCGCAGGGCCGGTGCCACCAGCGGTTTGCCGCCGTGGCGCTCGATCAGCCGCGTCATTTCCGCCGCCATGCGCGATTCAAACGCAGCGACGGTCAACCCGTTAAACCCCGCACTGGCCATCGTACTCCGTGATTCAACCACCGGTTACCCCGCCGGCTGAGTTACTTCGCATCTATCGCGCACCGGAACCCGGTCGATTCATTTCTGATCGTCGGATCGCTGTCTACGCGAGTGAAGATACGGACCGTGGGGGTCTCATTTTGCCAGCCGGCGCCTCGAATGACCTTCTTCTCGCCGCTGTCCGGTCCCGGAGGATTCTTGTCGGGGCTCTTTTCGTAGTACCTCGCATCGTACCAGTCGTTGACCCACTCCCAGACATTGCCGGCCATGTCATAGACACCGTACGGACTTTTTCCGCTCTCGTAGCTGCCCACCGGCATGAGCGTCTTCTCGCCGATCCACTTCTGGTTGAAGTTGAGATGTTTGTCGGTCGGTTCGACGTTGCCCCAGGGGAAGCGCCAGTCGTTGTTGCCCTTGGCGGCCTTCTCCCATTCGGCCTCTCGCGGCAATCGCCTGCCGGCCCACTTGCAGTAGGCGTCGGCATCGGCCCAATCGACATTGATCACCGGACGGTCGGCCAGGGAGGCTGGAATGCCGATGCCCTCCCAGAGATTGCGGGTCGGGTTTTTGGGATTTTGCGGAACGCGGTGGTTCGTGGCCTTCACGAATTCCAGGTAGCGCGCGTTCGTGACTTCATACTTGTCGATATAGAAGTCGGTAATCTCCACGACGTGGCGTGGGTATTCATCGCGTCCGCCGTCGCGGTCTCCGGTCGGCACGCCCATCGGGTACGACCCTGATGGAATCAGGATCAACGGCGCGCCATCCTTCCCTGTGATCTCTTTGGGGAGAGCCGTCTGTTGCGCTGCGAATACGTGCGAACTCACATCGTTCAGTCCGATGAGCGCCACCACTATTGCGAGGACGGATCGTGCCACCATAGCTCAACACTCCTTTGGTTCAAAAAAGTCGATGGCAGATCGTACCACAGCGGCGGAGAATTCAGACACGGCTTGGGCGGAGAATGTGTTCGCCGGGGGTGGCCGAGGCCGGAGAATGAGGATTGACGGGGTGACGGGCCCCCACCTACTATACGGCCAAGGAGACTCCGACGTGCCGACTCATCGAGGCTTGCGACATCTGGCCCTGCGTGTGACCGACCTTGCCCGGTCCCGTTCGTTCTATGAGCGATTTCTGGGCATGAAAGTGGTGTGGGAGCCCGACCCGGACAATGTGTACTTCAGTTCGGGATCTGACAACCTGGCCCTGCATCAAATCGCGTCTGCCGAGTTGGCTCACTACCAGCCGTTGGGTGGGCAGTTACTCGATCACGTCGGTGTGATTCTGGAAAGCCCGGCGCACGTGGATGAGATGTTCCGCGATGTCCAGCAGGATGCGGCTCAGTATGGGGCCACCATCGCCAAGCCTCCCAAGCAACATCGCGACGGCAGCTACTCCTTCTACTTTACTGATCCGGACGGGAATGTCATCCAGGCGTTATACGAACCGACGATCAGCCGGATGGAATTCTTGCCTCCCGCCTGACCACCATGGGTATTTGGGACACATTGCCGCGCGATCAGTATGTAGGGCTGGCGCCCTGGGTGTGGGTGCAGCTCGAAAGTAATCAGCCCCCGGGGCCGTTTCCATTCATCGGCGGTGTGGCCCCGGAGGTGGTGGCGAGTTTGCACGAAGCCCACAGCCTCTTTCTCGCCTGTGTGGAAACCGCCATCAGCGATGTGTTCTCCCGTCGCGCGACACTCGGCGACCCACAGACCAGGGTACGGCTGGAAGACGCCTATGCCGAGCTGGTCAATTCCCGACAACAGCTGAGTCAGCACATCACGGCCCGGCGTCAGCCGGATGGGCAGTTTCACTGGTCGCATCCCTTCGATGCCACGAAATCCGCCACCGTGGTCAACAGCGGCCTGCGCATCTTCAATGCCGTGAAACGTCAGGCGATTCCTGTGCCGTTTGAGCGTCCTATGGGACCGGTGGTCGGAAAACTGCTGGGGATGTTAGATGGCACGCAGCAGGCCGGGGCGATTCAGACGATCGTGGCGACGGCCGGTCGGGACGGCGAGCGGCTGTTGACCAAGTTGATGGAGTTGTTGGTCCAATACGAATGCCTCACGACGACGAAGCACGCCTCGATTCGAGACCAGTGGTTGGCCAATACCAAGGATCGGGACACGATTCATCTGGGCCATGCCGCGTTGATGTACCGGCAGCAGGACCGGTTCCTGTTGTTTGATCCTTGGCTGTTGCCCTGGTTCGCAGAGTCGAATGTGCCGAGCCTCTGGGTCTCGATGTTGCCGAAACCGGCCGCGATCTTTTTGACCCATGACCACGATGACCACGTGGATCCCCGGACCCTGCTGCATGTGCCGAAAGACGTGCCGATCGTGATTCCCAGCCGGCGCAATAGGAAGAAGTTTTTCTACGACTACCTACCGCTGCTTCGGGAGCTGGGATTTACTCACATCGTCGAACTGGCGCACGGGGAGACTTGGAACTTCGACGGCGGCGCCGTGGTCTCCGTCCCGTTTTACGGCGAAGATCCTTGCGATTTGGAGATGCCGAGAAACTGCTACCTCGTGACCGATCGCGGGCAGAATGTGCTGGTGCATGCGGACAGCGGTCCGACCAACAGCGGCCGGTCGGCCATCAAGGAAGGGGTGCTTCAGCAGCTCGTCCAGAAATATGGTCCCATCGCGCTGGTACTGGCCTCGCAGCAGCAGCTACAGGAAATCCGGAGTTATGCCGCCCATGCGCCCCTGTCCCACCCGGGCCTTTGGCTCGAAGTCGGAGAGAACGGGTACCTCACGAACGGGTATCTGGACGAGCTCTGCGCCGTCGCCCGGGCGAAGCTGTTTGTGTCGTATGCCACCGGCGGCGCCGACTGGTATCCCGATCACTTGTCCTTTATGTTCAGCCAGCGCAATCCGGCGCGCACGGCGCTTCTCACGGCGAACTGGGAGCAGCCGGAAAAATTGAAAGATCTTCTCGGAGTGCGAGGGTGCGGGTATCATCGCGCTCATGCGTTGGATCTGTTCCGGAGCAGCGGTGACGGGACGGTGCAGGTGTCATCTGCGGCCGAGGCCCTGGCGCCCTTGTCGCTCTATCGACTGGATCACGGGGATCCGGCATTCATGAAGCGCAGCGGACGGTAATCGGTTAACAGGCTGTTCAAAAAAGTCGTCCAGCCAGGCCACAGCAAGCGAAGAGGCTCATCGTACTCGTGCAGTACGGTGAGCTTCTGAGGTTCACGACGCTGAATACAGCGCGTCACGTTTGTGAACGCCGCCGAGACGGTGAGGCGGCCGTGTCTTGCCGGAACGATGCTGGCGAGCTTTTTGAGCAGCCTGTTGGGAAAGGAAGGGAGCGATATGGGGTCTGGGAAAGGATTAGTGCTTGTCACCGGCGCCGCCGGATTTATCGGGTCTCATGTGAGCCGGCGATTGCTCGATCGTGGCGACACCGTGCTCGGTCTGGACAATCTGAATGACTACTACGACGTGCGCCTCAAAGAGGCGCGGCTCGCGCGCCTGAGTTCTCATCCCCAATTTCAGTTCGTCAAACTGGATCTGTCCGATCGTGCGGGGATGGCGGCGCTTTTTGAGCAGCATGCCATTCGGCGCGTGGTGCATCTGGCGGCGCAGGCCGGCGTCCGGTACTCCCTGGTCAATCCGCATGCCTACACCGCCAGTAACATTGACGGGTTTCTGAACATTCTCGAAGGCTGTCGGCATCACAAGGCCGAGCACTTGGTCTATGCCTCCACGAGTTCGGTGTACGGCGGCCACACGAAGATGCCGTTCTCAGTGCACGACAATGTCGATCATCCCGTGTCGCTCTACGCCGCGACCAAGAAGGCGAACGAACTCATGGCGCATTGTTATGCGCACCTGTATCGCTTCCCGATTACGGGATTACGGTTCTTTACTGTCTACGGGCCCTGGGGCCGTCCGGATATGGCATTGTTTCTCTTTACGAAGGCGATTCTGGAAGGAAAGCCCATCGACGTGTTCAACCACGGGAAGATGCAGCGTGACTTTACCTATGTCGACGATATCGCCGAAGGAGTGTTGCGCACGCTTGATCGGCCCGCTCAAGCCGACCCGGCCTGGGCGAGTGACAACCCCGACCCCGGCAGCAGCTCCGCACCCTATCGGCTGTACAACATCGGCAATCACCAGCCGGTCGAACTGCTGCGATTTATCGAGGTTCTGGAACAGACGCTGGGCATGAAAGCCCAAAAGAACTTCCTCCCTCTCCAGGCCGGCGACGTGCCTGCGACCTATGCCGATGTCGCGGATCTCATGCGTGATACGGGCTTCAAGCCCGCGACCTCTATCGAGACCGGCATCGCCCGCTTCGTCCAGTGGTATCGGGAGTACTACAAAGTGTGATGGCATGCGGAGCGCGTGCTCCTGCAGCGGTTCTCCAGGGAGGTGGTTGAGGAACTCGTCAGGCCCACTCGGCCACCTCCGACACCCACCTGATCGCGTATTGCGACAACAGCCAGTAGAGTTCCTTGAACCCGTGCACGCGTTTGACGCTATCCATGCAGAGGGATGCGTGACGACGGGTGCAATGGCCTCTGGTTACTCGGTCGTGTGAATGTGATGTTCCGGGGTTCCCGCCAGTGGCGGATCGTTCCTCCTCCTTGCAGTTCTGCGACGCGGTTCCATTCTGCTGTCGATAGGCGCAATCAATCCGTCCCGGCCAATTAAGATGAGTCGCGCGGCGCGGCGTCTCGAGCCGTTGCGAGCCGACTTGTCCGGGATGCTGAGTCGGGACTTGTTGTGGCTGAGAGTATGGAGTAAATTGGAAATAAAGCTCCCCTCTCTATGCAAAGGGCGTCAGTGGACATGAGCAGAAATGGAATGATTCTGTCGTTAGTCGCAGCAGGATGGCTGGTGCTGGCCGGGCAAGGTCTTGCACTGGCTGAAGCGCCTTCGACTGAGACAGCGGCCTGGAGTGAGTTGCGCAGCCAATCATCGAACGTCTTGTCCCAGGCCCCTGCAACGGGCGAGAGGCAAGTCGATCTCTTTCGGCAGACGCCCACCTTGAGTGGTCGTGTGCAGGTCAGCGAACAGACCCTGATCCCGTATGTGGGGGCCGGATTCGGCGGGGGATACGTGACGGAGCGGGATCGAGCCCTCGGTCCCATGCCGGGAGTTCCACAGCAAAACCTCTTGGGCGATTCGTTAGGCTTGGGCAAGGGCATGATGCCGAACGAGTTTCAGATGGGTATTCGCATTCCGTTTTAAGTCCTGCCGGTTGCGTCGCTGCACTACAGCCTGAATCATCCATTCCGGTTTAAGTGACTAAAAGAGCCGACGGGCGAGGTCTGCCGGGTCGACTCCATCCAGCGTTGAAAAGACCAGGTGCGCCTCCGCTAGTTGGGATGCCGGGTAGGTCGTCGCAACGGCGAGGACGCGCATGCCCGCCTTCAGGCCTGCCAGAACTCCCGCCCGAGAATCTTCGATCACCAGACATTCGCTCGCCTTGAGCAAGGGTGGGCGGGGCATGCGTGCGTTCAGCTGCCTGAGGGTGAACTCATAGATCGCCGGGTCCGGTTTGCCGACGGCGCAGTCATCCGCGGACACAATCACCTCAAACGCCTGTTCGATGGGTGTGCCGGTGAGCGCGGCAAGGATCTGCTCTCGTCGGCCGCCGGATGCCACTGCCAGACGGTACGCTGTGGCTGCGCGCTGCACGAACCCGGTGACCCAGGGAAACAATGCCGGTTTATGCAGGGCGGTATGTTGGCGGAACAAGCCGGCCTTTCGTTCGATAATCCCGGCGTGAATCGCCGGGTCGCACATTCCGTCCCGTTTTTCGAGTAATGCGGCTGCACAGGTTCGTTCATCCATCCCCAGGTAGGTCCCGTAGTATTCCTCCTTGCTCAGGCTGAGTCCCGCTTCGGCCAACGCCTGCTGAAAGCAACGCAGGTGGGGCGTTTCATCGTCGGCGATCACGCCGTTGAAGTCGAACATGATGGCGCGCAGAGCGGCCTCCCTGGTTCATGTTGTCCTACGCGGTGCGCGCTACTCTACCCGAGCGCGGGTGGTCGGACAAGCGGAACTCCTTGTCCCGCCGAGGTCCCTACGGTATGCTGCGTCACGACAACGTGTCGAGACCCGTTCGCAACCACAATCCCATTCACATGACACAATGAGTGACTACGCAGTTCTCGGCGATCTCTTGGTGATCTATGCGGTGTCCACTGCGGTGGTCTTCGTGTTTCATCAATTTCGCCTGCCGTCGATCGCCGGATTCCTGGTGGCCGGTGCCCTGATCGGTCCCCATGGGTTGCATCTGATTCCCGATGTGTCGCAGGTGCAGGTCCTGGCTGAGATCGGGATCGTGTTGCTGCTGTTTACGATCGGGATGGAATTTTCCTCCGCGCACTTTGCGGCTGCCCGGCGCATTCTCATGGTTGCCGCGCCGGTTCAAACGGGGGGCGTCCTGGTCCTGGCATTGCTCGGAGCTCTGGCGGTGGGTCTCTCGTATCAACAGGGGATTTTCTGGGGCTTTCTCCTCTCATTAAGCAGCACGGCCATCGTGCTGAAAGCCCTTTCAGAACAGGGGGAGAGTGATTCGTTTCACGGTCGCGCCACCGTTGCGATTCTGATCTTTCAGGACCTTGCCGTCGTTCCGATGATGCTGGTCACGCCGATCCTGGGTACTCCGAGCGGGAGTGCGATGGGGACGGTACTGATGACTTTGGTCAAGGCGGCGATTGTGGTCGGGTTGATCGTTGCGGCCGCTTGGTATCTCGTGCCGCGGCTCCTGCGTCATATCGTGCGGAGTCGAAGCCGTGAGCTGTTTCTGCTCTCGATCATCGTGCTCTGCCTCGGGATTGCCTGGCTGACGTCGCTGGGCGGACTTTCCCTCGCGCTCGGTGCGTTTATCGCCGGGTTGGTCATTTCTGAATCCGAGTACAGCCATCAGGCGCTTGCCGAGGTCCTGCCCTTCCGTGACAGTTTCAATAGCCTGTTCTTCGTGTCGATCGGCGTCTTGATGGACATGCGGGTGGTGCTGGAGCATCCCTTCATTGTGCTGGGCCTCTTGCTGGCGGTCCTTGTCGGAAAACTGATCACCGGGAGCGGGGCGATGGTGGCGGCCGGGGCTCCGCCCAGATCGTCGGTGTTGGTCGGGGTGGCGCTCGCGCAGGTCGGCGAATTCAGTTTCATCCTGGCGCAACAGGGGCAGGATGCCGGTTTGTTCACCGGCGATCAGTATCAGTTATTTCTGGCGGTGTCGGTGTTGACCATGGTGGTGACGCCGTTCTTGATGCAATGGTCGCCCGATCTGGGGCGACGGATCGAAGCGATGCAGCGCGTCCGGGGCTGGATGCCGACCCGTACCGCCGCGCATGTCGAGCAGCTGGAAGGTTCCCAGATCCGGATCAAAGACCATGTCATTATTGTGGGCTACGGGCTCAACGGTCGAAACCTCGCCCGCGTATTGAGCGAAACCGAAATCCCGCATGTGGCCCTGGACCTGGACGGCGAAACGGTGCGCCGCGAGGCGCGTCATGGCGTGCCGATCTACTACGGCGACGGCTCGAATGCCAACGTGCTTCGGCATATGAAGATCGATGACGCCAAAGTGCTGGTCGTGGCCTTGTCCGATCCGTTCACGGCCCGGAGAACGGTGAAGGTGGCCAAAGGATTAAATCCGAAGCTCCACATCGTCGTGCGGACGCGCTATTTGAGAGAGTTGGAAGAGTTGCATCAACTGGGTGCGGACGATGTGGTGCCGGAAGAGTTCGAAACGTCGATCGAAATCTTTGCCCTGGTGCTGCGCACCTACAGTTTGCCGCAGGAATTCGTGGCACGAAAAGCGGAGCAAATCAGGCGAGAAGGGTATGCGTTGTTGCGGCGGAGCGAGATGCCGGAGCTGGCTCATCATCTCCGCGGGGGGACGTTGACCGATGTCGAAGTGGAAACCTGCCGGATCGATGACGAGGCTCCGGCAGTAGGAAAGTCGCTGACAGAACTCTCCATTCGCCCACGGACCGGCGCATCGGTGATCGCCTGGACTCGCAGCCAGGTCACCCAATCAAATCCGTCTGAAACCGTGCGCCTGCAGGCCGGCGACGTCGTCACATTGCTCGGCTCCCGCGACCAGATTCGTCGGGCCATGGCGCTCTTGAACGAGCCTAACCACGGCACGAGTCACCAACTCACATAACCCGGTCGGTTAACTTCTCCAGCGAAGCGTCACGCGGTCTTTCAGCGGATGGTCTAAGGGACGTCCGGTTTGGACGGCGGTGAGATGGGCGGCTTTCAGTTTGTAGTACCACTTGGCGGGCGTATCGGCGTCATCGATCAGCATGAGCGCCGGTTTATATTTCAGCCCCACGGCTTGCCGCTCCATCGCCTGCTTGTCCTGCTTCATGAAGATGTTGGCGAAATAACGAAACAGCGGCTTGGCAAAGGGCAGCCAGGGAAGGATGTTCCAGGCCGCGGCAAAATCGATCCGGCATTGTTGCTCGCCCACGGGCGTGACCGTGGCGCGCGAAGAGACGTACATCGAACCGCATTGTACGAACTCGAAGCGTTGATTGGGGAGCACAAAGTCGATGGTCGTCGTCAAGGGCCCGCCGTAGAGCCGGTTGAGGAGCTTATAGGGTCCGCTGTTCTTCGACGGCGCATGGGGAACCATGCGAAACCCGTTCGGGATGGGCTCGAAGGTTTTCGCTTTATCGTGCATGCTGGCTTTGGTTCGCCACCAGGAGCTCTGGTGCACAAAGGGACCGTGGGCCGGGTCCATGAGTCCGACGATGCCGTCGTCGATCGTGCAGTCCAGAATCGTCGAGATCTGGATCATGCGATAGGGTTCGGACGGGAGCGGGAGACGCGGGAGTTCCGGAACCGGTTGTTTCGGCTGTTGCGGATCAGGGAGAAACACCCAGACATATCCGTCCTGATCCTGGCAGGGATACGAGGTGATGCCGATCTTTTCCGGTTGAAGCGGGGACCCTTCCACGAGTGCCGGAATATGGCGGCAGCGGCCGCAGGTATCGAACTGCCATCCGTGGTAGGCGCATTCGACGCGCTCTCCATCAAACTGTCCGAACGAAAGCGGCATGCCGCGATGCGGGCAAATGTCGCGCATGGCCGCCACCTGGCCCTGCTTGTCACGGCAGACGAGAATCGGTTGTCCTAACATGACCTGGGTTTGCATCTGGCCGACTGACAGAGCCGTGCTTGTGGTGGCTGGATACCAGAAGCCGAAGAGCGGGGCGCTCTTACTCGGTTTGAGTTCGGTGATGAGGTCTGTGCTCATGAGTGATGCAGTCGCCGGGTTTGGCGCGGTGCGTGAGATGTTCGCCGCCGAATGGACTATAACGGCGGGCCCGCAACAGGTCAAGCAATCGGCAGTCTAGGGCGAAGGCGGCACGATCCTGACGGCCAAGCCGCGCTTCTGATCCCGCGTTTCTTGACAAGAAAAAGAAGCGGAGACTATAGTCAATTTCCATTGCACGCGACTCCATTTCCAGACTCCGAGAGGCGAGGTACCCGCATGACAACCGCACAAATCGAGCCCACGGCTGCGCTGGCGGAACTCCGCGAGTCGAAGGCGGATCGTGTCACGATCGTGCTCCTCAGCGGAGACCTCGATAAAGCCATGGCCGCCTTCATCATCGCCACCGGCGCGGCAGCGATGGGCATGCAGGTCACGGTGTTCTTTACGTTCTGGGGCCTCAATACGATCCGTAAGAAAGGCGCGAGCAGCTCCGCGTCTGACTGGCTGCGTCGGATGTTCGGGTTCCTCAACAAGGGCGGAGCCGATACGTTGCCCCTCTCGCGTTTTCATTTCTGGGGGTTGGGCACGAAGATGATGCAAGTGGTGATGAAGCAGAATCGTATGCCGGGCGTGCCGGAGCTCATGCAGATGGCGCTGGACCTCGGTGTCCGGTTCATCGCCTGCACGACGACGATGGGTCTGATGGGCATCACGAAAGATACGTTGATCGACGGGATCGACCAATTTGCCGGTGTGACCACCTACTTGGCCGAGGCCAAGCAGGGCAGCGTCAATCTGTTTATTTAAGCGAGGGGCTGAGGAGCGGCACGATGCAGGCTGATGTGAAACTCGATACGCTCGGGTATTTTTGCCCGATGCCGATTATTCTGACGTCCAAGAAAATCAAGGAACTGACGACCGGTCAGGTGCTGGAAATCGTGTCGGACGATGAAGGCATCAAGAAGGATATGCCGGCCTGGTGCGAGACGACCGGCCACGAAATGGTGGGGCTCGAAGAGGAGCAGAGTGCTTCCAAGCGGATCTATAAGGCCTTCGTCAAGAAAACCAAGTAGGGGCAGCGACAGGCGCGCGAACGCGGGGCCGTCCAGTTCAGTAAAGCCGGAGGGCATGATTACCAGCCTCCGGCTTTTTTGTTGTCTCGGACTTTCAGGGTAAGCGGGGCGGACCGGGTTGAGTGAGAGAGGGAACGTCGTGAGCCAGGTTGTTGAATGCGTCCCGAATTTCAGCGAGGGACGGAACTCCGAGGTCGTCGATGCGTTAGCCGGAGTGGTCCGCTCAGTGCCCGGTGTCGTCCTGTTGGATGAAACGAAGGATCCGGACCACCACCGGGCCGTCGTGACCTTCGCCGGCCGGCCCTACGCGGTGGCCGAGGTGGCTTATCAGATGGCGCGGATGGCCTCCCAGTTGATCGATCTCCAAAACCATCACGGCGAACATCCGCGCGTCGGGGCGACGGATGTGATGCCGTTTGTGCCGATTCGTGGCGTCAGTATGCAGGATTGTGTGCAACTGGCTCGCATGGTCGGCCAGCGTATCGGAAATGAGTTGAAAATCCCGGTGTTTCTATACGAACAGGCGGCGACCAAGCCTGAACGGAGACAGCTGGAGTGGATTCGTAAGGGTGGCTTGAAGGGACTGGCGGATCGGATGGCAAGCGACCCTGCGTGGGTGCCGGACTTCGGCCCGAAGCAACTGCACCAGACGGCCGGGGCCACGGTGGTGGGAGCGCGATGGCCGCTGATCGCCTTCAACGTGAATCTGAAGAGCCGCGATCTGTCGGTTGCCAAGGCCATCGCCAAGGTGGTGCGCCAGTCTAGCGGCGGGCTCCCGTTCGTCAAAGCGATCGGCGTGGAACTGAAAAGCCAACAACTCGTACAGGTGTCGATGAACCTGACGAACCATGAAGAGACCCCGCTCCATGTCGTGTTTGCGGCGGTGCAGCGGGAAGCGGCGGCTCGTGGTGTGGAGGTGGCGGGCACAGAGATCGTCGGGTTGGTGCCCGAACAGGCGCTCATGGAGACGGCGCAGCAGGCCCTCTGTCTCAACCAATTCGATGGACGGCAGGTGCTGGAATCGCGATTGGACCGTCCCGAATCGCGGGAGGCAATCGGGCGGATGGCGGCGTCGCAGCCGATGAAGGAGCAGACGCCGTCGCCCACGAAGGTCGGGGCGCCGGACGGGAAGATGCCGGAGCATCAGGGACAAACCGGCGGCAGCGCGGGGGCCCAGTCGGCGGCGTTTGCGGCCGGGTTGGGGATGATGGTGGCAAAGCTGACTCGCGCGCGTGCGGTTGAAACGCGTTTATCCGAAATTTGCACCCGCTTTCATGAGTTGGCGCAAGCGGATCGAGATGCCTACGCACGGGTACTCCAGGCGAGAAAGCTTCCGATCACCCATCCTGACCGTCCGCTCCAACTCTCATCGAACTTGCTGGGGGCGATAGAGACGCCGTTGGAAATTGTGAAGTTGTCCTGTGAACTCATTCCATTGCTGCGGGGCCTCCTGACGCACACGAAACCGGAGCTTCAACCGGATCTGAAGATGGGCCTTCGTCTCGCCGATGCCGTCATCGACGGGTGCCTCGGAATGGTGGAGGAGAACATGAAAATTCAACCAAATCAGCTACTTATTGCCTCGATTCGGGAGCGATTCTCCGTTGCGGAACAAATGCTTGTGGATGCGAAATCGCTATGCTACACTCCGCCCTTCGATTCGTGGGCCCAAAACATGTTGAATATTCTGAAACTTCGGTGAAAGAGAGTCGAAGGTAGCTGACAATGGAAATTAAGGTTTTCAATAACAACGTCGAAAAAGCCCTGAAGGTCGCCAAGAAGAAATTGGCGGGCGAAGGATTGTTCCGCGAACTGAAGCGCCGCCGCTACTATGAAAAGCCGAGCGTTCGGAAGAAGGCGAAGGAGCGAGAAGCTCAGCGCCGCCGGCAGAAGTGGCTCGCGAAGAGACGGCCCGAATAGACGTCAGGCGTTCGTTCCCTCCGACGACTAGTTCGACCATTCCCAGTTAAATTCCCCGCTCCGGCAGATTCATGCAGGCGCAAGAGATCCACGCCGCCATCCGAACGGTCAAGCGGGAAATCGCCCGCTGGCCCGATCCGGTTGTCGGCGTCGTCGCCAGACAGTCAGGCCGTGATCCGTTCCTGGTGTTGATCTCCTGCCTCCTGAGTCTGCGCACGAAAGACAAGACCACAGCCGAAGCCAGCGAGCGGCTCTTCGCCTTGGCGTCCACACCGGCGACCATGCAGGCGCTGACCATTCCGGTCATCGAGCGCGCCATCTATCCCGTCGGGTTCTATCGGACAAAAGCCAAACAGATTCAGCAGATCTGTGCCCAGCTCCTTGAGCGGTACCATGGTCGGGTGCCGGACATGATCGATGAATTGCTGACGTTGCCGGGAGTCGGGAGAAAGACGGCCAATCTGGTGGTGACGGTCGGGTATGAAAAGCCGGGGATTTGCGTCGATATTCACGTCCACCGGATCAGCAATCGATGGGGGTACGTCAGGACCAAGAGTCCCGATGAAACGGAAACGGCCCTCCGCGAGAAACTTCCGCGCAAGTATTGGATCACATTCAACGATCTGCTTGTGCCCTACGGACAGCACCTCTGCCAGCCGGTCTCGCCGTTGTGTAGCCAGTGCAAGATTGCGACGTATTGCGATCGTGTCGGCGTGACGAAAAGTCGTTAAGCGTGGAGCGCCGATACGCCCCAAGCCACCACTTTCTCAGCGAGATACGAACAACGGGATACGAAGGACCTGGTCAAATGAACAGTTTGGTTTCCGCCTGCGCAGTGAGCGACAGGATGGAGGGGAGACCGAGCACTTCGTCCACGTTGCGTTCCACCGCGCCCGCTTCCACTCCCATATATTCGAGACCCGCGCTGCAGGCAATGAGGCGGAAGTGCCCGACCAGACGTGCTTCCTGGAACATCTCGGAGATCTTCGGGACCTTCTTCTCCTTCAGAAGCCGGGCGACCTGTTCTGCCGAGGCGGCATATTCGGGTGGAAAGTCGATCTCGTCGATCTTTCCTTCTGAGAGTTTCTTAATCGTCCAGAACAGCAACACCACAATGACGTCCTTACCCATGGCGGCGGCGGTGAGGCCGAGGGTCGCGACCTGGTGCAGTTTGTCGTAGGTGGCGTTGTGGGCAAAGATGACGAACTTGGGTTTACCCGACATGGCGGCTACTGAACCTTCTGTCTGGTTTTGACGCTATTCACAAAGTCGGTGATGGCCGCATCCACTTCGGCGGGTGTCATGGCGCGATCGTGCATCTCGCTCTCGTCGAGGAGATAGCGCTCCCCTTCTTTTTCCTGTCGCACCACCACGGAGTTTTCCGGTGTGACCTCGACCCGCATAAACCATTCTTTCCGGCCCTTGGTAATCACCACTTCTTTGCCGAGTCCGATCCGGGTGATGTCGATCTGAAGTTCCGACTCAGTGGTGCCATCAGCTGCCCAAGCTGCGTGGCTGCTGAGCGCAACGGGGCACAAGGAGAGGGCGAATCCGAGAACGGCTAAGCCGGAGGCCTGAAGCCAGGCTCTCAACGGTCGTGCGCTGCAGGGTCGCATCGGCGGCATGGTGCGGAATTATAACCGGCGGAGCAGGCAAGGTAAACCGGCTTGGCTTCGTCACCCTTTCCGCCATGCAAAGCCCCATGCTAGGATGCGCCGGTGATAAGCGAACTCCTGACGCAGATCGAATCCTACGTGCCGGCGAATGTGCTGATCTGGTTTGCCGTTTCCTCCGTGTTCATGTTCGTGGGGACCTTGATCGCGATTCCCATCATTTTGATGCGATTGCCGGCGGACTATTTTGATGTCCGCACTCCGCGCCCCTGGATGGAGAACCATCATCCGATCCTTCGCGTGATTGGTCATGTGGTGAAGAATGTCGTGGGCGCGATTTTTCTGTTCGCCGGTTTTCTCATGCTGTTTCTGCCCGGACAGGGCGTCCTGACGATGTTGATCGGCCTCTCCTTGATTGAATTCCCAGGCAAGCGGCGGGTGGAGGCCAAGATCGTGGGGCAGTCCACCGTTCTCAGCACCATCAACGCCATGCGGGCCAAGTTCGACAAACCGCCGCTCATCATTGCACCGGATTGAGAGCGCTGCGGTAAGTTCGACTCCTGCGTGTTGCTCCACCGGTTACAGTATCTCAGCTATGCCCACACTCTATCTCATCGACGGCAGCGCCTACATCTATCGGGCGTTTTTTGCCCTGCCGCCCCTGGCCAATTCCAAGGGTCTGCAGACCAATGCGGTGTATGGCTTCACGACGATGTTGCTGAAGGTCTTGCGGGACCATCGGCCGGACTATGTGGCTGTGGTGTTCGATGAAAAGGGCCCGACCCACCGCCATGAAGCGTTCAAAGACTATAAGGCGCAACGGCCACCTATGCCGCAAGGCATGAGCGCGCAGATTCCCTACATCCATCGTGTGGTGGAGGCCCTGTCTCTACCGGTCATCAGGCAAGCGGGGTACGAGGCCGACGATCTGATCGGCACCCTGGCGAGAAAAGGCGAAGTCGAAGGCCTCGACGTCGTGATCGTCACCAGCGACAAAGACATGTTCCAACTGCTCACCCCCAAGACGCGTATTTACGATCCGGTGAAAGACAAATGGTTCGGTGAAGCGGATTCGCAGGTGCGCTTCGGCGTGGAGCCGGCACGTGTGGTCGAAATTATGGGCCTCATGGGTGACACCAGCGACAACATTCCCGGCGTCAAAGGGATCGGCGAAAAGACTGCGGTCAAATTGATTACGCAGTTCGGCACGATCGAAGAACTACTGAGGCGAGTCGAAGAAGTCACGCCGGCAAAAACCAAGAATTTGTTATTGGAGCAGGGCGAGCAGGCCCGGATGAGCAAGCAGCTCGCGACGATTCAGCTGGACTGCCCGCTGGAATTTGTCCCGGCCCATTTTCAGGCGAAGGCGCCGCAGACTGAGACGCTGGTGAGCCTGTTGCGCGAGCTGGAGTTCATGACGCTGGCGAAGGCCTTTCAGGGAGAGACGCCTGAGCACAATCGATTGGGGGCTGATGTCGAACAGATTCATGATGCTGTCGCGGCAGACGCGTTTCTGAAGGAGCAGCCGGCAGTTGCGATGTTGGGCATAGCCTGCGTCCTGACCGGTGAGCCGGGGGTGCGCGCCGATATTCAAGGCTGCGCGTTGGGTCGGTCTGATGGAAACGCGGCCTTCGTGCAGGGCGAGGCGCGTGACTGGCCGCAGCCACTCGTTGAGTATCTGCGAGACGGGAACAAACTGAAAGCCGTTCAGGATCTCAAACCGCTGTTGCTCGCGCTTCATCGGCAGGGTGTCGAGATGCCGGGGCCCTATTTCGACACGATGGTGGCAGACTATCTGTTGAACCCGAATCGCCGGGCCCATACCTTGGAAGCGATTTCCATGGACCTGCTGAGTTATCAGCTGGGTGCGGGTGAACATAAAGATTCAGGCAAGGGCCCGCAATCCCTGTTCGATGTGGATGAGAATCTGGTTCGTCGAACCGGGGAGGCGGCAGCCGTGACCGCCAAGGTGGCTCCGATGCTCCGCGAGCGGCTGCGAGAGCAGGGAAGCCTGTCACTCTTTCAAGATGTGGAGATGCCGCTGGTGCCGGTACTGGCCGAAATCGAACGCAATGGCTTCCTGCTCGATGTCGAGGGCCTGGAGGCTTTGAGCAAAGAGCTAGAGCGTGAGCTGGAGCAGATGGTGGGCAGCATTTACCGTCTGGCCGGCGGTGAGTTCAACATCGGCTCACCGAAGCAGCTGGCGACCGTGCTCTTCGAAACGCTCGGCCTGAAGCCGCTGCGAAAAACAAAAACCGGCTACTCCACGGATGAAGACACCCTCACGCAACTCGCTTCGCAGCATGACCTGCCGGCGCAAATTTTGAACTATCGAACGTTGACGAAACTCAAATCGACCTATGTGGATGCCTTGCCGCAACTGATCAACCCCGAGACCAAGCGGCTCCACACCTCGCTGAACCAAACAGTGGCGGCCACGGGGCGGCTATCCTCGACCGATCCCAACCTGCAGAACATTCCGGTGAAAGGTGACTACGGTTTGCGTATCCGCGAAGCCTTTATCGCTCCGCCGGGTCATCAACTGCTCTGCGCCGATTACAGTCAGGTCGAGCCCCGTATTCTGGCGCACCTCTCGCAAGACCCTCGCCTGCTGCAGGTCTTCGAGAAGGGCGAAGATATTCACATGGCCACGGCCATGGAGATTTTTAACCTGCCTGCCGGAGAGGTCACGCGTGACATGCGGCGCGCGGCGAAGAGCGTGGTGTTCGGGATTGTCTATGGCATCAGCCCGTTCGGTCTTGCGTCGAACATCGGGGTCTCCCAAGCCGATGCCAAGAAATACATCGAAACGTTCTTTGAGAAATTCGCCGCGGTGCGGGCGCTGATGGACCGCAACATCGATGACGGCAAGACCAAGGGCTATACGACGACGATTCTCGGCCGCCGCCGTCCGATTCCGGAATTGCAGGGCGGCGATCCCTCGCAGCGCGGCATCGGTGAGCGCATGGCGGTCAATAGTCCGATTCAAGGATCGGCCGCCGATCTGATCAAAGTGGCCATGATCAAGGTCCATCAACGCCTGCAACACGAACTGCCTCGCTGCAAGATGATCCTCCAGGTCCATGATGAGTTGATCTTCGAAGTGCCGGACCAGGAATTGGAACAGGCGAAACAGCTTGTGAAAGCCGAAATGGAAGCCACCGGCGCGACGTTGGGTCTCTCGGTTCCGCTGAAGGTCGATCTGGGAGTGGGGTTAAACTGGCGAGTCGCCCACCCGTAAAGCGGGAGTCGAGTGGGGAGTTCCAGAGCGCATCATTATGGGACGGAGGCGAGCATCGCTGTCAGTCACTGAGCCTGAGTTCCAGACCTTAGTGCAGGAAGCGCTGGACGGCCTGCCCGACGAATATGCCAAGCTCATCACCAACGTCGCCGTGGTGGTGGAGGAAGAACCCTCTCCCGAAGTGCGCGCCGACCTGGAGATGGAGGAGGACGAAGATCTCCTCGGCCTCTATCAAGGGCTCTCTCTCGACAAGGAATCCTTCTTCCAGGCGGGCGGGCAACTGCCGGCCAAAATCTCCATCTATCGCGGACCGATCCTCCGCCTCTGTCGAACCAAGGAAGAAGTCGTGCAGGAAGTGCGCGATACGGTCGTGCACGAAATCGGGCATCATTTCGGGTTCGATGACGACGAGATGCCGTATTAGCAGGATGGTGAAAAGACGACAATCTTACCCGCCCGACCCCAGCGCACCAAGATGCGCTTCTCCTCGGCATCGTTCTCGTTCGCACGCCTCCCCTGCGGCGTTGCTGGACAGCCTTTTTGACCATCATGTTTGAAATTTCCGATGTTCTGTCCTAGGTCATATCCTTGACAGCTAAAAACGCCGCGCCTAGACTCGAATCAGAACCTTTGGGTAGGGAGAGAGTGTTATGCCGACAACCAAGAAACAGGCCCTTCAAATGATCAAGAGTTTACCGGAGAAGGCCACCTGGGATGACATCATGTATGAGATCTATGTCAGGAAAAAATCGAGGCAGGGGTGGTGGCCGCCGAGGAGGGCAAGGTCATGAGTCATGAGGATGTGAAAAAGCGCTTCCTGCAAAGATGATCCGACTTGAATGGACCGATCCTGCCGTTGCAGATTTGGAAAATATTCAGGCGTACGTTGCTCGAGACTCTCCCGAGTACGCCCAGGCCTTGATAGACCGTCTCATCATGTCCGTCGAACAACTTGCCCCATTCCCAACCAGCGGGCGTCGTGTGCCTGAAGCCAGCGATCCAAGATCCGTGAATTATTAGTGGAAGGCTATCGCCTGATTTATCGCGTCAGGCGAGGGAACATTCAGGTTCTCGCCGTAGTTCATGGCGCACGCAGTCTTTCGAGAATAAAACCCAGACCGTGGGCGGGTCGGTAGGTCGTTGATGAGGTCTGAGAACGCTCGGACTAGGATTGGCTCTGCTGCCATGCTTGCTCTTTGGCCAGTCGAATTTCGTGCATGACCTGTGCGATTCCCTCACTCGCGCCCGGCACATTCCGCTGCTCGATCACGGCTTGACGCAAGGCCAGCCCCAACTCCGTCAGTTCGACCGTGCGGCGCAAATTATCGGCAATACGTATGCTGTCAGGGAATGGAGGTGATGGTGACATAACCGGGGCTCCGAGCAAAAACGGACTCTGAAGGAGAGTCTACTTGACGACTTGGTGGGGAGCAAGCAGGAAGGCGCGCTCTGCCGCGGTTCTCTCTCATCGAAAGGGTGGCACCAGGCATCGATGTGAAGTTACCACGGACAGGCGAGGTCAGCGTTCAGGCTTATGGGTACAGCCGACTGACGATCTGAGTGAAGTTGAAGAGCATCGCGTTGGTGCGGGTGTAAGCGGCGTGGCCGTAGTAGTGGTCGCGGACATTGGTTGAGCTGGTGCAGTCTTTGTAGTCCACGAGCAGGCACTGACCTTCGCTCGGGAACCGTCCGGCGCGTCTGGCGCATTCCACCCAGCGTTCGAATCCATCGTAGGGTTCCAGCAATTCCCACACGGCTTTATTGGCGGCTTTGGCATTCTCAGCGGGCAGGGCATCGCTGCCTGCCACGGCCAGTTCCTGCACATAGTCGCCGCCCCAGGCGATCGGCATTTCAACGGTGATCTGCGGTAGATCCATTTTGGAGAGCCAGGTTTTTCCGTCGGTGCGCAGATTGCGATGGTTCACGACGTGGAGCAGTTTGCCGATGCCGGACGGATCCCAGCCGTACCGCACCGGTGTGCCGAAGGTGACGATGTCGAGGGCCACGCCATTGAGCAAGGTGCCATTGGTCAATAACGGGTCGATGCGCTGAATGGCCTGCGCATCTTGACCTTGTGGGTTCGCGGCGAGGAGAAGATCGAAGAGGGTCTTTCGTCCCGTGATCGGCGAAGGGCAGAGGAGATTTGATGCCAGCGCAAGGACGAGTCCGGCCTGGCCATGGGCTTGAATCAGGATGCGGTCGCCGGGGCCCAGATGCTGCTCGCCGACGAGCACGCGCAGGCGGTCCAACAGTCGGCAGGCAGCCAGAGCGCGGCCCAGGTGATGGTGTTCGCCGGACCAGAGCTCCCGGATGCAGGTGATGGGTGTAGTCAGTTTCTGATTCAGGGCTTTCCGGCAATGTTCGACCGTGGTGGTCGTAAAGTTTCCCGCGTCGCCGATCTGACTGTCGAGCAGGGTCTTCGTGGTCTCATCGTTGGACAGCGGTGGCTTCATGCCGCCCGGCAGCGGGGTGATGCCATTCGTGCCTTCCCGCATGAAGGAGAGGAGCGAATCCAGGCCTGAGATGCCGCGTGAATAGCCTCGCTTGAGCCCGCCCACTTCATCGAGCCGTCCTAAGCCGAAGACATCGGTTCCGGGGATGGCACCATGCAGGAACATGATCAGCCGCACACCGGCTTGTGACAGTTTCTGGCCGAGCTGGCTCATCGCCTCCTGCCAGGCCGGAGAGTCGGCGTCGGGCGGCGTCGTCCAGTCCGCGTAGGTCAGCCGGTCGCCCGGATTTTTGCGGGAGAGCTCGTCGTGCTGAAAATTGTTTTCGATCGGCATGGGAAGATTGTCTTACCCGAAACGGAGCGCGAAGTTCAATGGAGGAACCTCGGATTCGACCTGGAAGGTGGTTCAGCGATGCGCTGCCGACTCGCGGCCGTTCGATTCCGTGGATGCTGGTGCGGACAGGCGAGGCTTCGGCATGACGGCCGTCGCTGAGCAGGTCTTGGCTTCTTCGTCCGTGTGGCGTTCGACGATTCGGACACCCTGCAAATATTCCTGAACGATTTCCTCTCGCACGACTTCAATGTCCTGCTCGGCCTCACGACCGGTGCGTTCCCGCAGGCGGTCGGTGGCATGTTCCTTCACCAGCACGCGGATTTGTTTGGCAATGTCGGCCCTGGCTGCCAGTTCAGAGACCCGCTGACAGACGAGTTTCCCTTTGCCCAGGTCGCCCTGCCCCTGGCCGGTCAGCAACTCCTCTGAGCTGGATGCCGCCTGCGCGGGTGTTGGTTGGGCTACATTGGTCGGCGATTCCGCTCGCCCTTGCAGGTGGAGATGCTGGAAGGTCCGGTCTGCGTGATCGCGCACGGCCGGTGGTGTCAGGTCTGCAGCCGGTGCGGGCGATGCGACCAGCAGCGCGTAGAGAGGCCACCATCCCGCTCGAATGGGTCCAGCCGTCAACCTCATTACTGCGTTCCTCCCTGATGGGTTTCGTTCCCGTGGACCTGTTGCGAAGGGGGCATCGGGATGGGCACCGGTTTCTTCGGTACCTGATAGATAATCGCCGGCGGGGTTCCGCGAGGTGCATTGATCGATGGTTGTTCCGCAGCAGGAGCGGCCTGGTCGACTCCCGATCGATAGGTATGGAGCGTGCGCGCTGCCGGTCGGCCGGTTGGCGGAGGGACTTGTCGATAGGTCGGCATCGTGCCGCGGCTCCCCTGCGGCAGCGGTGCTCCAGGCTGCGCCGGTACTTGAATTGCGCCTGGTTGAGCCGGTTGTTGCGGGACGACCGCGTAGCCCGGCAAAAACGGAACGGTATGTGGCACGGGCGGCCGCCGGGGTTGCGGCGGCGCCGGGGGCGCGTTCGTTCCCACGGTCTGCTGCGCGATGGCCAGGTGGGGATTGTCGGGATTCAGCCGACTCGCTAGCCCAAGGAGGGCGTGAATTTGCGCGAGGCCGGCGGATGGAGCGGGTTGTGCGAACGGAGCGAGTAGCACCCAGTCGGTCCAGGCTTGGGCGACCATTGCGTCGGACTCCGCGCGATTGAGCAACTCGTTCCGTTCGTGGCTCAGTTTTTGGACCTGTTCGGGCGAAGGGGCTGCGGCGAGGGCGTCGTTGGCTGCGTCGAGTTCCTGATGCAACGATTCCACATCCCGTCGGAGCGCAAGCAACTGCTCGCGCGCGTCCTCGTTCCGCCGTAAGGCGGCAATGGCCTGGGCGACTTCGTCGGTGTCTACTTGTGCAGTGAGCTCGACGCGGACCACAACGAATTCTCCGTCCAAGGTGGTCGTCACTTGGTGATCGAGGACGAGCACCATCCCGGCGGTGTAACTGCGGAGTTCATCCCGGGTGACATCTAGATTCTTCACAACCGTAACGCTTTCAAGATACGAGGCGACCTGTTCCAACGCCTGCTTCTTCGCCTGCTCGGTGGCGAATCTGATCCCGTCTGTTTTGGATTCGTGATCGTTCATTCGATGTTCGCCGGTTCCGGTGACGGCTCGAACCTCAGCTTGGCTTGGACTCGGGCAGGTGAGGAGCAGGGACAGGGCGATAGAAAGCAGGCCGATAAAACGGTGGATCGATCGAGCCCGCGGGGACGTGTGGGGGATGAAGCGGGAGCCGCTGTTGAACCGGTTTGGGGGCATCGCCTCACCACCGCGGAGCGCCTGATTGAGCGTGGTTGTCGAGCGAGTGGACCTGACCGGATCAGGATACCATCGATCCCGATAAGACGCTATGAGAGGCGGGGTTCGCGCCTTGCCTTCGCGGAAAACAGCATGCTAAGGTACTTTCTCTTCGCTTCTCAAAAGATCGTATGGTGGGGCAGGTTATGAGTCGTATTCGCAGCATGATGACAGTCGCGGCGGCCCTCTGCATGGTCGTCGGTCTGGGGCTGGCACTCGTGGCGCCCTCGTCCCAATCCGTTGCCTTTGCGGCACGCGGCGGGGGCGAAGCGGCTACTCCCGCTCAGACAGGTGTCACAGAACATGTGATTCTCTTCGTATTGGAAGGATTTGGCCAGGAATCGCTCAAGAGTGGCGCGATGCCGGTGTTGTCGTCCCTTGTGAAGGACGGGGCCGTGACCTGGTCTGCTACTGCAGTGGCCCCTGCGCGCCGGTTGCCGACGATGGCCTCGCTCGTGACGGGCATGCCGGTCGCCAAACATGGGATCACCTGGAACGTCTTTGAATTCAGTCGTGGCTATCCTCGCGCGCCGACGGTGTTTGATTATCTGGATCTGAGCGGCGGCCGGGACAGTGCCATTTTCTATATGGATGAGTCGTTGTATCAGCTCGCGAAGCCGGAGCCCTATACGGATTATCAAATGTGTGGTCCGTTGCGGGCCGAATGTAATCCTGATCGTCTCGTCGGCTACGTTCGCGATTATTTCAAAAAGGCGACGAGTGGTTCCGGGTACGGTCATGCCATTCCGGCCTTGCCGCATCTCCTGGTGGTCCATCTGCCGGCTCCCGGGCGTGTCGGAGAGGCGCAGGGCTGGAAATCTGTTGCCTACAAAGACGCGTTGAAGGCGGTCGATAAGGCAATGGGGACTGTACTCGATCTGTATCGGGAACATGGTTTGATCAAGCGGACCACCGTGTTTGCCACCTCGCTGAGTGCCTTCGGGGAGACGCAATTCTCGGCCGGTGAGGTCTCCGGTGAGCAGGCCGGCAATGTTCCGGTGGTGCCATGGATTGCCTCAGGCGTCGGCATCAAGGCTGGGCATTCGATTCGCCAGCCGGTGTCGATTATCGATACGGGCGCGACGGTGATGCGCGCGCTCGGACTCACGACGTATACCGAATGGGAGAGCCACCCGGTCGAAGAAATCTTCAAGACCGCATTCGCTGCTGCTCCCGTCAGCCCACTCCTGCAATAGAGGACCGATGCGTTCATCATCGCACACAGCATTCGCCGGGCCGCAGGTGTTTTTCTGGATCGTAGCCGTGACGTGTGGATTGGTTCTGGGGCCATCCGGGCGGCTCCAGGCGGCCGGTCCGCCCCCTGCCTACGGCAAAGAACATACGATTACGATCGATCCGACTCCATTGGTGCCGCAATCCTGGTGGCAGGTGCCCGGTGTGACGCCCCCGCTCTGGGTTTTAGACCCGGAGACCTCGGATGCCTACCGGACAACCGAAACGCGCGAGCTGAAGCTCAAGCCGGGACAATACAAGTTCATCAGTTTTACCTTCGACTTCCCCTTCACGGTGAGTTTGGACGGGAAACTGGAATACTCCAAGTCACTCGATCAATGTGTGGAGGGCCGCGGGACTCAGACCCTGGTGGTACGGTGCAAACGCACCTATCCCCATGGCGGTCAACGTGATGCCTATTACGGGAATAGTGAGGTGGGTGATGGCACAGGCACTCGATGATCTGCTGGATTCCCTCGAAGATGCGGACGACGCAACACGTGAAGAGGCGGCGAAAGCCCTCGCCGAGTTAGCGAACCCGGCCACGCTGGATGCGCTCATCGGCGCCTGTAGCGATGAGTTTTGGTCTGTGCGGACTCGTGCCGGATGGGGCGTGGCTAGGATCGGCGGCCCGAAGGCGATCGAAGCGCTGATCGTGCTCTTCAACGACCCGATCATGGAAGTTCGCAATGAAGCAGTTGCGGCCGTGGTCTCGCTTGGCGCGGGCCAGCTGGATCGGCTGCTTGCCGCGATGAAGGATGAGCGGTGGCGGGTTCGGGAGCATGCGGCCAAGGCCTGCGGGGATCTCCATGATTCGCGCGCCGTCGATGCGCTGATCTTTGCCTGTCGGGATCGCGACGGTGCCGTGAAGAGTGCCGCCGCGGAAGCGCTGGGAAAAATCGGCGATCCGAAAGCCATTCCCGCGTTGGTGAAATTATTCCGTGATTCATCCAAGATCGTCCGTGAAACCGCCGGTATTGCCCTGGTGGCGATCGGACAGCCCTCCGTCGATTTGTTGCTCGAGACGTTGAAGGACAAAGATTTCGTCGTGCGTTGTCATGCGGCTCGTGCATTGGGAGGGATGACGACAGACTATCAAATCGGCCGGAGCTGGGTGCGGGAGCCGCGTGTCGTCGATGCCTTGATCGAGGCGTTGAAAGATCCGGACCGGGCCGTGCGGGAAGATGCCACGATTGCATTGGGTATGATCGGCGATCCACGCGCCATCGACGGGCTATTGGAAGCAATGAAAGACGGTGCCGTGAAGCGCCATGCCATCGCCTCGCTGGGTATGATCGGCGATCCGCGAGCCCTTCCTGCCGTCTTGGCGGCGCTCAAGGGAAAAGGTGTGCGTCAGGACGGCACTCCGACCCCAGGGTGCATCGTCAGTGAAGACGCCTTTATCAAGGAGGCGGCGGCCACTGCGCTCGGTCATTTCCGCGATCCGCGCGTCATTCCCGACCTCATCATGCTGCTGAAGGACGGGGTCTTGCGTGAGAAGGCAGCAGCCGCGCTGGTGCTGATCGGCGACTCGGCCATCGAACCGCTGATCTCCTTTCTCTATGATCCCAAAGCGTCGGAAGTTGAAGCCGAGGGCGAACGCGTCCTGTCCTACGCCTCCGTGCGGCTGACGGCTAAAGATTCTCTGCGGTTACTCGTTGTTGAGACACTGGAACATCTTGGGTGGACGCCTCCGGATGAAGAGACGTCGGTGGACTCCAGCCAGGCCGACAATCTTCGTGTCGATCGACCGCTGGGCGACATCGGCCGATTCGGTCCGAGCGGAGATTTTGCAAAAGGATCGGTGCGGTAATCACTGGGCTTCCTCCTCTTGGGATTCGTTCCCCGGGATGAACAGATCCGGCGCTCCTACCGGCTACTCTCCTCTGTCTAGACCAGATGCGCGGGGACGGTTCGATGCCAGGTCGCATGGCCGACCCTGCGTTGACCCCTCAAAAAATCCTGTGTTAAGGTCGATGGCCTCACCAGGGGCCGAGGTACCATGGCCGACACTGTCAGTGAACAGATCGCAGCGCTGTCGGACGAAGATTGGGCGATTCGGGAAGAGGCTGCGACCCTGCTGGGCGCGCTCAACGACGCCCGGGCGGTTCTGCCGCTGACGAAGTTGCTCCGCGACACCGACCGGGCTGTCCGTGAGGCGGCGATCGGGTCGCTCTCCGCGCTCGGGTCCGCGTCGGTTCCCGCTCTTGCCGGCTGCTTGGCGGATCCGGCGTTGCAGGTCCAGGAAGCGGCCTCGTCCATTTTGGCCTCGATTGCCGATGCACGGGTCTTCCGCCCGCTGGTCGAGGCCCTGGGGAGTCGCGATTGGATCGTACGCATGCATGCGGCGAAGGGGCTGGGACGGATCGGGGATCCCGAAGCCGTCAGCGTCTTGATGCCGCTCTTGCAGGACAAGGTCAAGGCAGTTCGTGAGGAGGCCTCCAGCGCACTGGCCGCGATCGGCGCTGCCGCTGTGTTGGGGTTGATCCAAGCCCTGGAGCACGATGACTGGTTGGTTCGCCTTCATGCCGTGGAGGCGTTGGGGAAGCTGAAGTCTCCGGAGTCTGTCGATCCGTTGCTGCGCGCGCTGTTCAATGAGCGGGACTCGGCGATTCGCGAAGATGTGGTGCGGGCCCTAGGTGCGATCCGGGATGTGCGCGCGGTAGATTATCTGGTGACGGTGATGAAGGAGCCGGGGTTGCGGCTGCTGGCCGTCGAGGCGCTCGGCCATATCGGCGACTCTCGTGCCGTGCCGCTTCTTCGGCGCGTTGTCGAGGGGGTGCCGCTGGGTGAGCCTCGTGATACGGCTACTCCTTGTGCCGATGGCTGGACGGACGAGATGGCGATCATGGGGATGGCGGCTCGCGCGTTGGGGATGATCGCCGACGGTGTGGCTATTCCCTCTCTGATTGTGGCCTTGCGGAATACTATTACCCGGTCTGAGGCGGCTGCGGCTTTGGCCAAGTTTGGCCCGGCGGTGATTCCGTCCCTGCTCCCGATGTTGGCAAAGGAACAGGACGAGAATATTCGGTATCACGTTCGAGAGACGTTGACGGCTGTCGGCTGGCGGCCGGGACGAGTGTAAAAGCATAGCAGCAGTGATGGAGTGATGAGCTGGGGTGGCGCTTGCCTCGCGTATTCACGAATCAACGGATTACGTGCTCGCCGGTTGTAGGATGTCCAAAGAAACTATCGAGACACTCGTTTCTGAACTGACCCACGAGGAAGAGTGGCGGCGTATGCGGGCCACAGCGGCCTGCTTAGCCGGTGGGCCTCGGGCAGTGCAGGCGTTGACGCAGGCGTTAGGATCGGGCGATGTGGCGCTCCGGGTTGAAGCGGCGGCGATGTTGTCGCGGATCAAAGATCCGGCAGCCGGACTTTCGTTGGTCGGTTTGCTTCGGGATTCCGAGGAAACCGTCCGGCAAGCCGCTTTTTCAGCTCTGGAACAGATGGCCGGCAATCTGGATGACGAGACCGCCGCGGGTTTGGTGCGCAATCTTCACGAGTCTTCCGATGAGGATGTGCGGAACCGGGTCCGTCAGCTCTTGGGCGTGATCCCCAACGCAATCACTCCCTTGTGCGAAATGTTGACCCATCCGGAGGTCGAAGCGCAGACGACCGCGGCGACAATCCTCGAACACTTGCTTGATCCGCGCTCGGCAAACGGATTGATCGATGCCATGTCCTCTCCCGCGGTTCGTGATACCGCCGTGCGCACGCTGAAGAAGCTGGGGGCGATACGTGACCGGATCGATGCGACGTTTAATGCCTTGCGCGATGTGGAGGGGGCGAGCGAACGTGAGGAAGCCCGCATGTCCACGGTCATGGATTTGCTGGGGATCGGGCGACCTGCGGTCGAAATTTTAATCGAGTATCTGGAAGATGACGATTGGGTGGTGCGGGAAGCGGCCGCGGACTTGCTGGGGAAGATCGGGGATGTGCGCGCGGTCGAGCCGTTGATGAAGCGGCTGCAGTTGGATAAGGATACCGGAGTGAAAGAGTATGCCGTGAAGTCGCTGGGGCTCATCGGAGACCCGCGTCCGGCGCAATTGTATATCGAGGCGATTCCGATCAGGCCGCTGCGGGTGATGGCGATCGAAGCCTTGGCGAAAATCAAGGACGTCGAGGTGTTGCGTCCGTATAACGAGTTGTTCAACCGGTTGCGGACCGACCGGGACGGCATCGTTTCCTATAGTGCGGGCCTCATCGCGGACAAACTGGCCGCGCTTGAAGGCGAACAGCCGGTCGGACAGGAGGAATCGGACGATCATGAGTGATGCCGAGCGAATTGCACAATTAATCTCCGCGCTACGCGATGACAACGAGGCGTTGCGGGACCATGCGATGGCAAGCCTCGGGCAGATGGGGGTCGAGGCCGTTCCACAGTTGATCGGCCTGATGGCCGATGAAGACGTGGTGATTCGCGAGGCGGCCGCGACGGCTGTGGTGCGGATCGGACCCGTGGCGTTCGATCAGATGCTGGAGGCACTGACCGACGATGAATGGGCGATTCGCGAACAGGCGGCGAATGCGCTGGGACGTTTCCGCGATCCGCGCGCGGTGGATCCTTTGATGGTGGCCCTGAAAGATAAGGACGGGGCCGTCCGGACGGCGGCTGTCTGGGCGCTGGAACGGATCGGCGACTCGCGCGCGACGCCGGGATTGATCGAGGCGCTCGGCGACGGGACGGTGCGAGAGGACGTCGCTCGGGTCTTGAAAAAGATCGGTGATACCAGGGCCGTCGATGCGTTGATCGGCGGACTACTGGGCCCCAACTGGATGGTGCGGCGCCATGCCGCGGAAGCGCTCGGCAAGATCGGCGATCCACGCAGCGCCGATGCGTTGATCCAGTCTCTGCAAGATGAGGATTGGCTCGTGCGGCGGAATGCGGCCGAATCGTTGGCGCGCTTGGGGGCGAAGCAGGCCATCGAGCCGCTGCTCCCTCTCCTGGAAGATGAAAACACAATGGTGCAGGAGACCGTCGAAGGTGTCCTTGCGAGTTTGGGATGGAAGCAGGCGACCTCGTCATAACCCGATAAAGGAACTCTACTATGGCAGAAGAAGCACCGGTAAAACTGATTCAGATCGGACCAAAGGGCGGGACCAAGAAGGACGGGTTCAACCTGGTGACGGAACGCGTGGTGGCCGTCAATCCCGAAGCCAAGCAGTTGGAGGTGGAACTGCTAGCCTACGACGGGAAGACCGTCGTGTTGGATGTCGGCGATGAGGCCCTGGAAGATTTCCTCAAGATCAAGCCCGGCGATGGGGCGACGATCCGTGTGGTTGAGGAGGGCGGCAAGCGCATTGCGAAGAGCTTCCGGATTCGCGCCAAAGACCCGAATGCGGCCAAAGCCGATGCCATGTTGATCGACCTCAAGGATTCCCATTGGCTCAATCGCAAGTATGCAGCGGAAGTGCTGGGCGAATTGAAAGATCCACGCGCCGTTGTGCCGCTGGTGGAAGCTCTGAGCGATGAGGTCGGCGATGTTCGGCAGCGGGCTTACGATTCGCTGATTAAGATCGGCGGATCGGCGGTTTCGTCGCTGGTGCCGTTGCTGGTTTCCGAGGAGGATGATGTGCGCCAGTCGGCCACGGAGATCATCCGGAAGATCGGGAAGCCGGCTGTCGAGCCTCTCGCCACGGCACTTGCCGAAGCCGATGACCGTCTAAAGACGAGAATCATGAAAGTGCTCGATCGGATGGGCTATAAGCCGAAGGCCAAAGAGGGTGCCCAGGCCGAGCCTGCAAAGCTGCTTAGTTAGTGTGAGCCGTCCGGCCGCCGGTTAGGCGGCCGGATTCTTGGTGGGGCGACCGACCGAGACGTGGCGGAATCCGAAGCCGACCACGCGGTCTGATTCATAGGTATTGCGGAGATCCAGCAGAAGCGGTTGACGCATGGATTTCTTCAGCCGATCGAAATCAAGATTCCTGAACTGGTTCCACTCGGTCATGATGATCAGGCCGTCGGCGCCTTCTGCGACGTCGTAGGTATCCTGGCAGGGCACCATTCCCGGCAGCAGTTTCGTCGACTCCTCCATCGAGGCCGGGTCGTAGGCGCGAATCGTCGCCCCTTCCTTCATCAGTTCGCTCAAGATGGTCAGTGACGGGGCTTCCCGCATATCATTAGTGTTGGGTTTGAACGACAGACCCAACACGCCGAGCGTTTTTCCCTTCACGCCGCCACAGGCCTCTTTCACCTTCTCGACCATGCGCAGGTGTTGTTCGTAGTTCACCTTGGCCGCGGCGCCCGCAATCTGGAACGGGTACCCCACGCGCTCGCCGGTCTGGACCAGTGCAGCCAAGTCCTTCGGGAAACACGAACCTCCGAATCCCGGCCCGGCATGCAGGAATTTGTTCCCGATGCGATTGTCGAGGCCCATTCCTTTGGAGACCATTTGCACGTCGGCGCCCACCTTTTCGCAGACGGTGGCGATTTCGTTGATGAAGGAAATCTTGACGGCGAGAAACGCATTGGAGGCGTACTTGATCATCTCAGCAGTTGGGATGTCGGTTACGACAATCGGGGTTTCCAACAGGTACAGCGGACGATAGAGGTCTTTCATAATTGCGACCGCCTGCTCACTGTCCGCGCCGATCACGACGCGGTTGGGACGCATAAAGTCTTCAATGGCGGATCCTTCGCGGAGGAACTCCGGATTGGAGACGATGTCAAAACGGAAACGGCCGGTTTGGTTGGCCTTGATGACTTCACGCAATTTTTCGCCGGTGCCGACAGGGACGGTGGACTTCGTGACAATGACCTTGTAGCCGGTCATGTTTTTGGCGATGCCGCGGCCCACTTCTTCGACATAGGACAGATCGGCTGAGCCGTCCGATTTCGGGGGCGTGCCGACGGCAATGAAGATGACCAGCGCTTTGTCGACGGCCTTGGCGACATCGGTGGTGAAATGAAGGCGGTCTTCTTTGATGCCTTTGGCGACGAGTTCGGTGATACCGGGTTCGAAAAACGGGACTTCACCCTTCTCGAGTCTGGCGATGCGGCGCGCATCCGTGTCCATACAGGTGACGTTCACGCCGAATTCCGCGAAGCAGGCACCGGTGACTAAGCCGACATAGCCCGTTCCAATCACGCTGATATGCATGGAAGCATCTCCTCCTGAAGATAAGCCGTCGAAACTGTGGGTAAGTACGTGTGTAGAGTCGGTAGTATAGCAACGCGTACGAAAGTGAGCAAACATAACGCAGGTTTTGGCAGGGGTGCGGAAGAGGCGAATTGCAGATTGCCGCGCACATCCAGTAGAATTCGGCCCTCTTCGAAGCAGAGGCTGGCGAATGGCAGGTTCAGGCGGGCCCATCCAACGACCATTAGCGATGATGATGCGTCCTATCACGAGGACTGTCCATCCCGATGACACTTTGTTGGCCGTGGCCAGGCAACTGCGCGACGCCCGTGTTGGAGCGATGCTGGTAGCCGATCAGGGTGGCTATGTGGGGATTGTCAGTGAGGCCGATCTCGTCCGAAAAGCCATGGCCAGCGGCGCAGCCGCGGAACAGGTCATGGCCCGGTCTGTGATGAGCACCCCGGTCATGACGATCGATATTGCCCAATCCGCGCATGAGGCGAGCGATGTAATGGCCGAGCGGGGAATCCGGCATCTCGTGATTACAGAAGAGGGCCGAGTGGTGGGGATGATTTCCGTACGCGACCTGCTTCGCTACTTCAAGAATTGGGGAACGCTCTAACATGATGCCGTACTATGTCCAATACTGCCGCCGTATCACCACGCATCCAACGGTTCTTCCTCAATGACTGGTCAGAGTCCTGCGATACATCCCACTCCGCGTCTCTTTTTGCTCGTGACCGCGCTGGTGACCGGCGCGATTGTTATGGCCCTGGAAATTTTGGGGAGTCGGTTATTGGCCCCCATATTCGGCAACTCGCTCTTTGTCTGGGGAGCGTTGATCGGGATCATCCTGGCGGCCATGAGTTCAGGATATGCGTTCGGCGGTTGGGCCTCGGATCGGTATCGTGTCGCGGCGGTGTTGGCCTGGCTCCTGCTCGGTTCCGGCGCCTGGACGTTGCTGATGTCCTGGATGGGACAGGTGACGATTCTGAAGGTGGCGAGAGTTGTTGAAGACCCGCGATGGGGACCAAGCCTCGCTGCTTGTGTGCTGCTGGCCCCTCCTGCATTCGGATTGAGCGGTGTCATGCCGGCATTGCTTCGGTTAGCGGTGGTCGATATGGGGTATCTGGGTCGTCATGCGGGCAGCATGATTGCGCTGTCCACCGTTGGGAGTCTGGCCGGGACCTGGGGCACCGCTTTTTTCCTTCTTTCGTGGTTAGGAACTCAGACGCTCGTCGCATCCTTGGGAGTGATTCAAGTCCTGCTCGGCCTCTTGTGGCTGCAGCGAGGCAGCGGACGGATCACGAAACTGGCGGGCCTCTTCCTGACTGGTCTGCTCATCGTGGTCTGGTATGTGTTTGGCCAGACTCCGGTTGTCGCCGGAGTCTTGCACCAGGAGGATAGTCCATACCAGCAGGTTCGCGTCCGCGACGACGATCTGTTCCGATACCTGGTACTGGATCGAACTTGGCATGCCGTCATGTGGCGGTCTGACCCGACTACGCTCTTTCTGCCCTATAGTCAGCTCATGGTTGCTGCGGTCGCGCTGACTCCGGCGCCCAAACGGGGACTCATTTTAGGGCATGGAGGCGGGTCGATCGCCAAGTGGCTGGCCCATGTGTGGCCGGAGTTGGAGCTGGATGTCGTCGAGTTTGACCCGGTCGTCGTTCGGATGGCCGAGGAGTATTTCGAGTATCACCCTCCCGCCAATCATCATGTGTTCGTCAAAGATGCCCGAGTATTTTTGCGGGATACGACAGCGACTTATGACGTGATCTGGGTCGATGCGTTTGCCCGCCATCTGGTTCCCTTTCATCTGACTACGGTCGAATTTTTTGCCGAACTCAGACGCAAACTGAGTCCCAATGGCGTGGTGTCAGTCAATCTTGCTTCCTCGGGAGGTGGCGGAGATCTTCAGCGAGCGAGGGCGGTGGTGCAGACATTGAAGACGGCGTTTCCCACACTCGAGTCCTTTGGAGTGAAAGGGCCTTGGCGGGCGCATCAAACCACGGCGGAGAATTTGATTTTTTTCGGCGGCGCTCCGATCGACACGACCCCGTATGATGAAGTCGTGAAGCGTATCCAATCGCAAGTAGAAGCCCGCCGGCTGCCACCCGAAGCGACTGCCTTGTTGGCGGCGCGACGCACCCAGCCATGGTCCCCGGGCCTGACCTTGACCGACGACTATACGCCCTACGATTTGCTGATCGGATCGCATGCGGTAGAAACGTCGCCTGACGTGAAGTGATTTCCGTAACTGTCTGAAATGGCAAATTATATAAGGGAGTCGAGTTCTTGGCCGTCCCGCGATGTCATGGAGAGCGAGGTCCGCTTGACGCCCAAGAACTTTCTTGCTTCCTTTTTAATCCCTATGCTATAAGGTGTCCCTCGTCAGCCTATTATTTAGGACATTTTCGAGTAGTAGCGGCTAGGCTCCTGGGCGGAGCATCTAGCACAGAGGGTCAAGCGCGCGGTGGTCATTATTCACCAACCTAATCGCATCTCTTCTTAATCTCTTTAAGGAGGTAGGTCATGGGTAAGACGATGGTAGCAGTGTTTTTTGGCCTGGTCATGCTGATGGCTGGGGCATCAGGCGCATATGCGCATCAAGCCGGCGGTGTCGAAATCGGTGATTTGGATACCGGTTCCGTCGTCGGTCAGCCGTTTAAGGAATTGGTTGTGGATGCGGAATTGTTCGCCGTTGAAATCGGTAATATGAAAGCGTGGTATCCGCCTGTCACCGTGATCGATTTTAAGGTGCGTCCGGGCCGTCCGGTCGTTTTGAAAGTTACGAACAACTCTGCCGCGGAGCATGGATTCCAGATGACCGATCCTGTGAATGCGGCTTCTCCGTTTGTGCTGAAGGCGGAAGTGGTGTTGAAGCCTGGTGAAACAAAATACATCGGTGTTCCAACCAGTGATTTGTTCAATGCGACCCAGGGAAATACGCTGAGCTATCGCTGCCATTTGCACCCGGCCCACGTCGGTGGCAAGATCTTGATGATTAAGTAGTCGACCTTTCAGCTACGCATAGTGCAACGCCCCATCTGCAGCAATGCAGATGGGGCGTTGTTGTATCAGGCGCATCGCCGGCTGGTATCGATACAATGTTTCCTTCCTAGGCTTCCTGCTCCTTTTGGCATTCGGCTTCGGCGTCCAGCGGAATATTCTGAACGCCTCTGAGTCTCCCGTCTACGATGAGGAGCAAGAAGCGGCTTGCTGTTGGGGCATCCTTCCGCCGCTCGGTGACGATTGCGTTCATGTCCACGATCATTTCGTCTCCGTCCCATTGCGTGTCATTGACGATCCAGAAGTGATTGGCTGCATTCGGAAACTGTTTCGTGACGAAGCTCTCGATGATGGCTCCGATGTCTCCGGTGTCGGCCATGGTGTGGAGGGGGAGCAAGGCAAGGGCAAGGCCGGCGAATAAGATCAGGCGGTTTGCGCGTGTCATGAGCACCTCCCGTTGAGAGGGTGACGATTAGGCGGATGCAGCAACGCCTTGAAGATGGGCGGCCTGCGCAGGCCGCATCTCTCTTAAAGTCTACAGCCGTCGGCCGGTGAAAGCCAGGGAGTTAGCTGTTTGTGCAGCGCAGAAACGCCGAAGGCTCCCGGAGGAGCCTTCGTGGTGTCACCTATTAGAAGAATGACGTATACTGACTAGTTTCGAACCCCGCTCCATACCTTAGCCGGATCAATTTCCTTGTCTGGATTCAAGGTCTTCGCTTTCTCCAGCAACACGTCGGTTGTTTCCGGATAGGCCGGGTCGGCAATGCAGCAATTGTCTACCGGGCAGACCGCCGCGCATTGGGGTTCGTCAAAGTGTCCAACGCATTCTGTGCAACGATCATGAGTGATGACATAAATGTTGTCACCGACTCCCTGGCCGTCGCCGACATGATTACCCTTGCCTTCAGCGTCGCTGCGGGTTTCAAAGATCGCTTCGTTGGGACATTCTGGCAGGCATGCCCCGCAGGAAATACACTCATCGGTGATCAGAAGCGCCATGGCCTGTGCCTCCTTCTCAGTTCCTTTAATGACGGATAAGATGTTGACAATTTCGTGCCGCCGCGACCATAGTTCGCGGCGAAACAGGTCCGCATTCTATGCCGCCGTTCTTCGGCAAGTCAACAGAGTGAGACTCGGGAAGAAGGCCTAGCACTCGGAAAGTCATGGGGCTTTGGGCCCAATGTACATGCGGCTCTGCGCGTGTGCGATCACATGAGGATGCATCCATGTCCAGCAGCATTTGGTTATGGTGAAGCGCGTGAGTGCGGCTGAGTCGGAGCAGCGTCGCAAGAAAATTGTGACGTTCGTGCTGTTGGTTATTTTGTTAGTCAGCGTGAGCCTGTTTCTCGGGGGGCCGAAGGAGTCCGAGCTTATCATCGTGGAATTTCCCAATGGAAAGACGATGGAAACGGAAGTGGCCAGTACCCCTGAGAAATTGCTGTTCGGGCTGGCGTTTCGGGAAGGATTGCCAGTCGATACGGGGATGCTTTATATCTTTGAGTCGACGGGTTTGCATCGCGTTCAGACTCGGCAGTTTCGCATCGCTGTCGATATGGTGTGGATTGATGAGAGTCACCATGTGGTCCACATCCTGGAGCAAGTGCCGCCCTGCGAGAAGGATCCATGTCCGCTCTACGGGCCTCCGCCCGAACCGGTTCGTTATCTCATCGAGGCCGAGGCGGGCTCCGTCCGGCGCACAGGTATCACGACAGGAATGGAGCTCAAGTTTACGCTTCGTATGTAAGGAATCGGAGTTGTGTATGGAAGGGTTTCAGTGCGTGGCCAAGGTCGAAGAGATTCCTCCTGGGCAGGTCAAGGTTGTGAAGGTCAACGAGCGGGCCATTGCCGTATTCAATATCGACGGCCAATTTCACGCGATCTATAATTCCTGCCCTCACGAGGGCGGCCCCTTGAATAAGGGCCGAGTGAAGGGGCATGTGGTCTCTTGTCCCTGGCATGACCTGGCGTTCGATGTCCGGAACGGACAAGGCACGGATGGCGGCGGCTACTGTGTCGGGAGCTATGACGTGCGGGTGGAAGACGGGCAGGTGTTTGTCGGGGGGCGGCGCAAGGTATAGCCGGGTGAGTGATTACCGCGGAGCGGCATGAGAATATTATGAGTCCATTAAGCAAGGCAGTTCCCACCGGTGCAGAGCAGGAGCCGGGTGCTAAGGCGATCAAGGCTAGAGTGGGGGCATCGGTTCACATTCGGCTGTGGGAGGATCGCACCCGCGGCGAATTGTGGGTTCCGTCCTACGACGCGACCGTCATGCCTCTGGTCGAAGACGATTTTCTTCGCACTGCCAGTAACAATGCGGTCGACGCGGGGCAGCGTACGTTTGAATTTAGGCCTATGGCCGCAGGAGCTCACCGGTTGGTGTTTGAAAAGCGGATGGGGTGGAAATTCACGGCAGAGGACCGGCAGATTTTTTACGTGACCGTATCCTGAGGTTCGAACGGTGCTGAGAAATGAGTCATGCCTGACATCGCGTATGTGAATGGTCGCTTTGGTCCGCTGGCTGATGCGGTCGTCAGTATTGAAGATCGAGGCTTTCAGTTCGGTGACGGTGTGTATGAAGTCATTCGCACCTATCGCGGACAGCCCTTCGCCATTGAAGCGCACCTTGCTCGATTGGAACGAAGTGCCCAGGCGTTGCAACTTCCAATTGGGCATACGAGGGCTCAGTGGATGTCCTTGATTCAAGAAGGCCTGCGGCTGAGCCAATTCCCTGAAACCAAAATTTATCTCCAGATCACCCGCGGGCAGGCTCCTCGCGATCATCCATTTCCTGTCTCGTCCGCCCCCACCACCGTTCTGACCTTTCGCGAACTCCACCCGCTGGATGCCTCCGTCCGCAACGCCGGGGTTCAGGCTATGTCGTTCGAGGACATTCGATGGGGACGCTGTGACATCAAGAGCGTCAACCTGCTGGCCAACGTCCTGGCGCGGCAGCGAGCCAAGGAGGCGGACGTGTTTGAAGCGATCCTGGTTCGGGAGGGGATGGTCACGGAGGGGTCGGTCAGTAATGTGATGGTGGTGCGGAACGGCGTCGTTCAGACGGCGCCGGAAGGGCACAGGATTCTATCCGGCGTGACGCGCGCGATCGTCCTGGAACTGGCGCGTAAAGAAGGTATCCCGGTGACGGAATCGTTCGTCACTCGGGAAGAATTACACGCGGCGTCGGAGGTCTTTTTGACAGGAACGACCGTGGAGGTATTGTCCGTGGTGCGTGTCGACGGACATGCGATTGGGGTCGGATCTCCTGGCCCTGTTTCGCAGTTATTGTCTCGCCGTTTCGAGGCGCTGGTCGGCTAGCGGCCCCTTGCTTTCACTCCTATGGCATGGTAAGGTTCTCGCGCTGTAAGTGGGCCAAGGCCCACTTTTTTGTTTGAGCAACTTTTTTCTATGAGTGACGCGGGAGCAGTGTCGGCAGGGAAGCCGTCGGTGAAACGCGCTGAGGCGCTGAACCTTCGTGTCCAAGAAGTCGCGACTCCTATTTTGCAGTCTCATGGCCTTGAGTTGGTTGAGGCCGTTTGTGTCGGCCAGGGGCCCCGGACCGTAATCCGTGTCTTCATCGACAAGCCCGGAGGGATCACGCTGACTGACTGTGAGCAGGCGCACCGCTCCTTGAGTCCGGCGCTTGATGTCATTGATCCGTTCCCGCATGCCTACACGCTGGAGATTTCATCGCCAGGACTGGATCGTCCCTTGCGGAGTGTGCAGGATTACCGGCGTCTGATCGGGAAGCCGGTGACGCTCAAGTTGCGCGAACCGATTCAGGCGCAGTGGCGGTTGGCGGGCACTGTGGTTGAGGTTGATGACCGCGGGGTCGCCCTTGCCATTCAGCAGAAAAAAGTCACGGAGACAATCCGAGTTGAGTTTGATCAGATCGCTCTGGCGCGGCGGAAGGTGGAGTTCTCGTAGTGGCAGATGGTGCCAGGGTGGTGCGTTAACCATGAGGTGTGAGCTATGAACCGAGAGTTGATCGCCGTCATTGATGAAATCGGCCGGCAAAAAGGGATCGATAAGGCCAGGGTCATTGGCGCGATCGAGTCAGCATTGCAAACCGCTGCCAAAAAACGATTCGGTCAGGCCGAAAACATCCAGGTGGAAATCGACCCGAAGACCGGCGAAATCTCGGTCGTTTCAAAGAAAATCATTGTCGATACGGTCGCCAATCCAAAAGCGGAAATCTCATTGAAGGAAGCGCGCGAGTATGACGAGGGCGCGGAGGTTGGCGATGAGATCGGTTCTCTGATCGAGATGGACGAGTTGGGCCGGATTGCGGCACAGACGGCCAAGCAGGTGATCTTTCAGAAGGTGCGCGAGGCAGAGTGGGAAGCTGTTCAGAAGGAATATTCAACTCGTCAGGGCGATCTGGTGAACGGAATCATTCTAGGCATGGAGCGCCGAAACTTTCTGGTCGATCTCGGCAAGACCGAAGCCATTCTTCCCATTCAGGAGCAGATCCCGCGTGAAACCTATCGGCGTGGAGATCGGGTGAAGGCCCTGCTCTTGGAGGTGCGTCGCACCCCCAAAGACGTGCAGGTCATTCTTTCCCGGAGCCACCCGCAGTTTGTAGCGAAGATGTTCGAGCTCGAAGTGCCGGAAGTCGGCGAAAAGATCGTTGAAATCAAGTCGATCGTGCGCGAGCCCGGCGATCGTACCAAAATTGCTGTCTCGTCACGGGACAAGGCTGTGGACCCGGTCGGGGCCTGTGTCGGCATCAAGGGCTCGCGTGTGCAGGCCGTGGTTCGCGAGTTACGCGGGGAAAAGATCGACATCATTACGTGGACTCAGGATCCGCGTGTTTTTATCGCCGAAGCATTGAATCCGGCTACGATCGAGAAGGTCGGAATCGACGAAGAAAAGAAGTCGGCCCTGGTGGTGGTGGCCGATTCCCAGCTGTCTCTGGCAATCGGGAAGAACGGGCAAAATGTGCGGCTCGCCGCACGCTTGACCGGTTGGAAGATCGATATCATCAGCGCGACCGAATACGAGAAGGAGAAGGCGGAGCGGGATCGGGATATCAAGGCGGCCCTGGCCGAAGAAACCGAGGCGCAGCGCCAGCAAGATGAAGCGCGGGCTGCCGCGCAACAGGCGGAGTGAAGCGGCTCGGCATGCACGGGCTGAATGGCAATTATTTAAGCGGGTGGAGCTGAGCGGTACTGTATGCGCGTGTACGAATTAGCAAAGCAGCTGGGGATGGAAAATCGGGAGCTGATTCCTGAATTGAAACGGCTCGGGATTCCGGTGGCGTCCCACAGCAGCGCCTTGGATGACGATTCGGTTCGCGTTGTCTTGGAGAAGCTGAGCTCGAAGGCGCGGAGTGGTGAGGCTGCGTCCGGCGGGCATGAAGCGAAGAAGGTGGTTCGTTCGTCGAAAGAATCCGGTACGTCTCACGAGAGGGGGCACGCGGCGGCGCATGAAGAGCCTCCAAAGCCGGACAAGAAACGGATCCTCATCAAGAAGAAGAGGGAAGAAGGTGCTGAGGATGCCGCTGCGTCCCTAGCGGCGGCAGAAGCGGCGTTTGCGCCTGTTGTCCCTGCAGGGCCCGATGCGGCGGTCGCAGCGTCTGCGACCAGCCATGAGGCAGAAGCGATTGAGGCTGCCCCGGTTGAGTCGGCCCCGCCCGAGGAGGCAGTACCCCAGCCGCCTGTCGTCACGGTTTCAGAGGAATTGCCGGTCAAGCCGGTCCAGGTTCCTCCGGTCACGACTCCTCCGCTGGATGCGCTGGCGACGGCGAAGAAGAAAAGCGCAGCTACGGAGGCCATGGAAAGCGAAGCGGCAGCGCGGGAAAAATTGAAAAAGGCCAAGAAGGCTCCGCGGACCCGTGAGGAAGATGAAGCCAAGTTTAAGAACGACGCTACTCGATGGGGAGATCTGCGGGCGATCCCGGTGCAGCGGCGTGAAGACCGGTCCAAGCATATTCACCATGCCTCGCCAACGGAAGTCACGAAACCGAGAAAGAAAAGCGTGAAATTAAGCGCAGGAGTGAGCGTCAAGGAATTCGCGGAACTCATCGGTCAGCGGCCTGCGGACGTGGTCCGGAAGCTGATGGAGATGGGGCAAATGGTGACCTTCAATCAGTCGATCAATCTGGAGGCGGCCTCCTTGATCGCCGAAGAGTACGGCACCAGGGTGGAAGTGTCGACGGAAAAGGTCGGGGAAGCGTTGCTGGAAGAAGCCGCCCAATCATCGGGTGAGGAGCATGCGGTCTTGCGGCCTCCGGTCGTCACGATCATGGGGCATGTCGATCATGGAAAAACGTCCCTGCTCGATGCGATTCGCCTGACAAAGGTGGCGGAAGGTGAGGCCGGAGGGATTACGCAGCATATCGGCGCCTATATCGTCGGAGTTCGCGGCAAGCAGGTGACCTTCCTCGATACCCCGGGCCACGAAGCCTTTACGGCCATGCGCGCCAGAGGCGCGAAGGCCACGGACATCGTGATTCTGGTTGTGGCTGCCGATGATGGCGTCATGCCCCAGACGGTGGAAGCCATTCACCATGCCAAGGCTGCCGGAGTGCCATTGATCGTGGCCATCAATAAGGTCGATAAACCGGGCGCCAATATCGATCGTGTCAAGAATGCTTTGACCGAACATGGGCTGGTTCCTGAGCCGTGGGGCGGCGATACGATTATGGTCGAAGTGTCCGCCAAGCAGCGGACGGGTCTGGACCAGTTGCTGGAGATGATTCTTCTGCAGGCGGAAGTGTTGGAGCTGAAGGCGGACCCCTCGCGCATGGCCAAGGGCCTGGTGATCGAAGCAAAGTTGGATCGCGGGCGTGGACCGATCGCGACGGTGCTGGTGCAGAGCGGGACGCTCCATGTCGGGGATGCGTTTGTAGTCGGCAATTTCAGCGGCCGCGTGCGGGCGCTCATCACCGACACGGGGAGCAAGACGACTGAGGCTGGCCCGTCTGTTCCTGTCGAGGTGATTGGTCTGCCGGGCGTGCCGTCGGCAGGCGACTTATTTACCATTGTGAAGGACGAACGAGTTGCCCGTGAGATTGCGCAGGAGCGGGCGATGAAGCAGCGGGCGGCAGATCTGGCCGGGCCGGCCAAGGTGAGCCTGGACGATCTGTTTGCCAAGATACAAGAGGGCAATGTCAAAGAATTGCCCATCGTCATCAAGGCCGATGTGCAGGGGTCGGCCGAAGCTCTGGCCGCTGCGGTGGAAAAAATGCCGGTCGGCGCGGTCAAGTTACGGGTGATGCATACCGGTGTGGGCGGGATCACGGAAACCGACATTCTCCTGGCGGCCGCTTCCAAGGCCATTGTGATCGGATTTAACATCCGTCCGGAGCCGAAAGCGGCGGCATTGGCCGAACGAGAGGGTGTCGATGTACGCCTGTACAGCATCATTTACGATGCCCTCAACGATATCCGGGCCGCGATGGAGGGCCTGCTCGAACCCACTCTCAAGGAGCGTGTGCTTGGGCGGGCCGAGGTGCGGCAGATGTTTACCATCCCCAAGGCCGGTCTGGTGGCCGGTTGTTACGTGGTGGACGGCGTCATCTCCAGGGCCAGCGTCGGTGTGCGCGTGCTTCGCGACAGTGTGGTGGTGTATGAGGGCAAGCTGGGCTCGCTCCGTCGATTTAAGGACGATGTGCGTGAAGTGCAGCAGGGGTATGAGTGCGGTATCACGGTCGAAAACTTCAATGACCTCAAAGCCGGGGACATTATCGAGGCCTACGTCGTCGATAAGATTGCTGCGAAGCTTGAGCCGGCGAACCGTGGTGCGTCTCCCCAAAGTCATCGGGCATGATCGTCGGGCTTTGCACGGTTGAGCTGTTTATTCCCGACGGGCATTCATTGAAAGAGAAACGCCAGGTCCTGCAGAGCCTGAAGACCCGGTTGCGAGACAAGTTTAATCTATCGGTCGCGGAAGTCGGAGACCAGGATTTGTGGCAGAAGGCAATTTTGGGGTTGGTCTGCGTGGCAAATGAATCCGCGCATGTGAACCAGGTGTTGGATCAAGCGGTGAATTTGATTCAGTCCGTGCCGGCGATCCAACTATTGCGCTCGCGAATCGAGATGCTGTAAGGCGGCGTCATGACCAAATCGACGTACAGCCGGGCCGATCGTGTGGCAGACCAGATTCGCATGGAAGTGGCCGACATCCTGATGCGGAAGATCAAAGATCCCCGCGTCCGCTCGGTTACCGTGACGGATGTGGAGTTGACCAAAGATCTTCGCATCGCGCGCGTCTTTGTGACGACCATGGAGCAGAATAAAGATGAGCGGTTGGTGTTCGACGGGCTGGCGAAGGCCAGCGGTTTCGTTCGGGCGGAGTTGGGACGGCGTCTGGCATTACGATACCTGCCGGAGCTGATCTTTATGAAAGACATCAGTGGCCCTAGAGCTGACCGAGTCCTGGAGCTGTTGGATGGACTGCACCGCGATCAATCCCACGAAGAGATGTTGGCAGAGACCCCCCACACCGATGTCTAGCAAATGACCATGATCGCCTCGATGGAGCCACGCGCGACTACTGTGCTTCAGGACGGAGTGTTGAACGTCCGCAAGGAAGCCGGGTGGACGTCGCACGATGTGGTGGCTCGCATTCGTGGGAAGTTGCGCGGCATGAAGTTGGGCCATGCCGGAACGCTGGATCCGGCGGCGACCGGTGTCCTGCCGTTGCTCGTCGGGCGTGGAACGCGCATCGCCGAGTATTTGCTGGAGTGGGACAAAACCTATCTCGCCGGATTGCGACTTGGTGAAACCACCGACACGCAAGATGCCACCGGGACAGTGCTCCTGCGCTCACCGATTGAGTCGTTGACGGGAGCCCGTATCCGTGAAGTGGTAGCACAGTTCGAGGGGCGTATTCACCAGCTTCCCCCCATGTACTCTGCAGTGAAAGTCGGGGGAGTTCCTTTATACAAAGCGGCGCGAGCCGGGCGAGAAGTGTCTCGACAGCCTCGTGAAGTCACCGTCTTTCGCCTCGATATCGTGGATATTCAGATTCCCGATGTAACACTCCGGGTGGCCTGCTCCAAAGGGACCTATATCAGAACGCTCTGCGCGGATATCGGGGACAAGTTAGGGGTTGGCGGTCATATGGCGACGTTGGTTCGTGAACGCGTGGGACCGCTGACTGTGGACCAGGCGTTGACGGTGGACGAAGTCGAATCACGGTTGGAGCAAGGCACGCTGGCGGCGTCGATGCTGACGTTGGATCAAGCGCTGCTCGGACTTCCGGCGTGCATCGTGGGAGCGGCGACGGCCGGACGGGTCCTGCACGGCATGCCGGTTCCTAACTCAGAAGTGCTGGCCTGGCATGGTCTGTCCTCGCCTCTCTCTGAGGGGGCGAATCGGGCCATTCGCATCAAGGACGGAGCGGGGCGGTTATTAGCCATCGGCACGATGCCGGAGGGCATGAATGTCGAGGCGCCGGCGGCGAATGCGCAATCGATTGCTGTATCGAAGGTATTGGTCACAGAAGAATCACAGGGTGGTAGTATCGCGAACTCAATAGAGGAGTAGAGACGTATGGCACTGGTAAAAGAAGTGAAAACGGAATTGGTCAAGGGTTTCCAGAAGCATGACAAGGACACCGGATCTCCGGAAGTGCAGATTGCGATCCTGACGAACCGGATTACGTATTTGACGGAACATTTCAAGCTACACAAGAAAGACCACCATTCCCGGCGCGGGCTGTTGACGTTGGTCGGACGTCGTCGTCGGTTGTTGGACTATCTCCGAAAAGTTGAAGAAGCCCGGTATCGCGCCATTCTGGAGCGCCTGGGTATTCGTAAGTAGTCGTGTGAGCGAATCGGCTGCCACCTGCGTGGGTGGCGGCCGAACCATGTGTTGCCCCCGCAGGTGAACACTGAAACAAGTTCAACGACACGGGTCGACATTCAGACGAGGGCAGGGGCTATCGTTGAATGTGCAGGTAGCCGGTTGAACTTATCTCTGTGGGCATCTGTGGGATTTAAACGGAGGAGACCATAGATGAAACATGTTGTAGACATTGAGCTGGCCGGGCGCCGGTTGACGCTGGAGACCGGACGCATCGCGAAGCAGGCGGACGGTGCTATCTGGGCCACGTACGGTGATACTGTTGTGCTCGCAACGGCCGTTGCGTCACAAAATGCCAAACCGGGAGTGGATTTTCTTCCGCTGACCGTGGATTACCAGGAAAAGACGTATGCGGCCGGTAAGATTCCGGGCGGCTATTTTAAGCGGGAAGGTCGGCCTTCCGAGCGGGAAGTGCTCACCAGCCGGTTGATTGACCGGCCGCTCCGCCCGCTCTTTCCTGAAGGCTATTACTTCGAAACGCAAGTCATCGCCTCGGTCTTGTCTGCGGATAAGACAGGCGTGTCGGATGTCATCGGCATTATCGCAGCCTCCGCGGCCTTGGCGGTCTCGTCGATTCCTTTCAACGGGCCGATCGCCGGTGTGAAGATCGGTCGGGTGAACGGGCAGTTCGTGGTGAACCCCGATCTGGAAACCCTGGAAACCAGTGATCTTCATCTCGTCGTGGCGGGCACTGCCGACGCGGTCATGATGGTCGAAGCCGGCGCCAATGAATTGCCGGAAGCGACCATGCTCGAAGCTATCGAACTGGCGCACAGCGAAATTAAGAAAATCGTCGCGAAGATCGAAGAACTGCGCAAGTTGGTCGGCAAGGCGAAGCGGGTCGTGGTGCAGGAGGCGATCGACGCCGCATTGACCGAGCAGGTGCGGGCGTTGGTGGCCGGGCCGATTCGCGAAGCCATCCTCATCCCCAATAAGAGTGCACGGCAGGAACGCCTGGATCAGGTGTTGGCCGAGACGGTTGCGAAGCTCAAGTCGGACGAGCCGAATCGGGACCGGCACGTGAAGATTATTTTCCATGGTCTGGAGTACACAGAAGTTCGTAACATGATTCTCGAAAAGCGGGTGCGTGCCGACGGGCGTGGTCCGGCGGACATTCGACCGATTACCTGCGAAGTCGGAGTCCTGCCGCGTGCACACGGTTCCGCAGTCTTCACCCGCGGAGAAACCCAGAGTTTGGCGGTGGTGACGCTGGGTACAACCGACGATGAGCAGCGCATCGATGCCTTGGAGGGCGAATACATGCGCACCTTCATGCTGCATTATAATTTCCCGCCTTTCAGTGTGGGTGAGGCACGGCCGTTGCGGTCGCCCGGCCGCCGCGAGGTCGGCCATGGGGCCCTTGCCGAGCGCGCGCTCAAGTCGATTATTCCCGGCAAGGACAAGTTCCCCTATACCGTGCGGATTGTTTCGGAAATCCTGGAGTCGAACGGATCTTCTTCCATGGCGACGGTGTGCGGCGGTACGTTGGCGCTTTTGGATGCGGGCGTTCCGATTAAGGAGCCGGTGGCGGGGATCGCGATGGGGTTGATCAAGGAAGGCAATCAGGTGCTGGTTCTGTCCGATATTCTCGGATTGGAGGATCACCTGGGCGATATGGACTTTAAGGTCACGGGAACCAAAAACGGCGTGACGGCGCTTCAGATGGATATCAAGATCGGCGGCATTACCTCCGAATTGATGCGTGAAGCGCTGGCTCAAGCGAAGGCGGGTCGGTTACACATTCTCGGGTGTATGGCCCAGGCGTTGACCGAACCGCGTACCAAGCTGTCAGCGTTCGCTCCGCGCATATTCCCGATGAAGATCAAGCAAGACAAGATCCGCGATGTCATCGGCCCGGGTGGAAAGATGATCCGCAGCATCATCGCGGAGACCGGTGTGAAGATCAATGTCGAAGACACCGGCGATGTGACGATTGCCTCTTCCGATGAAGCATCGGCACAGAAGGCTATCGATATGATCAAGCGCCTGACCGAGGAAGTCGAGGTCGGCAAAATCTATCTCGGAACGGTCCGCAAGATTATGGACTTCGGCGCATTCGTCGAAGTGCTTCCCGGTACGGACGGCTTGGTGCACATTTCCCAGCTGGCCCATCATCGCGTCAAGGCGGTCACCGACGAGGTGTCCGAAGGCGATCAGGTGATGGTGAAGGTGCTGGAAATCGATAAGCAGGGAAAGATTCGCTTGAGCCGGAAGGAAGCCATGCCGGCACCGGCTGGTTCACCTGCCACCGAACCAACACCCGCGGGATAATCGATCGTGTATCGCAAGATCGTTCTCGATAACCGGTTGCGCATTGTGGCCGAGCTGTTGCCGACGTTGAAGTCCGTCACGATCGGTATATGGGTCAACGTCGGATCGCGCGATGAGCAACCGGGGGAAGAGGGGCTGTCTCACTTCCTGGAACATATGTTTTTCAAGGGAACGCGCAGCCGCACGGCGACGCAGATTTCCCGCGAGATCGATGCGCTGGGGGGTGAGATGAATGCGTTCACCACCCGAGAAACGACGACCTTTTACGTGAAGGTGCTGGATCAACAGTTGGAGGCAGCGTTGGAGCTGCTCTCGGATCTGTTCTATCGGTCCCGGTTTGAGTCGAAAGAGGTCGAAAAAGAAAAGCAGGTGGTGCTCGAAGAGATCAGGATGGTTCAGGATGATCCGGAGGATCTGGTTCAAGAGCTTCACATGAAGCATACGCTGGGAAGCCATCCCTTGGGCCGGCCGATCCTGGGGCAGGCACCGAGAATTCAAGCTCTGGGACGGAACGATCTGGTGTCGTACGTTGGTTCGCACTACGATCCGGAGCGCACGGTCGTTGCGGTGGCCGGCAACTTTACCTGGCGCCGTTTAGAGCAGTTGTTGGCGCGGTATTTTTCCGACTCCCACAAAGGTGTGGCCGCCCAGCCAAGCCGTCGTCCGCCTGAGGTGAAAGGTGGGGTGCTGGTTAAGCGCAAAGCTCTTGAGCAGGTCCATCTGTGCTTGGGCCTTCAGGGTCTGAGTGCCGGGCATAAGGATCGATATGCGGCGCATGCGCTCAACGGGGTGTTGGGCGGGAGTGTGAGTTCGCGCCTCTTTCAGGAGGTGCGGGAAAAGCGTGGGCTCGTGTACTCGATCTATTCGTTCTTGTCCACCTATTCCGATGGCGGAATGACCACGGTGTATGCGGGTACGCGCCCGAAAGAGGTTGAGCGTGTCGTGGAAGTTGTCTGCCGGGAGTTGAAGAAGCTCCGGACCCATGGAATCGATGCGAAAGATTTAGCCCGGGTCAAAAATCAAATGAAGGGCAGTCTGATGCTCAGCCTGGAGAGTTCGCACAGCCGCATGAGCAAGTTGGCAAAGGACGAATTGACGCAGGGCAATCACGTGTCGCTCGAGCAGATGATTGCGGAAATCGATCGTGTGACCACCGATCAAGTGTATCGGGTGGCGCAAACGTTACTCGATCAGCGCTGTCTTTCAATTACCGCACTTGGCCCGATTCCGACGAAGAGTCTGCAGTCGTTTGCGTCATAACCGGTCAGGTGCGGGGTATCTGTAGGCGGGTGCACGCGCTGGTCAAGCCGTGAATTGCGGTGATTTGAGCGCGATCACAGGGCTAACTAGTTGAAACGCCGCTTAATTTCAAGTGGTAATGATGGTTGGATTTCGGTAAAACATTTTCTTGACACGTTTGGTGGATTTAAGTACCATGGCCGCGTTTTCATCATATAAGTCTGAATTTATTTCGGCTGCATTACAGGGGAAGGTAAGCAGAGAGAAAGGGGGTGTGCGTCGCACTTCCTCCTCCTAGCGCGTTCTCTGGATTTTTGTTTTTTTCTGAACTCTTTTTTTGGATACTGTGATTCAACGGTTCTCTGGTCATCATTTTTCCAAGGAGGGTAGGGTTATGAATAGGGTCGGAATTCTAGCCGCACTTGCAGTCTCCTCCGTTGTCGGCTTGTTGACCGCCGGTGTTACGTTGGCGGCCGATGCTCCAGCCGGGGGCGGACCGAGCGAAGTCACCACGGGCAGCGGAAAGTTTTTTAAGGGTGAGCCCACCAATACTTTGAAAGGTCGGGTGTGGTCGCAATGGGCAGACAATCCTGATACCGAATTGCTCTTCGGCATCCAGTACTGGAATACTGGTGATCCAGCTTCTGGTGAGGGCGGTGGCCGCTCTTCAACGCAAATGGACGTCAAGCCGCCGGATCCTTTGTTTACCTGCTGCGGCTGGGGATTCACCGGTGGTACGGACAAGAACAATCCTTACGCCGGCTGGTATCATGCAGCGACCACAGTCCGTTTGTCTGTGAAGGATAAGAGTTTGATGGATCAAATCATCAAGGCATCGCAGGAACTCGTCGCGATGGAAGTGACCCTTGACGGTCGGACCATTACCGGATTTAAGGTCTTGAAATAGAATTTATACGCGAGGCGACATTCTTGAGACATTTTTGTCTTCTTTAAGGAGGATGTGATTATGAAGCTTCAAAAGCAGGGGTGGACCTTTATGGCTGCCGTGGCTTTGGTGGTAGGATTTACCTCCACTGCGCTGGCCATTGAGGCGTTCCAGGAACGATTCGAGTGGGGAGATCTGAGCAAGCCCACCACGCTGCAGGGGCGTGTCATCATTCTTGATCCGTACGATGAAGCGGTCTGGCTCAACATCGCTGTGTTCGGCGGCAACGCCGAGAGCGGTCTGTGGTGGCAGAGAGTGCACCCAGGCAAGAACCTCAAATTTTATCCGGCTGACAAGAATGTGTGGGAACAGTTGAAGTCCATGGCGCGTGCGCATTCCGGGCCGGCTGCAGCGAAGGAAGTTCCTCCTGGATCCCCGACCACTCTCGTGGAATTTGTGGCCCAGGAAGTCGAGCAGAATCGCCGCGTGATTTCATCGGTCAAGAAGTTGCCCGAGAATGCCGGCGAAATGGGTAAGCCAAAGAGCATCTCGTCCCTTCGTTTGAAGGAATGTGAAGGGAAGACGGAAGTGGATGCTCCTTGCCACGCCGCGAAGACGCTGCTGAACACGTCCCCGAAGTCTCCTGATGGAGATAAGGTATTGATGCAGTATGATGTGTTATTGCCCAATGGCAAGCCGCTTGCCAACCTGATTCCCTGGACAGCGAAGTACAATCAGGGTGGTGGACATCACTGAGTAGTAAAAGGCCATTGGCCTGAAGTGAGAAGGCGGCATTCCGGAAGGGATGCCGCCTTTTTATTTGGGATATCAAAGGAAGAACGGTCTAAGCCGCGGGAAAGACTATTCCTTCAGCAGCCGTTGTTGCAGCTCAGCGAGCCGATTGAGTGCATCAAGGGGGGTCATGGAGAAGAGATCCATTTGGCGAACCTCCTCAAGCATAGGATGAGGCGCCGGGAGCGTGGCATCAAATTGAAGCGACTGCTGGTTCTCCTGCACTGGCCGTCCGGATGACGAAGAGGACTCAAGTTGAGCAAGGACGGTCTTGGCCCTATGTATCACCTGTTCAGGAAGACCTGCCAGTTGAGCAACATGGATTCCATAGCTGCGATCGGCGCCTCCACGAATAATCTTACGCAGAAATAGTACCTTCCCATCACGCTCCTGAACTGCAACGCAATAGTTCGTGATCCCTTCTCGTAGACTCTCCAATTGGGTCATTTCGTGATAATGGGTCGCGAAGAGCGTGCGCGCGCCGAGACGCTGAGGATCCTGGATGTATTCTGCAATTGCCCAGGCAATGCTCAGCCCGTCGTAGGTGCTCGTGCCGCGTCCGATTTCATCCAGGAGGATCAAGCTGCGAGGTGTGGCGCAGTTGAGGATATGGGCTGATTCCGTCATCTCAACCATGAAGGTACTCTGGCCACCTGCGAGGTTGTCGGAGGCGCCGACTCTGGTGAAAATGCGATCAGTCAGTCCGATGTGGGCTTCCGTGGCGGGGACAAAGCTCCCCATCTGCGCCATCAAGGCAATCAGAGCGACCTGTCTGAGGTAGGTGCTCTTCCCGGCCATGTTGGGGCCGGTCAGAATGTGCAGCCGGCTGGTAGCCAGATCCAGATGGGTATCGTTCGGGATAAATCCACCGGAAAGTTCAAGGCGTTCGACGACCGGGTGTCGTCCTTGAATAATATGAAGTCCATCACCTTCGTCGACGGTTGGTCGCGCGTAGCGATTGAGCGCGGCGGTTTCCGCGAGGGCGGCGATTACATCAAGGGTGGCCAATCGGCGGCTGATCTCCTGAAGACGGGATGTTTCCGCAGCGAGTCGTGTCCGGATTTGTTCGAACAGTGCTTGCTCCAGGGCGGTCAGTTTTGTGTCGGCTCCCGTGACCCGCTCTTCGAGTTCCTTCAACTCGGCAGTCATGAAGCGCTCGGCATTGACCAGAGTTTGCTTGCGGATGTAGTCGGGCGGTACGTTCCCGAGATTGGCCTTTGTGACTTCTATATAGTACCCAAAGACTTGGTTGTATCTGATTTTAAGCGACTCAACGCCGGTCCGTTCACGCTCTTTGGCTTCCAGGCCGGCAATCCAGCCTTTGCCCTCCCGGCTTGCCTTTCGAAGCTCATCGACCTCGGGGTGGAAGCCGCTCTTCAGGATGCTGCCGTCGCGAATTGATACGGGCGCCTCCTGTTCAATGGCTCCTTCGATCAATTCGTAGAGATCCTGAGCGTTGTCCCATGACGACCTCAGGTCGGCGATGAGTGGAGAATCGAGCGCGGATAATTCGGACTGAATGGCGGGGAGCGAAGAGACCGAAATCTTCAGCGCGAGGACGTCTCGCGGATTGGCAACTCCGAGGGACATGCGGCTACAGAGACGGGAAATGTCCTGGACGGTTCGCAAGGCTGTTCGGAGGCGAACTCGTGCGTCGATCTGTCGTTTGAGTTCGTCAACTGCTGTCAGTCGGACCTCGATTGCCGAACTGTTGACCAATGGCCGCAGGAGCCACTCACGGAGCAACCGGCTTCCCATGGCGGTGACGGTACGATCCAGAACGCCCAATAATGTATAGGCGGACTGGTTCGACGATTCTTCCGCGCGACCGGCAGGCCTGACGAGTTCCAGGTTACGGATGGTGACGCTGTCCAGGTGCATGGCGTCACGATCCTGTCTCACGCGTGGCGGACGGATATGGTCGAGCGGAGCCGACGGTTGGGTCTCCCTGACGTAGCGCAACACCGCTGCCCCGGCCTGAATGCCCAGTGTGAGGAGGTGGCAGCCGAAGGCTTCCAGGGAATGTACGTGAAACTGTTCCTGTAACGCGATGCGACCTTGCTCCTGGTCGAACCAGGTTGCAGGTTGCGTGCAGCATCGGGGACCGGTCAGATCGGCAGTCCACTGTAGTTTGCCCGGGGAGAGATCCTCTGGAAACAGCAATTCTTTCGGTTCAAGGCGCGCCAGTTCGTCCCGCAACGCGGCCTCTGCTTGTGGCCCATGAAACTCACTGAGCCAGTAGTCTCCCGTTGAGACTTCAAGCGTAGCAAGGCCGTAGGAACATTCTTTGAGTCCAGTCCCTGCGGAACGAAGGCGCACGGATACCGCGGCCAGCACGTTGGATTCCGTGGAGGGAAGGAATTCGCTGTCGATGAGTGTGCCGGGGGTATAGAGCCGGACGACCTCCCTGCGTACCAGACCCTTGGCGAGTTTGGGATCTTCGACCTGCTCGCACAGGGCGACGGTTCGTCCCGCACGGAGGAGTTTCGCGATGTAATTGGTGGCGGCGTGATAGGGGACACCGCAGAGCGGGATGGGGGTCTCGCTGGATTTATCGCGAGATGTCAGCGCAATGGAGAGAAGCTTGCTCGCCTCCACCGCGTCTTCCTGGAACATTTCATAGAAATCGCCGACACGGAAAAAGAGGATGGCATCGCGATAGGCCTGCTTGATGTCGCGGTATTGCCGCATCAATGGTGTGCCGTCGGCGTCACCCATCGGAAGGCTCTCCCTCCGCCGGAATGTCCGAAGACGTCCCCACGCGACGGGCGGCTTTGTCGAGGGCCTGCCGGAGGCGTTCCAGATCTACCTCGGCCTCCTGCAGCGCCTTGGTTTTTCGCCGAAGTTCGATGCGGCCGCGCACCCAGGCCGGAAACAGCAGAATTCCGGACACTAACAACCCGACGCCGAAGGCCGCCAGAATCGGTTTATAGATCAGGATTGAGGCGGATCGAAGACCGAAAAAATACCGCAGAGTGACTTCCTGCTCCTGGTTCTGCAAAAAAAACGACAGCGCGAGTAGCAGCAGCGTTCCCACCAATATCAATCGGATCAATGCGGGGCCCTCCTTGGCCGGCTCAATTGTACACGGGTTTGCCGAGCCGCTCTAGTGGGGCGATCCGAGGAGAGGCGCGCGCGGAGTGCGTCCAGCAGACGCCGTGCCGCAGGGCCTCTGGCGGTGAGAATTGCGCGGCGGGTTGCCGGAGGGCGGTGCGACAAGTGGACATCGAGCCGGTCCGCCGGAAGGTCGTCGCCCCATCGGTCGGCCCATTCGATGGCCGTGACGGTATGGCCGTCTAAGTAGTCGTTGAGACCGGTGTCTTCGAGTTGAGCGGCGGTCAGCCGGTAAAGATCGGTGTGGACCAGTGGAAGGCGTCCTTGGTATTCGTGGATCAGTGTAAATGTGGGGCTGCTCACGTCCGTTGGTTCGGCGAGCAGTCCGTCTGCGATGCCTTTGACCAGCGAGGTCTTGCCTGCTCCCAGTTCACCGAACAGGGCGAGGACTTCGCCGCCCTGGAGGAGTGCGCCCAGGCAGCGGCCCAGGCGGTGTGTCTGTTGTGGAGATCGAAGCACCATACGGCACGGTTTGCCGACAGGGGGACGCCCCGCCTGTAGCGGGCCGACAGGTGCCGCAGACGATGGCAACGGCTTAGGTGTGTGTGGTCTGCGCGAGGGCATGGGGGATGTGCTGAATGAGATCACTCGCAATCATGCCGGCTTGGCCGAGATGCTGGGCGGCCAAATCTCCGGCCAGACCATGAAAGTAGGTTGCGGCACAGGCAGCGTCCCAAGGGGCCAAGCCTTGAGCGAGCAGTCCGCCGACCATGCCCGTCAAGACATCACCGGTTCCCGCGGTGGCCATGCCGGGATTGCCGGTCGGGCAGATGGCTGCCAGGCCATCCGGGCGCGCAATCACCGTGCGGGCCCCTTTGAGAATGACAAAGACGCCGCGTTCCCGCGCAAATCTCGTTGCCGTGCCAAGACGATCTTCATTGACTGATTGTGTGGTCGCCTCGGCTTCCAATCTGGCCATCTCGCCGGGATGAGGGGTGATAATCGGTGGTCGTTTGCACTCGGTCAGTAGCGAGGACTTTCCTGCCAATGCATTCAATGCATCGGCATCGAGTACGCAAGGCTTGTCGATTCGCTTCACGAATTCCTGCACCAGTTCGACGGTCTCAGGATGGGTGGTCAGGCCCGGTCCGATCGCGACGGCATCCCTGGCGCCGCCGAACGCGAGCAAGCGTTCCAAGCCGGAACGCGCGAAGGTCCGGGCTTTGGTCTCCGGCATCGGGAGGGTCATCACTTCGAGGAGTTTGGCTTCCAGAATATCATTGGCGCTCGACGGGATCGCGGCCGTCACCAGGCCGGTTCCGATGCGCAGGGCTGAGAGCGCTGCCATGGCCGCGGCGCCTGTCTTGCCGACCGAGCCGGCGATGACGCCGAGGTGGCCGTAGGTGCCTTTGTGTGCCGAGGGGCGTCGTGGGGGGAGTGCCGCGCGCATGGCCCTATCGGTCAGCAGCATCAGCCGACTTCCGACGGAGTCGACAAACGAGGCGGGAATCCCAATATCCACGAGTCGAACCGTTCCGGCGCAATCGATGCCGGATCCACTATAGAGTCCTGCTTTCGGTAACCCGAAGGTCACCGTGAGATCGGCGCGTACGGCGGCTCCCAGCACCGCTCCGGTATCGGCATGCAGGCCTGATGGAAGATCGACGGCCACGGTCGGGCGGCCTGAGGCGGTCATGGCCTCGATCGCATCACGATAGAGTCCGGTGACGGGGGTGGAGAGGCCGGTGCCTAGAATCGCATCGACGAGAATATCGCCGCTCGCCAACCGCCGTTGTATGGCCTCGACGTCAGTAGGGCTTGTGACGGCCGATTTCCCTGCCGACCGGAGAAAGCGCTGGTACATCGTCTTTGCATCGCGACTGAGATCGTCGGGGGACGCGAGCAGCAGGATGTGGACGCGGGCTTGTTTTCGTCGTAACAGCCGCCCGACGACAAAACCGTCTCCCCCGTTATTCCCCTTGCCGCAGAGGATGATGACCGATTTTTCGGCGAGTGGGGCGTACCGGGCTTCGAGTTGGGTGACGACCCCCGCTCCGGCTCGTTCCATCAGCGTCAGGGACGGCACTGAGGCTTCCGTGATGGTCCGCTGATCCAGGGCTCGCATTTGCTCGGCGGTTACGATCGGTATCATATGTTCTGTGACTCCCGGTCGGTTTCTCGCGGCGAGGCTGAGAGCCCGTGCCGTGGTGCTGTTCGAATTAGGCTATTAATTCTTTCATTTCGCGCACCGCCTGGACCAATCCGACCATGACGGATCGGGCGATGATGCTGTGGCCGATGTTGAATTCCACAATCTCGGGCAACTTGGCGAGTCGTTTCACATTTTTGTAGGTCAAGCCATGCCCGGCGTTCACGCCGAGGCCGAGCTTGTAGGCCAGTTTGGCTGCCTGGGTAATGGCTTCGAATTCCTCGTCTTCCTCCTTCGACCGCTTGGCGTTGGAGTAGCGGCCGGTATGTAACTCGACATAGGCTGCGCCGATTTTGTGCGCCGCCTTGATTTGGTCGAGGCTCGGTTCGACAAACAGGCTTGTTGGGATGCCTCCGTCCCGGAGCAGATCGACGATTTTCTGAATGCGATCGCGGTGGTTGGCGACATCGAGGCCGCCTTCGGTGGTCAGTTCTTGGCGGCGTTCCGGGACGAGTGTCACCAGATCCGGTTTCACGCTCAGGGCGATCTTGGCCATGGCGTCGTCGGCGGCCATCTCCAGGTCCAGTTTGGTTCGCACGATTTCCCGCAGCATGGTGAGGTCTCGATCTTGAATATGCCGGCGGTCTTCCCGCAGATGCACGACCAGGCCATCCGCCCCGGCTAATTCCACAAGAAGGGCTGCGGTCAGCGGGTCAGGATCGGTCCCTCCGCGCGCCTGCCGGAGTGTCGCTACATGATCGATATTTACACCCAGTCGAGCCATTACGCCTCCGCGATTTCCCTGCATATCATAGGAGAAAGATTTCGGAACTGGTCGAAATTCATAGACAATTCTCTCGTTACTGAGGCATTATTAACAGAAGACGGTATGGGGGAGCAAGGAGCCAGGTTGTGGGAAGCCTCACTGTTTTGAGTGTGACCACGGTAGGGCGTTCGTGCCCAAGTCCTGACAATCGTAGCGAAATTGACTCGTTTTGAGGCCTCCATTAAAATACGCCCCTTTCAGAGGCATGGCGACCGAATCTGTTCGGCAGAGGACCCGCCTGTAGGAGTCTGACAAATTCATGGCGATCGGCGACGGATTTTACCGCATTAAACGACTTCCCCCCTACGTATTTGCACAAGTACAAACCCTGAAACTTGAGGCGCGTCAGCGGGGCGAGGATATCATCGACTTCGGCATGGGCAATCCCGATCAGCCGACGCCGCCTCATATCGTCGACAAGTTGATCGAGGCGTCGAAGAAGGCCAAGAATCACCGTTATTCGGCCTCTCGCGGGATCACGAAGCTGCGTCATGCGATTACCGGTTGGTATAAGCGCAATTACGATGTGGATTTGGATCCCGAGACCGAAGCGATCGTGACGATCGGTTCCAAGGAAGGCATTGCCCACTTGGCGCTGGCCACGATCGGGCCAGGCGATGTGGTGCTGACGCCCACGCCCACCTATCCCATCCATATGTACAGTTTTATCATCGCCGGCGGGGAAGTGCGCGGGATTGAACTGCGGCAGGACAGCGATTTTTTCGACGACCTGTTGCGTGTCTATCGCCAAACCCTCCCGCGTCCGCGTATTCTCGTGATCAATTTCCCGCACAATCCGACGACCGCCGTGGTCGATCTTGAGTTTTTCAAGAAGATCGTCGCGTTTGCCAAGGAACACGACGTGATTGTGATTCATGACCTGGCCTATGCCGATATCGCGTTCGACGGCTATAAGGCGCCGAGTTTTCTACAGGTGCCGGAAGCGAAGGATGTGGGCGTGGAGTTTTATACCCTCTCCAAGGCCTACAACATGCCCGGCTGGAGAGTCGGATTCTGCGTCGGTAACCGCGAAGTAGTCGGCGCGCTCGCGAAGCTGAAGAGCTATCTCGACTACGGAATTTTTCAGCCGATTCAGATTGCCAGTACGGTGGCGTTGAATGGCCCACAGGACTGCGTCAAGGAAGTCGTGCAGCGGTATCAAAACCGTCGCAATGTGCTTGTGAACGGGCTGAATCGTATCGGCTGGCCGGTGGCACTACCCCGCGCGACCATGTTCGTCTGGGCTCGTATTCCGGACCCGTTCCGGCATATGGGATCGCTGGAGTTTTCGAAGCTGCTTCTTCGGGAAGCCAAGGTCGCGGTGTCGCCAGGAATCGGGTTCGGAGAGGGTGGAGATGAATTCGTGCGGTTTGCGCTGGTGGAAAATGAACATCGCACGCGGCAGGCTTTGCGCGGGATCCGCAAAGTGCTGAATTTGGATGACCAGGAATCATGAAGAGTGAGATCGGCGTCGGGTTAATCGGATTTGGAACGGTCGGCACCGGTGTGGCTCGGGTGCTGATCGAAAATGCTGAGCTGATTCGTCGGCGGGTGGGCGTGCCCGTCAAGCTGGTTCGCATCGCGGACCTCGACATCACGCGCGATCGCGGCACTGCGATTCCTCCGGGCGTGCTCACGACGGATATTCAGCAAGTCGTCACGGATCCACGGGTGGATATCGTCATCGAATTGATCGGCGGCTATGACTTCGCCAAGCGCGTGATTCTGGATGCCATTCAGCGTGGTAAACATGTAGTCACGGCCAACAAGGCCTTGCTGGCCGTGCATGGTGAAGAGATCTTTGCCGCGGCGTCGCGTCAAGGCATCGACCTCGGCTTCGAGGCGAGCGTGGGCGGCGGAATTCCAGTCATCCGCGCATTGATGGAAGGATTGGCTGCGAATAATATTCAGTCGATCTATGGCATCATCAACGGCACCTCGAACTATATTCTCAGCCGGATGACCAGTGAAGGGCAGCGTTTTGACGTGGTGTTGGAGGAGGCGAAACGTGCCGGCTACGCAGAGGCCGACCCCACGTTCGATGTGGCGGGCATTGATTCGGCGCACAAACTGACCATCATGGTCAGTCTGGCTTACGGCACGCCTGTCAATTTCAAAGAGATCTACACAGAAGGTATCACCGGGCTCACGCCGCTCGACATTGCCTACGCGAAGGAGTTCGGGTTTACCATCAAGCTGCTGGCGATCGCAAAATACTCCGAGGGCGAGATCGAGGCACGCGTGCATCCGACGATGGTGCCGTCGGCTTCCCAAATCGCCAAGGTCGACGGTGTCTACAATGCGATCCAGCTGGTGGGCGATGCCGTCGAAGATGTGGTGCTGTATGGTCGGGGCGCGGGGTCGATGCCGACGGGAAGTGCGGTCGTGAGCGATGTCATGGCCATCGCGCGCAATCTCCTCAAAGATGCCGCCGGGCGTGTCCCGCCTGCATCCTATCAGCCCGATCAGCGTCGGCCGTTGCGCATGCGGCCGATGGAAGAAATAACCTCGCTCTACTACATTCGCTTTATGGTGGTCGATCGGCCGGGCGTCTTGTCGCAGATTGCCGGAGTCCTGGGTCGTTATGGGATCAGCATTTCGTCGGTGTTGCAGCAGGGACGCAAAGAGGGGCAGACGGTGCCGGTCGTCATCATGACACATATGGCAAAGGAGCGGGACATTCAGAACGCGCTCCGTGAAATCAACCCCATGTCCTACATCTCCGAGCCCACGACGCTGATCAGGGTCGAAGGGCGGGATGAATGAAGGGGGCTCTCCGGCTTGCTGAGAGGATGGTTGAGTAGACTCTTATGATTCGTTGGCGTGGGATCATCGAAGAATACCGGAAGTTCCTGCCGGTCACGGCCCAGACACCCGTGATCACGCTGGGCGAAGGCCATACTCCACTCATCCGCGCGGCGCGGCTTGCGAAGAAGATCGCTCCGGGGATTGATCTGTATCTGAAGTATGAAGGCATGAACCCCACCGGATCCTTCAAGGATCGCGGCATGACTATGGCGATTTCCAAGGCTGTCGAAGGGGGCGCGCGGGCGGTCATTTGCGCCTCCACCGGAAATACGTCTGCCTCCGCTGCCGCGTACGGGGCCAGGGCGGGTATTGCCGTGTACGTGCTCATTCCGGCCGGTAAGATCGCCCTGGGGAAATTGTCGCAGGCGATGATGCACCAGGCCACGGTCATTCAAGTCGAAGGGAATTTTGACCAGGCGTTGACCATCGTCAAAGAGCTGTCGGCCACGTATCCCGTTGAGTTGGTCAATTCTCTGAACCCCTTCCGGATCGAGGGGCAGAAAACGGCGGCCATGGAGATTTGCGACGATCTCGGCGATGCACCGGCTATGCATGTACTTCCTGTAGGGAATGCAGGTAATATCACCGCCTATTGGAACGGCTATCGGGAGTATCGTGCGGCCAATCAGACGACGCGGTTGCCTCGGATGATGGGATTTCAGGCCGCCGGTGCGGCGCCGATTGTCTTAGGCCATATCGTCGAAGAGCCACAGACGGTGGCTACGGCGATCCGAATCGGCAATCCGGCCAGTTGGCAATCGGCCCTCACGGCGGTGAAGGAGTCGTCCGGTGCCATCGATATGGTCTCCGATGAAGAAATTCTGCATGCCTATGCCCTGGTGGCCAGTGAGGAAGGCGTCTTTTGTGAACCAGCATCCGCTACGTCCGTGGCCGGTGTCATTAAGTTGAGTCAGGCCGGACAATTAAAAGAAGGTACCACGGTTGTGTGTACGTTGACCGGGCATGGTTTGAAGGATGCCGATACGGCGATCGGCATTTCACGACAGCCTCAAACAGTGAGAGCCACCCGCGATGATGTGGCCCGCCTCCTTCATGTCTGATTACCTCAGGAACATTGCATGAAATATTTGATCCTGCATGCCGACGGGATGGCAGATCTCGCGTGTCCGGAACTCGGTGGAAAAACCCCGCTTCAAGCGGCCGCAACTCCGAACCTTGACCAGATCGCCCAGCGTGGCGAGGTGGGGTTGTTGAGCCTTCCCTCGGAAGCCGGAGCCGCTGGAAGTGATGTCACCAGTGTGGCTGTGCTGGGATATGATCCGAAAAAGTATTATCCGGGCCCAGGCCCACTGGAGGCGGCCGGTCTCGGCGTCACGGTGGGTGAGCAGGACGTGGTGTTCCGGTGCACCATGGTGACGGTGCGGGGGGAGTCTGCCTCCGGTAGCAAAGATCGAGCAACCGACATCAAGAAACTCGGGCCGCATGTCCTCATGGAGGACGCGACCGCCGGTCTCATTGACACGGAGCAGGCTCGTGAGTTGCTCGAAGCGGTGAATGAACAGCTTGGCTCGGAGTCGATTCAGTTTTACCCCGGTTCCGGGCATCGGCACCTTATGGTCTGGGTCGGAGGGAAATCCCGCGCGACGTGTCTCGATCCGCAACCGTTGGTCGGCCGGTCGATCGCCGATGCGTTACCGAGCGGTGACGGCGCCGACGTGCTGCGCAAGATCATGGATGCGGCGTTTTTCATCCTGCGCGACCATCCGGTGAATGAGGAACGTGAGCAGGAGGGGTTGAAGCCCGCCAATTGCCTGTGGTTGTGGGGCCAGGGCCGTGCCGCCGTGTGGCCGCCCTTGCCGGAGCGATACCAGATCGCCGGTGTGGTGGTGTCATCCAGTGATGTCCATCGTGGAGTTGGGGTGTGCGCCGGGTTGGATGCGGTCGAGCTTCCGCTTGCCGACGGAAACGATGCGAATGAGTTCACGGGTTGCGTCCAAACGGCGGTGCAGGAATTGGGCAGGAAGGATTTCGTCTATCTGCATGCCGGGCTTTCCGACGACGTGTTGCATGCGACGGATGTCCAGGAGAAGGTGCGGGCCATTGAGCGGTTCGATACTCAGGTCGTCGGGCCGATTCTTTCTGCACTGGCGGCGCATCCAGCCTATCGGTTGCTGGTCGTGTGTGATCCCGGCCTCTCGAAGGGCCACGGTTCTGAGGTTCCGCCGATCCTGTATGCGCTGTGTGATAGTGCCGCCAAGCCGTCGGCCGGAGTCACCAAGCGGTTTCACGAGCAGGATGCGAATATCGCCGGGACCGCGCCTCGCGATGCCACGAAGTTGATGTTGCGATTATTCCCGCGCGGAGTATAGAGCTGTGGCGCTGATCGTTCAAAAATACGGGGGAACATCCGTCGGGACGGTCGAACGGATTCATCGTGTCGCCGAACGTGTCGAACGCGCTCAGAAAGGCGGCCACCAGGTGGTGGTGGTGTTGTCGGCCATGAGCGGAGAAACTGATCGACTGCTGAAGTTGGCGCATGAAGTTACCGGTGCGCCTGACGAACGGGAATTGGACATGCTGCTCTCGACGGGGGAGCGGGTGACGATTGCGTTGCTTGCCATGGAACTCCGGGGCCGAGGGGTGAATGCCCGCTCCTTCACGGGACGGCAGGTCGGCATTCACACGGACAGCGCACACACCAAAGCTAGAATTTCACGCGTCACGGCCGATCGAATCAAGGAAGCGTTGTCTGCGGGCGTGATCCCCGTTGTGGCAGGATTCCAGGGCATTAACGCCAGCTCGGATGTCACGACGCTGGGCCGGGGCGGGTCCGATCTAACAGCCGTTGCGCTGGCAGCGGCGCTCAAGGCCGACCGCTGCATTATTTATACGGATGTGGATGGTGTCTACACTGCCGATCCGAACATCGTGCCGGCTGCGCGGCGTCTGGAGAAGATCTCCTACGAAGAGATGTTGGAAATGGCCAGCCTCGGCGCCAAGGTGCTGCAGAGTCGCTCGGTAGAGTTTGCGGCCAAGTACTCCGTGCCGGTAGAGGTCAATTCAAGTTTCAAAGAAGGAAAGGGAACGCTCGTGACACGTGAAGATGCCGATATGGAAGGGGTCATGGTGTCGGGTGTGACGGGGGACCGCAATCAGGCCAAGATTACGATTGTTGGTGTGCCGGATCGGCCAGGGATCGCCGCGCGCGTGTTCGGGGCCGTGGCCAATGCCAACATCGTGGTGGATATGATCATCCAAAACGTCAGCCAGGCCTCCACAACCGACATTTCGTTCACGGTTCCCAAAGCCGATTTGCGCAATGCCGTCGATCTCGTCCAGCGCCTGTCCGAAGAGATCGGCGCCCGATCCGTGGCTGTGACGGAATCCATCGCCAAGGTGTCGCTCATCGGGGTGGGTATGCGGTCGCATTCCGGAGTGGCGGCAAAAATGTTTGAGGTGCTCTCCCGCGAAGGCGTGAACATTATGATGATCAGCACGTCGGAAATTAAGATTTCCTGTGTCATCGAGGAAAAGTATTTGGAATTGGCCATGCGCACGCTTCATACGGCGTTCGGCCTGGATCGGGTTTCGGCGCCTGCCCTGGGCTAATCTGTCAGAAGCGCGCCAACGAGCGGCCTGGTGTCTCCTCGACAGGTCCGCCACGAGCCTGTTACTCTCACGCCCATGAAACGTCGAACTACAGCGCCGCGGCGTGCACGCGGATCGGAGCCTGTCTCGGTGCCGTCTCTCACGGCGGCGCAAGCATCTGCGCTCGAAATCTACGATACCACCTTGCGGGATGGCGCTCAGGCGGAGGATGTCAGTTTCTCCGTGGAGGATAAGCTTCGTGTGGCGCAACAACTGGATGACCTCGGTGTGCATTTCATCGAGGGGGGATGGCCGGGTGCAAATCCGAAAGACATCGAGTTCTTTCGTATGGTCAAGACTATTCCCTTCAAGAATGCGACCATCGTAGCGTTCGGTTCGACTCGGAAAGCCAGCAACTCGGTTCGAAAAGATAAAAACCTTCAAGAATTGCTCGCGTCCGGTACTCCAACCATCACGCTCTTCGGTAAGAGTTGGTCGTTTCAAGTAACGGATGCATTGGGCATTGCGCTCGCCAAGAATTTGGAGTTGATCGAAGACTCGATTCACTACTTGCGCTCCAAGGATCGTCGGGTCTTCTATGACGCCGAACATTTTTTCGACGGATACAAGGCGAATCCAGACTATGCCTTGCAGACGATTCGCAGAGCGATTGCCGGGGGCGCCGAGCGGGTCATTCTCTGTGATACCAACGGCGGGACCATGCCGTGGGAAATCCGTGAAATTTGCCGTATTGTGAAGCAGGAATGTCCTGTACCCTTGGGGATTCATGCGCACAACGACAGCGAAATGGCGGTGGCAAACTCGCTCGTCGCCGTGGAGTCGGGCATTCTGCAGGTGCAGGGGACGATCAACGGAATCGGTGAGCGATGCGGCAATGCCAATCTCTGCTCCATCATTCCAAATCTACAGTTGAAAATGCAGCGGCCTGCGCTCGGCAACAAGCTGACGCACCTGAAGGATGTATCCGGGTTTGTGACGGAGATCGCCAACCTGATGCCCAATAAGCGGCAACCCTACGTCGGGGATGCGGCCTTTGCGCACAAGGGCGGCGTGCATATTCATGCGGTGCTCAAGAATGCGGCGACCTACGAACACATCGATCCTGCAGCGGTGGGAAACCGTCGTCGGATCTTGGTCTCGGATTATGCGGGGCGCAGCGGGCTCCTGGAAAAGGTTGAAGCGTACGGCATTTCGCTGAACAAGAATCACGCAAAGTTGCAAGAACTGGTCGAGACGCTCAAGGAACGCGAAAGCCAAGGGTACCAATTTGAAGGTGCGGAGGGATCGTTTGAGCTGCTGATGCGCAAAGCCATGGGCAGCCATCGTCCGTCCTTTCAGCTGCTCGGCTTCCGGGTGATTGTCGAGAAGAAGCAGGAGCACGGTCTGCTGTTGTCGGAGGCCACCGTGATGGTGAAGGTCGGGGAGGTCGTCGAGCATACGGCCGCTGTCGGGGCCGGTCCCGTGAATGCCCTCGACCATGCGCTCCGTAAAGCCTTGGAGAAGTTCTATCCGCAACTTCGTGAAGTGAAGCTTCTGGACTATAAGGTCCGTGTGCTCTCTGCGGATAAGGGGACGGAATCGAAGGTGCGCGTTCTCATTGAGTCGGGTGATCACAAGGACAAGTGGGGCACCGTCGGTGTGTCGGAAAACATCATGGAAGCGAGCTGGCAGGCACTGGCGGACAGCATCGAGTATAAATTGCTGCTCGCGGATCGTTAGGCTCTTTTCACCTCCATCGGGCGCACATAATCCTTGACAGGGCAGGTAACCTCACGTAACTTATGGGGAAATTCTTTGTCTTGGACGCTGGACACCAAGAAGCACTTCCTAAGGAACGACTCTAGTGGATGGCGGGGGGAAAGGCATGAGAAAGGCGGATATCGCGAACGAAATCTTCAAGCAGGTCGGAGTATCCAAGAACGATGCAGCCGATATCGTCGAACTCGTGCTCAATCTGCTGAAGGGAGTGCTACAAAAAGGTGACGCGGTCAAAATTGCAGGATTCGGGAATTTTGTAGTACGAAGCAAAGGGGCTCGCAAGGGACGGAACCCGCGAACCGGAGAAGAAATCGGGATTACTCCCCGGCGAGTGGTCACGTTTCGGCCCAGTCAGGTATTTAAAAAGTACGTCAATTCCTAATCGCTACCTTGCTACGAGCACAAGCAGCATGAGGACCGGTCATGGGGAATGAGCCCAGACTGGGAAGCAAAGTCTTTTACAAAATCGGCGAAGTCAGCAAGATTTCCAAACTGCCGGCTTATGTCTTGCGGTTTTGGGAATCGGAGTTTAGCTTCCTGAGACCGAAGAAGAGCCGCGGCAATCAGCGGCTCTATGTGCAGAAAGATGTCGATACGGTGCTGGAGATCAAGCGCATGCTCTATGACGAGGGGCATACGCTGGCCGGGGTGAAGCGGTACTGGGCTCGTCGAGGACGAGTCACTGTGAAGAAGCTGAGCTCGCGGAAAGAACTGGCACAACGTGTCAGAGGCGACCTCCAGGCGATCATTAGAATGATCGATTCTCATTCGTCGTGAACGGTTTTTGTGATGCGGGCGGCTGCGTCCACTTGTGGGTACATCGATGTCGTGTGTGTCGGGGCGTAGCGCAGCCCGGTAGCGCACTCGCTTGGGGTGCGAGGGGTCGTGGGTTCAAATCCCGCCGCCCCGACCATCGGCACGATGTTCTCTACCACTGTCAGTGTCCTGAGGGACGTTGATCATTGCGGACGATCTTGTGAGTGTGTTCGAGTGTGTTCCCCTCTCTTGTGTCCCCACTCTTGATCCAGCGATTTCGGAACTCCTCTTTCACGATCTGTGCGAAACGTAAAGGAGCGGTTGTGGCGCGTGTACGGATTCTTGTGACGAATGACGATGGCATTGCGTCTCCCGGGATTCACGCGGTCGCGGCGGCGTTGGGTGCATTGGGGGAAGTGTGGATCGTCGCACCCGATCGGGAGCGGACAGCCGTCGGGCATGCGGTCACGTTGCATAAGCCGCTTCGTATTACCAAGATGGCACCCCGTGTCTTCATGGTGAACGGGACACCTGTGGACTGTGTCAACTTGGCTCTGGTGAAGGTATTGCCGGGGCGGCCGTCGTTGATCGTCTCGGGGATTAATCGAGGGGTCAATCTCGGCGATGATGTGATGTATTCCGGCACCGTGTCGGGGGCTCTGGAAGGAACGATTCTGGGCATCCCCTCGATCGCTGTGTCTCAAGAGGGTGACGAGACGTTCCGGTTCGATGTCGGAGCGCAGTATGCGGCTCGAGTGGCTGCCGAGGTATTGCGGCATGGATTGCCGCCGGAAACGATCCTGAACGTGAATATTCCGAATGCTCCGGTCCGGTCGATCAAGGGGGTGAAAGTGACCTGCTTGAGTCGGCGTCGTTTCAACAACCCCGTCGTTGAAAAAGTCGATCCGAGGGGCCGGAAGTATTACTGGATCGCCGGGACGCGTCAGTCGTGGAGTCGTGAGAAAGATGCCGATCACGAAGCGTTGGAGCAGCGCATGGTGTCCGTGACCCCGATCCACCTGGATACGACCCACCATGAAGTGCTGGAACAGTTCAAGGCGTGGGAGCGGCCGCTCTCGAAACCGTCTGCGCTTCCGACACCGCCGAAGCCACGCGCAAGAAGGAGAGCCCAGGCGTGACCGGCCTCATCGAGTGGTTGATCGAAGTGCTCGGCCGGTTCGTGATCGCCACGATTTCGACCTTCGGCTATACGGGTATTGTCATTACGATGGCGATCGAAAGTGCCTGTATCCCACTGCCGAGTGAAATCATCATGCCGTTTTCCGGCTACCTGGTCTCCACCGGACAATTTTCAATGTGGGGCGTAGCCTTCGCCGGCGCGATCGGCAATGTGCTCGGGTCCCTGGTCGCGTACTACGTCGGGGTATGGGGAGGGCGGCCGTTTGTCGAACGCTATGGCCGGTATTTCCTGGTCTCGCAGCACGATGTGGACGTGGCCGACCGGTGGTTTGCGAAACATGGGGAGGCCGCGGTGTTGATCGGCCGGCTGCTACCCGTTGTGCGAACGTTCATCTCTCTCCCGGCGGGAATTGCCCGCATGGACATCAAAAAGTTCGTGCTGTATTCATTCGTGGGCGCGCTTCCCTTCTGTTATGCGTTAGCCTATGTGGGACTGAAGATGGGGGAGCACTGGAATGAGTTGCACCAGTATTTCCATCACGCGGATCTGGTGATCGGGTTGTGTCTTGCCGTGGGCCTCGGGTATTTTCTCTGGTCCCACTGGCCGAAGCGTCGTCCGTCTATGGAGTAAATGCGCATCATGTTGCGTCTCTACAATACCCTGACCGGAAGCAAAGAGCCGTTCGAACCATTGGTGCCCCGCAAGGTCCGCATGTATGTGTGCGGGGTGACGGTGTACGACTATTGCCACATCGGACATGCCCGGAGTGCGCTGGTGTTCGACGTGTTGCGCCGGTATCTGGAATACTCAGGTTTCGTCGTCGAGTTTGCCAAGAACTTCACGGATGTCGATGACAAGATCATCAAGCGGGCGAATGAACAGGGTGTGAGCTGCGAGCACGTCACCACCACCTACATCAACGCCTACTACGAGGATATGGAGAAGCTCGGTGTACGCCGCGCGACGCTCGAACCCAGAGCGACGGAACATATTGCCGACATTGTGCGGCTTGTCGACACGTTGCTCACTAAGGGGATGGCGTATCGTGTCGACGGGGATGTCTATTTCCAGGTCGATCGGTATCCGGTGTACGGCCGGCTCTCGAAGCGGAACGTCGATGACTTGCAAGCAGGAGCGCGTGTGGATGTCGATGAGCGGAAACGTCACCCGATGGATTTCGCACTCTGGAAAGGCAGCAAGCCCGGTGAGCCTTCGTGGGATAGTCCTTGGGGCCCGGGCCGTCCCGGCTGGCATATTGAATGTTCCGCGATGGCCATGCGGCATCTTGGTGAAACATTCGATATCCATGGCGGGGGGATGGATCTCATTTTCCCGCACCACGAAAATGAGATCGCGCAATCCTGCGGGGCCACGGGCAAGGAATTCGCGCGGTATTGGGTGCACAACGGGTTTGTTCAGATCAATCAAGAGAAGATGTCCAAGTCGCTCGGTAATTTTTTTACCATTCGCGAAATCTTTCAGAAGTCGGAATGGCCTGACACGGTGACCGGCGAGATGCTGCGCTATTTCCTGCTCACGACGCACTATCGAAGTCCGTTGGATTTTTCCGATCAGAGTCTGAAGGAAGCGAAAAACGCACTCAACGGATTCTACGATCTCTTTGAGCGGCTGAATGAATCCGCTCCGGTCCATAGTGCAGGCGATCAGCCGATGCGGGATGCGATGGTGCGGACGCGCGCGGCGTTTGTGGCCGCCATGGACGATGATCTGAATACGCCCAACGCGCTGGCGGCCTTGCAGATGTTGCGAGGGGAGACCAACAAAGCTCTCGAAGCCGGACTGTCCGGTGAGATGCGGCGGATGGTGCGGCAAGAGTTCCGGGCCTTAGGAATCGTCCTGGGGCTCCTCCAAACCGACACCTGGCGATTTAAAATTCAACGGCAGCAGCCAGCATCCGGCGGAGCGGAGGCATCTACGGACGCCCTGTCAGACGAGGACATTGCCGGCAAGCTAGCCGCACGTCTGGCCGCAAAGCGATCGAAGAATTACCAACTCGCCGACCAGTTGCGAGCAGAGTTGGCCTCCCATGGCATTACGATTGAGGACCGCCCGGATGGCACCAGTCGATGGAAGCGATAACTCGCTGGATGTGATCTACGGCCTCCACGCCGTGCGTGAAGCGCTTCGCGCCGGGGTTCGTCCGATCCAACGTCTCCTCGTGTTGGGAACCGATCGACAGTTCGGGGAAATTGCGCGTCTGGCCCGCGAGCAGCGTGTGCCGGTGCGAGTCGAACCGCGGGCTGCGTTGGATCGACTGGTTCCTTCAGGTCACCACCAGGGGGTGGTGGGTGTGGTTGCCGCTAAAGCCTATGCGGAGTCCGACGATATTCTCGCTTCCGCGCACGTTGAAGGGCGGACGCCACTGCTGGTCCTGTTGGACGGCGTGGAAGACCCGCACAACCTTGGGGCGATTCTGCGGACGGCCGAAGCGTCGGGCGTGCAAGGCGTCTTTATTCCGGAACGCCGCGCAGTGGGGCTGACAAGTGTGGTGGCAAAGGCCTCTGCCGGGGCGGTCGATTACATGCCCGTCGGGCGTGTGCCGAATCTGTCGCGCTTGATCGAACGTCTTCAAAATGCAGGCATTTGGGTCTATGCGTTGGATGCCGAGGCTCCAAAGGCCTATACCGAGCTCGATTTCAGCGGCCCGGTGGCACTCGTGTTCGGCGGGGAAGGAACTGGGGTTCGTCCAGGGGTGCGTGACGCCTGCGATGAGGCCGCCCACATTCCCATGCTGGGGAAAGTCAGCTCGCTTAATGTCTCGGCATCAGCAGCCATCGTGCTGTATGAGGCATTGCGTCAACGTCGGGAAGGTGCGGGGAAGAAGCCGTAAGGAAGGGTGCGAAGGGGCTCACCGGAGCTTCAGCATTTTTCCCTGGATGGCGGCCTTGAGCAGTTGGGCGGTATTGGAAACCCGGATCTTTTTCATCATATTCGCCCGATGCGCCTCAACGGTTTTGACACTGATTTTTAACCGCTGAGCAATTTCCTTGTTCTTGAATCCGGTCCAAATCAACTCGAGGATTTCCTGTTCGCGTGTTGTGAGTGCTTCGGGACGTCGTTTGCGAAGGGGAAGAACAGGATCCGGTGCGGATACTTTGGCTCGACTTTTCGTGGTCTTGGCGACTGGCGACATGTACATCTAGCTCCACTTCAGGTAAAGGCAATTCACAGATTGAGGCTTGCGACCTTCTGCGCCAAAATTGCTCCCGGATTATACGCAGTGCCTCCGGCGTTTGTAAATGAAAAGCGCCAAGGCATGGGGTCTTGTCGTCTGCTCTTATTGCCCTAGGATTCAATACGTACTATTAGAAGAGGGCTCGTGTCGAGCCTGGCCACATTGTTTCAGGAATGTTCATGATTCCATATGTGACGGTACTGCTATTCGGCGCAGTGATCGGCAGTTTTTTGAATGTCTGCATTCATCGCCTTCCGCGTGAAGAATCGGTTGCCTGGCCGGCTTCTCGCTGTCCCTCCTGCCGCCAGGCGATTGCTTTCTACGACAACATTCCGATTGTGAGTTATCTGCTTCTGCGGGGTCACTGCCGGGCCTGTCATGTGCCGATTGCGATCCAGTATCCAGTGGTGGAAGCGGCCAACGCGATCGGATACGTGCTGGTCTTTTGGACGTTCGGGTTTACGCCGGCGGCCTGGGCCTATGCGGCGCTCGTGTCCGGGCTAATCGTGGTGACGGGGACCGACCTCTCCCATACGATGATCCCGGACGCCGTTACCCTGCCGGGAATCGTCATCGGTCTGCTGTGTGCCGTCTTGATCCTTCCGATAGGACTTGTCGATTCCATGCTCGGTGTGTTGTTGGGCGGCGGGATCCTATGGTTTTTGGCGTGGATCAGTCCCTACGTGTTCGGGAAGGAAGGGATGGGGGGCGGGGATATCAAGCTGATGGCCATGGTCGGGGCCTTCCTCGGCTGGCAGCCGGTGTTGTTGGCGATTATGATCGGATCTTTTCTGGGGTCCATTGTCGGTGTCGGGCTCATCGCCATCGGGGTCATGCGGCGTGAGCAGTACATTCCATTCGGACCGTTCTTGGCAGTGGGATCAATCCTTGCCCTGTTGTTTCATCAGCCCCTGCTTGAGTGGTATTGGGCGCTGATCGACATTCCTCAGTAATTGCCTTCAAATCGTTATCCAGAGCCAATTTCCAAGGATCAGCGCCTCGCCGAACTGTATCTGAACGGATGACTGACTGTATCCGATTCGGAACAGTTCATAACTGTTCACGCGCTTTTTTCTGTCCTACCTCAGGCAACATTCCACGGCTCACGGCAGATTTCCTCAACATTTCTATAGCTTCGCCGGCCGCTTCGTAGAAGAGGTGGCCTCATTGCTTCTACAGGCGTCGGGAATGAGAAACGGCATGGAACTTGGAAATGCTCTACGCGCTCGAAGAAAGGAGCCGGTATGAACGAACGTGGCGGGAGTCTTGTGGAGCTGTGTACGGTGGTCGCGATCATCGGGATTGTGGTGGGCGTGAGTGTGCCTGGATGGGCCGCCCTTGTCGCAAAACATCAACAGCGCGCGGTGATGGTGGAGATCGCATCGGAGTTGCGCATGGCCCGGCAATTGGCGATGGCGAGGCATGAGCGTATTCGAGTGGTCGTGGATGCGGAACAGTATGAATTGCGCACGGAATGCATGGACTGTGACACAAGCTTGCTGCGCCGGTATGAGTTCGCTCACAAAGGCACGGCGGTTGAGTCGATGACGACGAAACCGGAAATCATGTTTCAGGCCAGCGGTCGTTCGGCCACGGCGACGACCATGGTCCTGGTCGACGGTCGTCGTGCGACACATCAGGTCACGGTGAGCATCACCGGACGGGTGACCCTGTCATGACACAATGTGAGTCGAATCGTGTGACGCGACGATCTGTGTTGATGAGTGCCAAAGGGTTCACCCTCGTGGAGAGCATGGTGGCGTTGGTGGTGCTGTCGATCGGCGTGATCGGGACAATCGGCATGTGCGAATGGGCTGAGCGAGGTCTGCAGCGCGGGGCGTTGACGACAACCGCGCTGGCGCTCGCTGAATCACGGCTGGAGGCCAAGCGGAGTGTGGCGTGGGAGCGGTTGTTGATGGACGACGTGGATCAAGACGGAATAGTGGAGTCCGTCATGCACGACGATGGCTTGCAGGATGATCAGACGAACGGCGACGGCATCTTCACGGCCAGTGCCACCCAGTCCAACATCCGGCTTGTCTGGACCGTGGAACTGAATCGCGGCCATGAGCCAGCCGGGGCGAGCCTGGCGACTATCGAGGCGCGCGCAATCTTCCGGACCATGGGAGGGCAGGAGAAAGAGGTTCGCGTTCGCACGATCCGGGCCAATCCTCGGTATGTCGGCCTGTCTGTGTTGTCATGAGGCGCGGCATGGTCAGCAGTTCGCACGCGCCAAAGCACATGAATATTGGATGGTGCCTCGGCTCTGCCGGAGCGAGTCTCATAGAACTCCTCATCGCAATGGCGATCAGCAGCATCGCAATATCCGCTTCAATTCATGTCTTTTCCTCAGTCGGCCTGCGGTTCGGCGCACAGCATTCGACGATGGTGACGAATCAGGACCTGCGCCTGGGTTTGGATGTGCTGTGCAGCGAGGTGCGTCTGGCTGGAGGCGGATTGTTAGGTGGAGATTCGCCGTTTCTCAAGGCGAAGTCGGACGAGATCGAATTCTTCGCCAACTTGAGTGGTGCGTCGACTACGCTGACACAGGTCGCAGAAATCGGCCGCCAGGATCTCCCTGTGGAAGAAGGAGCCGGTTGGCCAAAAGGCAAGCAACTACTGGTGTGCACAACCGTGCACTGCGCCTGGAATCAGTTGGCTGCCGATGGACGGAAGCAGACGCTGACATTGGTGACACCGACTGCCGAACAGTTTCCAGTGCGTAGCGCCATATTCCTGCTGAATCGAGTCCGTTACTACGTGAAGCGCCAGGATGATGGGGCGATGCGGGTCATGCGTGATGTGGATGGCGGTGCGAGTACGCTCTTGGGCGATGTGAGTCAGTTCGAGCTGCAATATTTTGATAGGGAGGGGCGTGTGACGACGGACTTGAGCGAGGTGGTGCGGGTACGTGTGGCGATACAGGCCGGACGACAAGGAGCGAGGCTGGTGCGGGACGTGGCAATCCGGATGTAATAGGTAAAAGGAATAACTATGAAGACAAGCATGGGACGATCACGAATTGCGGTGCGGCGAGATGAGAGGGGAATGGCGTTGTTGGCGGTGCTCATGGTGGTGTTTCTGCTGACCTTGCTGGGGATGACTTCTATGCAGTTGGCCGGCCAGGAGATCGTCGGCGCCAGTGCGTTACAAGAGGAACGGCTTGCGCACCACGCCGCTGAAGCGGCGGTTGATGTAGTGATGGGATGGTTTCACGATCCTGCGCTGCATCCGCAGGGAGTCGAGACGACGTGGTTGACGAAACGGTTGGTGAATGCACAGGGAGATGCCTCCTATTTCGATGCACAGGGGCGCGCACAGTTTGCGGGAACCGGTGCGTCTCCGGATGTGGTCTTTGATGCGGCCAATGCTCAGCATGACCGGCTTATGAACGATCCGCAGGCCGGTTGGTTCAAATCCCTCAAGGGGCTTGCGAGGATTCTCAAGTTACGAGTCTATGGGGCGACGCGGCCGGGTCTGCTCTGCACGGTGGAGGTGACGGCCGCAGCCGGCCATACCTCACGGGTAACGAAAACGGTATCCGTCGAATTCGGCGCCTATGCCGTTCCGGCGCTGCACGCGCCGATCCAGAGCGGCACAGTAGGAAATGAATCTGCGCCACCCTCGGCCGGTTCGGTGTTTGCCCATTGGGGCGACATGGTGGTACGCGGCAAAGCGTATTTCCCTCGACCGGAGGCGGTCCCGATGAAGAGCGGGTTGGCACCGGTGACGGGGCAGGCCTATGACGAAATGACGCACCGCGAAGATCGCTGGTTCACCATCCGGCTCGGTGGCGACGCGTTTTTTGCGCAGCTCCCGGCAGAGGCCTGGTCGGGACTTCCACTCAATCTCCACACGCACCAGGATCCGGTGCCTGGTCTCAAGGTAGACCAGTGGGACTACGACACTTTGAAAAGTATGGCCAGGCAGTTCGGGCAGTACTACGGCATCGACCGGGATGGATTGCTGTATGCCGGTGGTGTGATCCAGCCAGGATCGGGGCGCCCAGCCTCGGAAGTGTTTGCCTCGAAGGGCCCCGGTGACCATCGGGGGTTGATCTTTGTCGATACGCTCGATGGGACTTCTCCGCGACTTGACAATTTAGGGACGATTGTGCTCGATCAAGAGTATGCCGAGGGCATCTTCATTGTGAATGCGCATGTGCTTTGGAAGACAGAGACGTATGGTAAACCGATTCCGGCTCTCAGTCCTCCGCCGGAGGGTCAGCAATCGCTCGGGAGCCGGATTCCGGTTCAGTTGCCCGGCATTCATCTGCAGGGCGTTCTGTATGTCGCGGGTGATGTGCGGTATGCAGGACACCTCAGAGTCTATGGCGGGGTAGTCTCGCAAGGGGCCATTGTGGATGTTGCGAACGGGTCGGGGAAGTTGGAAGTTTGGTACAACCACGACCTCCGCGAGGGGCTCGTGCAGGGTATGCCGTTGGTCTTTGTGGCAGCTGGCAGTTGGCAGGCCAAAATCTGACGGCAGTGCTGCGGGGTTGACGCGGTCATCCTGCCGGCATGTTGAATCCAGACAATCATCTGCAATCGAATCGTCTCCACGGAGTCCAGAAAGGAATCGCTTCCATGAGTCGTACCACGATGTCCACGCTATCAGCCGCTGAGTCTTCTCGAGGGGGCAGCGCTTCGGTGCAGGCGCGCTCCGTTAGTTGCTATCACCGGCTCGTCGAACAGGGCTTTTTGCGACAGGAGGAGTTAGTGCTTGCCATAGGCGAAGCCGCACGCAAGCGGCTCGATGTGGCAACTGTGCTCATGGAGCGGTACAGAATACCGAAGCCGGCTCTCGGTGCCGCACTGGCGGATTTCTATCACTGCCCGTTTCTCGCTTATGACGAGCGCACGCTTCTGGAGCGGGAGCTATTCAGAAATCTCAGCCTGGACTATCTTCGGCTGAACCATTGGGTTCCCGTCAGGCGTCAAGGCAACGGAATCGAAGTCCTGATCGACGACCCGCACAATCCCGATAAGTTGTTCGATGTGCGACGAGCGTTTCCGGGTCAGGCACTGTCCTATTGCGTCGGACTTCGTTGCGATATTGAGCGGTTTTTAAATGCCATTCAAGGGCGTGAGTCGGGCGATGCAATCTCCGACATTCTTGGCGAGCTGGTCAGTGAAGCGCAGCTCGAAGAACAGCAAAACGCGACGATTGCGGCGATTACGGAAAACGATTCGGCCATCGTCCGGCTCGCTAATCAAATCATTACGGACGCCTATCGGCGCGGGGCCTCGGATATCCATGTTGAGCCTTATGCCGATCGAAAGGAAACGGCTGTGCGTTTCCGTGTCGACGGCACCTGCTTTACGTACATGAAGATTCCGGCAGCCTACCGCCGGGCGATCGTCTCGCGCCTGAAGATTATGGCGAGTCTGGACATTGCCGAGCGGCGCAAGCCGCAGGATGGCAAAATCCGATTCAAGTTGGGTACCGGGCAGGAGATCGAATTGCGGGTCGCAACACTTCCCACTTCCGGCTTTAATGAAGACGTGGTGATTCGCCTGCTGACTGCCCACGGACCTCGCCGGTTGGAGGAACTGGAGTTCAGCGACGGAACACGCCGGCTCGTACGGCAGCTGGCTCAAAAGCCGCATGGCATCGTCCTGTGCGCCGGTCCGACCGGATCAGGAAAGACCACCACCTTGCATGCCATTCTGGCGTCGATTAATACCGATGAACGAAAGATCTGGACGGCCGAGGATCCCATCGAGATTACTCAGGACGGATTGCGGCAGGTGCAGGTTCATCCCAAGATCGGACTCACGTTTGCGACGACCATGAGGGCCTTCCTGAGAGCAGATCCGGACGTGATCATGATCGGGGAAATGCGGGACAAGGAGACGGCGGATATTGCCATTGAAGCCTCTCTGACCGGACACTTGGTGTTCAGTACCATTCATACGAATAGCGCCGTCGAGACTGTGGTGCGATTGCTCGATCTGGGGTGCGACCCGTTCAATTTTTCAGATGCCATGTTGGGAGTGTTGGCGATGCGGTTGTGCAAGCGCATCTGTCCCAACTGCCGCGAGGCCTACCATCCCACGCGCAGCGAATATGACGAACTCGTGCAGGCCTTTGGGGAGGGTGATTGGGAAGGCGTGCATCCTGCATATAATCCGGGGCTCACACTGTTTCGTGGACGAGGGTGTGACACGTGTAACCAGACCGGGTACCGTGGACGAGTGCCCATCCATGAGTTGATGGTGGTGTCTGATTCCATGAAGGCACTGATTCAGGCCAGGGCGCGCACCGGGGAACTACTCACACTCGCAAAGAGCGACGGGATGAGGACGTTGGTGCAAGACGGTATCGAGAAAGTCTTGCAAGGCCTCACCACGTATAAACAGGTGCGGGCGGTGGCGATCAAATAGTGTCATCGCGTCCGGCACATCTCACTACTTGCCCCAGGGCAATTCTCTCCGTTCAAGGTAGTTTCTGCCTGTTGAATGTATGCGGGCGAAAGCTCAGAAGAGGCCCGTTCTGAATTGCCACCCATCTCGGGTTCGTTTTCCGGTCTCTGCCCGCATCAAGAGGTTGGTCGCGGCTTCTCTTGCGTCCTTCCTCTCTCATCATTCCTGGCTCACCAGTAGGTGAAGTACGCCAGAAATCCGACAAAAATTGTCATCGAAGTGATCACGGAACGCTCGGAATTGTACGCCGTCCAGTATGAATGGGCTTGATATATCAATCTGTTAGGCCATCATCCCATGTCATATCCATCGGCATGGCACTTGCTCATCTGGCTGTTGCCATGTGTGTCTCTATCTCTCTCCAACGGTCTGCTGCTGTCCACCGCCAGAGGGGCTTCACCCTGATCGAGGTGATGATAGCGGTCGCGATTGTCGGGATTCTGGCCATGGTGGCCGTCCCCAACTATCTTCAATGGAATGCCCGCTATCAGCTGAAACAAGCCACAACGGAATTGGCTGGCAGTCTCAACCTGGCCCGGATGGCAGCGATGAATCGGAATCTTGCCGTCACAGCCACATTGGTCCTTGTGTCGGGCAGGGTGAATGTCGATTTCGGAGGTGCGTTAGCCCCTATTGTGTTGCCCCAGGCCGTCGTCGGATTCACGGGAGGTCCGACGATTCAATTCACCCAGCAAGGGTTGAGCGGGGCTGCGGCGAATGTTCCTGTGGCGCTGACGTCCCAACAGGGGACGACCTATTCCGTGGTCGTCACTCCGGCAGGCAAGGTGAACTGGTGTGCGCATGCGACGTGCCCATAGAGGCCCAATGAAACACCGTCAAAACTCACACCCCTGCTTCAGTCTGCTCGCCGCCGCACAGCGGGGGTTTACGTTGTTGGAAGCCATGATTGCGGCCGGTGTGCTCTCGGTCGGACTGTTGGGATTGGCGGGTCTCTCGGGGATGTCGCTGGGCAAGAATGTCGATGCCAACGACATGTCGCGCGTGACCAATATCGCCGCCGATATGGCGGAGCGCATTCAAAATAACCGGCAGCGCGTCCTGGATTACCATAACACCAACACGGGCATGGCCTGCGCACAGAGCGCAAGCACGCAACGCATGGCGTTGGGAGATTGCACGCAGTGGCAAACGCTGGTGGCGAATTCCGGTCTCACGGGTGCCACTGGACTTGTCACCGCGGCCCGCCTTGATCCGGACCCCACCGCGAATCCGGTGACGATGAACCGGTTCCTTGTCACGGTGACCGTCAGCTGGCAAACCAGACAGACGGATGTGAGCACGGCTCGGACCAAGACCGCGATATTTACGACGGTGGTCGCGCCGGAATAGGCGTAGCCTGGAGCATGACGATGCGTAGATTTGACTGGAACCAGCAGGGCTTCACTCTCGTGGAACTAATGGCGGCCGTCCTGATCACGGTGGTGATTGTGGCTGCGACGATGACCACCGTCGTGACGTCAAATCGCGCCAATGTCGTCAACACACAGGTCGCAGACACGCAACAGAATGTGCGATTAGCCATCGACTTGCTCAGCCGGGATATCAAACTGGCCGGCTTTAATTACAATGCGACAGATCCGGCAACCGGATCTGTGGGCGCGTGCAATGCCACCATCGGCGCCGTCGTGAAGCCGGTTGGACTGCTGCCCCAAGACCAAACGCCGACAGGTGCGGACACCGGGGCTGATAGCGTGTCGATGGTGTTGCCGGTGATGAATACGACAGGGTGGATACTGACGGCGGCGGTCGGTGGAACGCCGAACAATAAGACGTATGACAACAGCATCAGTCTTTCCGGAGCCGCTATGACGGAGATGGTTGCACAAGGTCTTGTGGTCGGATCGACGATTTCCATCGGCGGTGCATTGTCAAAGACGGTGCAGGCTGTCAATGCCACTTCGATTGGCTTCGGTACCGGAAATTTCGTCGATGGACAATTCCCGGTCGGTACGCCTGTGTATTTGATGCAATGCGTGCGGTATCAAGTCGTGGCGAATACGCCGGCGACCTGCGGTAGTGACACGCCTTGCCTGGTGCGAAACAACGTGCCGCTGGTCGATGGTGTGGAAGACTTGCAACTCGCCTACGCCTGTGACGGGTGCAATCAGGCCGCGCCCAATCCCTTGTTTCCGGACGGGGTTGTCGATGATCAAGATGCCTCCTCGACGTCTGGATTTCCCACCTTCACGCAGGGAGATTTTGTCTCCAACAGTGCGTGGGCGATTGCCCCGTGGACGCCGGATAAGATCAGGCTGGCGCAAGTGGGCCTGGTGGTCAGACCGACGAACGCGGATGACGGTCTTGATGAGAAGGGAACCAAGGCCGTCAACACCACCGGGCCTGTGATCATCGGCGACCATAATCCCTCTGCAGATACGGGTTATAACGCGAGCACGTATATGCAACAGCGACGGCGCGTGATGATCCGCACCATTCAGCCGAGAAACCTGTAACGAGAGACGCTGTGATGAATCTGCGACAGGTCACAACCGATCGAGGCCAACAGGATACGTGCACAGGGCTGAGGAATCAGCGGGGCATCGCATTGCTCACCGTGATGTTGATGTTGTTGATTCTCACCATACTCGGCATCGCCTCCATCACTGTCACCAGTATGGAAAATCGAATGGCGGGATTTTTCCGCACGACCGAGGCTGTGGTAGCGGCTGCCGATTCGTGTGAAGGACTGGCCGCCAACATCATTCAGCAGACGCTGTCGCCTCCAGGGGTGCTCCCGGCTTCGTTCATCGCACCGACGGGGCCGGTTCCGACGGCCAATGCCACCACATTGTACGCAGAAATTTATGGCTACGATCTGCCGTCGCCGGCTCCGGCAAACACACCGGCCGTCAACTATGCGGATGTGGCGAGCACCGCACCGAATTTTGTGATGACGAATCTTCCCGGATTCACGGTCAACGGCGACATCGATCTCTTGTATACGCATACGAAGAGTGGGCAGGGCACAGGAGTGGCCGGCACAGAACATGTCTATCGGATTACCTGCATGGCGAGTAACCCCGCGACCGGTTCCAATAGCATGGTGACCTCGGTGTACGGCTGTTTGGATGGCGATACCTGTGTCAAGAAAATCAACTGAGAGAGGGCGCATGGCGATGAACAACACAGTAGTTATTGTGATGCTCGGCCTGCTGACACTCGGACAGACGATGCCTTCCGTGCCGTCCAGCAGCAGCGCAGAGACAGAGCAAGCACCGGAGGCGATGCGGTTTTCGACGGCCGGGTTTCAGGCCGGCGTGATCGACGAGGTGCAGGGATCAAGCATTCGCATCGATGGGCGTAGTTATGTGTTGAAGTCTGCGGTGGTGGTGCTCACCCACGAAGGGGAGCCGCTCGAGATTGAGCGGATCATTCCCACTTCGCTCGTAAAGTTTCATCTGAAAGAGGGCCACATCGACAAGATGGTGGTCACGTTGCCGCAGTAACGCATGAAAGGTCTTGTCTCAACTCGTAGCCGAGAATCGACGGCTGTTGTCCTGTTTGAGATAAGGAGGAAGAACGCATGAATCGCCGAACCCTTGTCGCTGTGATGTTGGTGGCCGGCAGCCTGAGTGCTGCGTTGCTTGGCTCCCGTGATGCCGTCGCCGTCGTGTCCAACGCCGATTACACGGCTGTGCCGGCTTTCGTGTCGAACGCGACGACGCCGAATATCATTGTGGTGATGGACAACTCGGGCAGTATGAGCAATCGAGCCTGTGAGTCGTCGTCGTGCGGGACGCTGGCGGATGGGAGTACGTCGACTACGACTACGTGGACCAATACCACACGGTACTCCGGGTACTTTGATTCATTGCGCTGTTATACCTACAACACAACCGATACTCGATTCGAGAACGGGACCAGCAAGACCGCATTGGCGACAGCCTGTCCGGACACGGAATGGGACGGGAACTTTTTGAACTGGGCGACCTTGCGCCGGTTCGATGCGGTGAAACGAGCGATGATCGGCGGGGACTGTTTCAGCGCTAGAGCTGCCGACGGAACTTGCCCAACCAGCGGCACGCCGGCATTAAAGACGGTGCGTGCGCAGCTCAGTGGGGTGAATACGGAACGTGCGGATGTCAACTATGGCAGTGGCATCGGCGTGAACACCTATGTGGGCCGAATACCACTGGCCGATAGAGGGAGTAATCCAGGAACGATCTCGATCCACGTATCAGGCGCCTACTTTTGTGTCGACAATGATGCGACGTTCGACAGTAACTGCGGGGACGCCTACAGTGTTCGAAAATATCATCTGAAGGTTGGATACACGACGGAGCCGACCGGGGTCATCCAGCAGATCGGCAGTAAAGCGCGGTTTGGACTGGTTGAGTTCAAGTCCAGCAGCGAGGGCGCGCGGATGCTGGTCGGAGCTGGATCGCGGCAGTCTATCGACTGGTCTGGAAGTGGGGTGGAGACGTTCACGACGAACACTGCGGCCATGGTTGATGCGGTGCAGGAGTCTTATCCTTCGACATGGACTCCGTTGAGTGAGGCGTTATATGAAACCGCACGGTATGTCGCGCAGATTCAATCCACGTTTGCAACGGGTTATGTCTATCCGATCGCGTTTTCCGGTGGCATTTCAAATGGCGTCAATTTTGCCACGAGCGGTGCCGGTTCGATTGGAACGAGTGAATTGACGGCATTGGTCGGTTCTGAAACGTGCCCCGCAGGATATATCACGAATGCCTGTGGCCGCGACCCGTATTTTTTTGGACAAAACCATACCCCGCCATGGTCCGCGAGTTCTCAGGTCGTGGCCTGCTGCCGGACGTTTGTGATCGTATTCACGGACGGCGAGCCGACGCAAGATCAGAATATCCCGACGGCTTTGCAAGACTATGCGCATGCCCATCATGGGCAGCACTGCATTGGGAGCGATAGCGCGGCCCCTCCACGGCCTATCAATGGAACCTGCAACACGAACGCCGCGACACCGTATAGCGATTTACTCGCGGAGCACAAGACGGACTATGCTTCAAACGGAAGTCACTACTTGGATGACGTGGCTTACTGGGCCCACACGACCGACCTCCGGCCTTGTAGCGGCACGACTGACGGCACCATCACAGGGTTGTCGGTCACCGGACATTGCATCGCAGGGACTCAGAGTCTGACGGTGTATTCCTTCTTTGCCTTCGGCAACATCAATGGTCGAGGAATCCTGGCTCAAGCGGCCCGGTTGGGGGGGTTTGAGGATTCCAACAATGACGGCATCCCACAAACGAATGAATGGGATAAAGAGAACAATCTCACCGGTGCGGCGACTCCCGACGGTATCCCGGACGCGTATTTTGAATCTTCGAACGTTGATGATCTTCAGGACAAGCTGCTCGCCACCATCGCAAGTATTCTCAGGCGAAGTGCGTCCGGTTCATCCGTATCCGTGCTGGCCACTGCCTCGACCGGCGAAGGGGCTCTGTACCAATCCTATTTTTATCCCAGCACGATCGAACCCTCGACGTTGAGCGATGTGAAATGGACCGGTTATACACAGGCCCTGTTTATCGATACCTTCGGCAATACTCGTGAGGATACGAACCAGGATGGTCGGCTTGATTACAAGGTCGACAAGATCATCAAGACTCGTTTCGATTCCGTGTCGAATTCGGTGAAAGTCGATAAATACGTGGATTCCGACGGAGACGGATTGCCTAACGATCAGAATAGCGACAATCAGGTGACGGTGGCGGACTGCAACCCCTGCGGGCAGGCGTTGAGCGAGATTCAGCCTATTTGGGAAGCCGGGAAGCAACTGGCGTTGAAAGACTCCACCACTCGTACCATCCTTACCTGGGTTGATTCCGATCATGACGGTGTGGTCGATTCCGGCGAACAGCTGGCATTCACGACAGCCAACGAGCCGACGCTCCGACCATACCTTCGTGCCACGTCGAGTGCGGAAGGAACCAAGATCATTAATTTTGTGCGTGGTTGCGATGTGGGGACATGCGCGGAACAGGCGACGACGAGGGATCGCCGTCTTCAGGTTCCGGCCGGGAGCGGGAGTCTGAAGGTGTGGAAACTCGGGGATGTCATTCACTCCACCCCGACCGTGGTTGCGGGTCCGAAGGACCGGCATGATGCCATCTATGGCGATCAGAGTTATTCGGCATTTCTCCAGAAGTGGTACAACCGCAGGCAGGTCGCCTACGTGGGCGGAAACGACGGCATGCTGCACGCGTTCAACGCGGGTTATTACCATCCCGGCGATGATGCGAGCGCCTCTGCTCCCGCTAATGTTACCGAGCACGGCTGGTTTACGACTGCCCCTGCGGACAATTCCACCGGGGCTCCATTAGGGGATGAGCTGTGGGGATTCGTGCCCTATGAACTCCTTCCGCAGCTGGAGTTTTTGAGCCGCGCCGACTACCAGCATACGTACTATGTTGATTTACCCCTCAAGGTAGCGGATGTCCGCATTTTCACTCCGGACACGGATCATCCAAATGGGTGGGGCACGATCCTCATCGGCGGATTCAGAATGGGAGGAAGTTGCGGTGCCTGTTCGGCGGGAACCGGTGCGCCGCCGATGACGGTCAATATCAGCGGCACGGACTATACCTTCTACAGTTCGTACTTCGCCATGGATATCACGAATCCCGATGCTCCCAAATTGCTCTGGTCGTTCAGCAGTTCGAATTTGGGACTGACGACGAGTGCGCCTGCCGTAGTTCGCGTGAATCCCGCAGCCGATGCCAAGGCCAGCAATACGAACGCCAAGTGGTACATGGTGGTCGGGTCTGGCCCGACCGGATATGACGCCAGCGTAGTGCAAAGCGCAAAAGTCTTTGCTGTCGACCTTGCCACGGGTCCGGGTAGCGGCAACAGCCTTGTCACGTCGTATTCGGTGGGGTCCTGGAATTCGTATATCGGAGACATCACGGCTTTCGACCGAGATCTCGATTACCGTCACGATGTTGTGTATTTCGGGCGAGTGATTCATGACGGAGCACTTCCCTGGCGAGGCAAGATATATCGTTTGACCATGGGAGCCGGGGGAGCCACGGCCAAGTTCGGTACGGTCACGAATCCGACTCAGTGGGGCATCGCCTCGGGAAGTGCTCGCGTGCCCACGGAGATGTTGGATACGTTCGTGTCAGGGGCGGAGATGGGCCCCGTTGCGACCGCGCCATCAGTGACCACCGACGATGCGGCGAACGTGTGGGTCTTTGCAGGCAGCGGGCGCTATTACAGCAAATCCGACAAGACCGACCTGTCCACGCAGTACTTCGTGGGGATGAAAGATTCGGTTCTCAATGCCGGATGCAATCAATCAGCCGGCGCTCTCAACTGTATGGACAATGATCTTGTGGATGTCTCGAATGCCACCGTTTGTGTGGTGGGAGTCGGCGATTGCGGTCAGGCCAGTGGAACCAACCAAGTCTCCGGCGTGTCCGGTGCCACGACGTTTACCGGCTTGATCGGATTGGTTCAGAGTAAAGATGGTTGGGTGACTAAACTGGTCGAACCCGCTAACCCACCGACGAACCCAGTCCCCTACGGCATCGGCGAACGGGCGGTGAGCAGCCCAACGGTATTCGGAGGGGTGGTGTTTTTCCCCACCTTTATTCCAACGAACGACATCTGTGTATCATCCGGAACGAGCAGACTCTGGGCGCTCTTCTATAAAACGGGGAGTGCCTATCAAGAACCGATCATCGGAACGACGGCTTCAGGGGCGAATCAAACGGTCAATAAGTTCGGTTCTCTTGGCGAAGGATTGGCATTCGGTATCGTAGTCCATATGGGCTCAGGACGGGACGGCGGCAGTCCGTTCGGCCTCCTCATCAATATGAGTCAGGGAAACTTCGGTGACTGTGCGACCTGCGGGTTCGGCGGAGGGTCTCCCGGAGGTCTTCCGAGCTCCAATATCGGGGCTAATGTTGCGATCGATCCACGGAGCCGATACTTCTCATGGACGAACATGTGATGATCCCCTTTGTACAGGATAAACACGGGAGGGTGGGGGGGCTCCGTCCCCTTGCCTTTCCTCAGGCAACTCGCCTGGGTTTGATGGCCCTTGCGATTGCTGTCTGCGGCGGTTGTTCGTCTTCTCCTCAGGACGGCGGGGTTCCCGGGGCCGGTACAAAAACTAATCACCCACCGACCGTTCGTCTCGTGACCATCGTTCCCAGTCCCTTGATCCTGGCCGGACCAATCACCGCCCACGTTGCGGCCGACGATCCGGACGGCACCGAACCGACCAAACGGTTCCAGTGGATCGTGAACGGGGTTTCGGTACCGGGTGCGACGGGGCATGAGCTCCGCGCGGACCACGCAAAGCGTGGCGACACGGTCGCACTCGAAGTGGTGGCGTCTGATGGGCAGGCAGAGAGCGCTCCCTATCGCACAGAGCCGGTCATGGTGGTGAATACGCCCCCGCTCGTGTCACGGGTGACCATTGAGGCAGATTCATCCGATAAGGGGAATCGGGTCCTCGCCAATGTCGAGGCGGTGGACCCCGACCATGACGACATCCAATACGTATATCGGTGGTGGCGTAACGACAAGCAGGTGAAAGAAGGCGAGGAAAACGTTCTTGATACAACCGGGTTTGGTCGAAAGGATATAGTGGCGGTCGAAGTCGTCGCGAGGGATCAGGATGCGACGGCCCCACCTGCTCGATCAGTGCCGATTGTCCTCGGGAATTCACCGCCACAAATCCTCTCAAGTCCGGCTGCGTTGACCGACCGAGAGCAATACGAGTACGTCGTCCAAGCGAAGGATGTCGATGGCGATAGCATCAACTATGGGCTTGAGACAGGGCCTCCGGGGATGACGATTGACAAGGTGACGGGCCACGTGACCTGGAAGGTGACGCCGGGTGTCGGGGGGACTCATCGCATCAAGATCATGGTGGAAGACGGACAAGGGGGCACGGCCTGGCAGGAGTTTGAGCTCTCGATTCCCTCTACAGCCCAATCGCTGACAGGTTCCCCCGCTCAAGGCTAGTCGGTTCCGGGTGGCCTCCTAATTTTCTGCCCTGTCCCCTCCGACCTTGTTCCGGACTTTCCCGGTTTGTTAGAATCTTCCTATCGTCCTGGCGAAAGGAGTTTTCGACACCGGCGTGCGCAAGATCAAACTACGGGAAGGCACGAATACCGCAGCCCTGTTCGGGCACCATGATCGACACCTCAAGCTGATTGAGGAAGAGTTCGGCGTGCGATGCTCGGCGCGGGGTGAGGAAGTGACGGTGGAGGGTACGCCTGAGACCGTCAAGCAGGCGGAACGGGTTCTCAATGAGCTCGCTTCGTTGACGAATGAAGGGTATGACCTGCGGTCTGATGATGTGACGCATGCACTGACCGCTCTCCGCCACAACCACGACGCTTCTCTTAAAGAATTACTTTTCAGCGCCTCCCCCATCGTCACTCGGAAGCGATTCATCGTTCCGAAGACTCCGACCCAGAAATACTATCTGGATGCGATCGAAAAACACGACATCGTGATCGGTATCGGTCCTGCGGGCACGGGCAAGACCTATTTGGCCATGGCGATGGCGGTCAGTGCGCTGATGAAAAAAGATGTCAGCCGCATCATCCTCGCAAGGCCGGCTGTTGAGGCCGGGGAGAAGCTGGGCTACTTGCCCGGCGATATGTATGCTAAGGTCAATCCCTACCTTCGTCCGCTCTACGATGCCTTGTTCGACATGATGGACATGGAACGGGCCAATCGCCTGATCGAGCGAGGGGATATCGAAATTGCGCCCCTTGCGTTCATGCGCGGCCGTACCCTGAACGATTCATTTGTGATCCTGGACGAAGCGCAAAACGCGACCGCCGAACAGATGAAGATGTTCCTCACACGGTTAGGCTTCCATTCGAAGGCCGTCGTGACGGGGGACATTACGCAGATCGACCTGCCGTCGGACCGGGTGTCCGGCCTCATCGAGGTGCGCGACATTCTTCAGGACATTGCCGGGATCGAGTTTGTCTACTTCGACGAGCGGGATGTCGTGCGGCATCGCCTCGTCCAGGAGATTATCAAAGCCTACGATCGCCACACGGCCGGTCCTGGGCACCCCGCTCAGCCAAGAAAAGGCGAGGCTCAGACGAAGGGCCATCGTTCGGATTCCAAGCCCACTCGTCCCGCATCTCCCTCCACAGGTTCCTGGGGCCAGTCGCATTAATGCCGGTTGTGATCGGCATGCGGCTGACAAGGTGGCACCTCCGTCTCGGTGCCCTCAAAAAACTTGCCATACAGGTGTTGCAGGCAACCGGCGAAGCCGAGGCGCTGTTGAGCCTTGAGATCGTCGGCGATGTCAGGATGCGACGCCTGAATCAAACCTTTCGTCATCGCGACAAGACGACGGATGTGCTGGCGTTTGCGACCAGGGAAGGGCCGGGGCCATCCTCGCCTCTTCTCGGCGACGTCGTTATTTCCCTGCCGCAGGCCATTCGTCAGGCGCGTCGTCATGAGCAGGGCGTTGACCACGAGTTAGCGGTTCTGCTGATTCATGGTGTGCTCCACTTGTGCGGGTATGACCACGAGCGCAGTGAGGCGGAGTCGCAACGCATGAGCCGTCGCGAAAAGGCCCTGCTCCGCGCTGTTGCACCGGTTCCACGGCTATTGGTGTCACGCGGATCGGATCGGGTATGATGCGGCAGTGGATCGCTGTGCACGAGAAGTCCTAGGCTGGATCGTTCATTAATCATTCGGGCCGGTCGAAGAGAGGGTGAGGTACGCGGTGGGTTGGCTTCAGAAACTAAGTGCGGGGCTCTCCAAAACGCGAGATGCGGTCACGGGACAACTGGATCGACTCCTGGGGCGGGCGGCGGATCCGGCGCTGCTGGATGAGCTGGAAGTGGCCCTGATCAGCGCAGACTTGGGCATGCCGGTCGTGGAACGCGTGATGGGGCAGTTGCGGGCTCAGATGCGAGGTGGTAATTTCTCGTCAGCCGATAAAGTGCGAGATCTCTTGCGGCAATCCGTACTGCAAATTTTGCTGCCGACACAATCCGCCTCGATGGAGCAACTCGTGGCGCAGGGGCCGCGTCCCTTTGTGATTCTTGCCGTGGGGGTCAACGGCGTCGGCAAGACCACGACGGTGGCGAAGCTGACCCAACGGTTTCGGCAACAGGGGAAAAAGCCATTACTCGTGGCCGGGGATACCTTCCGCGCGGCGGCAATCGATCAATTGCAGGTCTGGGCGGACCGCATCGAGGTCGACGTGATCCGTCATCGACCGGGTGCAGATCCGGCTGCTGTGGCCTACGATGGGATGACGGCTGCGAAAGCGCGCGGGTCGGACGTGGTGCTGATTGATACCGCCGGGCGGCTGCACACCAAAACAAATCTCATGGACGAATTGCGGAAGATCAAACGGGTGGTTGCGCAAGAATGCCAGGGGGCGCCACATGAGGTGTTGTTGGTATTGGATGCGACGGTCGGCCAGAATGCCATTGCCCAGGCACGACAGTTTCACGAGGCTGTGGGGGTGACCGGAATCGCCCTGACCAAGCTGGATGGAACGGCGCGTGGCGGGATCGTGGTGGCCATCGCCGACACCTTCAAGATCCCGGTCCGCTTGATCGGCGTCGGGGAAGCGGTCGAGGACCTTCAGGACTTTGACGCCAAGGCATTTGTCGATGCGTTGTTCTAATCGCTCCTGACGAACCGCCACCCGCGGTACTCCAGAAACGCTTTCCTTCAATTTCTTCTCATCTTGCCGCGCTCATGCTAGGCTTCTGCTGACGGGCGACTTCCCTCCGTGGCCCTGTCGCTCCTGATCCAGGCACACACGCGAGACACGATGATGAGCACGTTACTGGTGATCGACGATGATCGGTTGCACTGCGACCTGCTGCAGATGGCCCTGGCCCGTCACGGGTATCACGTCAGCACTGCGACCAGTGGTCGTGAGGGGGTTGCGTTGTTTCGCCAGCTTCGCCCGCTGGTGACGCTGCTCGATCTGCGCATGCCGGACATGGATGGTCTGGCGGTGCTCAAGGAGATTCGAACGCATGATCCCCGTGCCGGGGTGATTATGCTGGGTGGCGGCGCGACGGAGGAATTGGAGAATCGGGCGCGCGAGTTGCGCGTCACGGATTTCCTGCGCAAGGGGCTGTCGCTGGATGTGCTCATCGGGGCCGTCCATCGTGTGGCGCAGCAGGCGAGGCGATTGGCTTCATCCGAGCAGTCCCGTGCCGGGGAAGAAATCGATCAGCTTCCCGATGAGCAGATCCTTGTCGTCGATGACGATGTGATGGCGCGTGATCTGCTGGTGCGGTTTCTCAGCCTGCGCGGGTACCACGTTCGCGCTGCGCGCGACGGTCGTGAAGCGCTGCGACTGATCGGTGAGTCGGCGCCGGATCTTCTGATTTTGGATCTCGCTATGCCGGAAATGAACGGCGTGGAGGTCTTGCGGACGCTTGCGGCGCGCGATTATGCCGGCAGGACGATCATTTTGAGCGGACATCAAAACGACCCCTTACTGGCCGAGGCCTGGGCGTTGGGCCCGCAAGAGGTCCTGGACAAGCCGATTGATTTGGAGCGGGCATTGATGGCTATCCAGCTTGTGATGGTCTGTCGGGAGTGTTAATCTTCACCGTCCACCTCGGGGTGCCGGTGAAGGGTGAATGGTTTGTATCGCCTCATCCGTTTCAGTCTGTTGACAATTTGTCTCCTTCCTGCGCCTGCAGTCGCTGAGTCTGCTGTTCCCCCTCCGACGATTGAACACCATCAACTCGCACTCGAGTTGCATCCTGATTCCCATCGCTTGATCGCGACGGATCGAGTGACTGTTGCCGGGGGAGATCGCGGACAGGAACTGGCGTTTTCCCTCGCGCCGACTCTTCTGTTGGAGCGAGTCGAGGACCTGACCCACTGCCAGGATCCCTGCGAATCCGCCCCGGCTGTTCCATTTACGAGAGATGGTTCTGCTGGCCAGTCGGAGTTACAACGGATCATTCTGAATCCGCCTTCCAACCGGTCCGGCGGATCGATACGGCTGAAGTTTGTCTATCACGGGGTGATTGATGATCCTCCCCGGGACCCACGCCACCTGCGGTTTGTCACGCCGAGCGAAACAGCCGGCCACATCGGTCCTGAAGGGGTGTATCTCAGCAGCGAGAGCCAGTGGTACCCGGACCTCGACGATTCGCTGGCCACCTATGATGTACGCATCACGTTGCCTGAAGGGTGGGCCGCCGTCACGCAGGGCACGGCCCAGGCTGACTCCTCGCGATGGATTGTCTCTACGAAAAGCGAGGCGCTGACGGTGGTGGCCAACCGTTTTGTGGTCAAGACCCGCGCCTGGAAGGCGCAGTCCGGCCAGGCGATTCAATTGGCCACCTATCTGTTCCCGGACGATGCCGCGTTGGCCGACGAGTACCTCGATGCCTCGGCGAGATACCTCGATGCCTATATCCCGTTGCTGGGGGCCTATCCCTTTTCACAATTTGCCGTCGTCGAAAACTTTTTCTCGAGCGGATTGGGCATGCCGTCCTTTACGCTGCTGGGGAGCGGGGTCATCAAGCGCCACTATACGCAACCGTACGCCCTGGGGCATGAGATCGTGCATTCCTGGATCGGCAACGGGGTGTTCAACCGGGTGAGTCGGGGCAACTGGGTGGAAGGGCTGACGACCTACCTGTCGAATTACTACTATCACGAACTGACCGGCGATGAGGCTCAGGCTCGTGAACAACGGCGGCTGATGCTGTTGGGCTATTCCGTCTATGTGCGTCCCGGCGAAGGGTACCCGCTCAGGAGGTTTGCGCAAAAGAGCGATGAGAAAGACAATGCCATCGGCTATCAGAAATCCGCCATGGTCTTTCATGCGCTGAGACAGGAAGTGGGCGATGCGGCATTTTGGCGGGCGCTGAAGCGCATCCCGGAACAGTACCTTGGGACGGTAGCCGATTGGAGTGATCTGGAGCGAATCTTTCAGGAGGCGGCGGGCCGCGACCTCCGGTGGTTTTTTGCCCAGTGGGTCGAGCGTGCCAGTGTGCCGGAACTCGGCCTGTCCGGCCTTCGCCTGCAGAGTGCCACCGGCGCTTCCGGCCACGCGAACGCGGTCGAGGCGACGGTCCATATCGCTCAAGCTGACACCCCCTATCGGGCCCCGGTGGAGCTGGAGTTCGTGTTGAGCGGAGGGCGGACCCAGCGCGCCCGCGTTCACGTGAGCGCCGCACAGCAGGACGTGGTCGTCCCTCTGGCGGAGCCGCCGTCGGCAGTCCGGCTGGATCCGAACTATCATCTGTTTCGTCGTGTCGCGCGCAGCGAGATGGCTCCCATGCTGAATCTGTATGTGACGGATGCCCAGCGAACGGTTGTCCTGGCCCAACCCTCCTCCGGGCCGCCTGGTCCGTTCAGCGAGATTCTCCAGCGTATCGCCGCGCAGGAAGCGGCGAAGCCTGATGCCGTGCGCACGACTGTGCTTCAACCAGATGCGGGCAGGCAGTCCCTGCCGCCGGGATCGTTGCTGTTGCTGGGAGATCCGCGCGAGAATCCGATGGCGGCAGAAGCAGTGCGGTCTTGCGGTGACCATGTACGTTTCTTAGACAACGGATTTTCCGTGGAGGGTAAGACCTATGAAGGTGCCGGCATGGCGCTGCTGGTATCCTGTCGGCGTGGCGACCGTCCCGGGAGTGTGGTGACGCTGCTGTATGGAATGACGCCCCAGGCACTGGGGCGTGTGGCCCGGCTCTTGTTTTTTTACGGATGGCAGAGTTATGTGGTCTTTCACGAGGGTGCCGTGGTTGCACGGGGAGATTGGGAGGATACGATGAGTGCAGAGGTGCGAATTGAAACACGTTAAGACGGTGATGATCGGAATGTTGGGGCTCGCGCTGGCCGCCGCTTCAACGGTGTCGGCGGGAGCGGCCGAACCGAAGCCTGCGCAGGCACCGGCGAAAGCGTCTGCCTCGGCCGAGCGGCATCTGACGAATATCCGGCAACTCACATTCGGTCGACAAAATGCCGAGGCCTATTTCTCATTCAGCGGGGACAAACTGATCTTTCAATCCACAAACAATTGGATGAAAGACACGTTTGCTGCGGCCATGCATCCGTCCGACATCCCGCTCGGCTGCTATCAAATGTACGTGATGGATCTCGGGAGCGAAAAGATTCGGATGGTCAGCACCGGTTCCGGGACCACGACCTGCGGCTATTTCTTCCCCGGCGATCGGCGTGTGTTGTACTCGTCCACCCATCTGCGAGGTCCCAACTGCCCTCCGAAACCGAAGCGGGACGGAGGCGCCTATCGCTGGGCGTTGGATGACTACGATCTCTTCTCCGTGCGGATCGACGGGTTGGACCCCCAACGTTTGACGAACACGCCGGGGTACGATGCCGAGGCCACGGTCTCGCCCAACGGGAAGACGATCGTCTGGACCTCCATGCGCGACGGGGATCTGGATATCTACGCCATGGATCTGGATGGGACACACCCCCGTCGACTGACGCAGGAAATCGGATACGACGGCGGCGCGTTCTTCTCCCCCGACAGTAAGCGGATTGTGTATCGCGCGCAGCATCCGAGCAATCAAGACGAGCTGGATCAGTACAAGGCGTTGCTCGCTCAAAATCTCGTGGAGCCCGGGCGGCTTGAAATTTTTATCATGAATGCCGACGGGTCGAATAAGCAGCAGGTGACGAATAACGGTGCTTCAAATTTTTCGCCCTTTTTCCACCCCGACGGCCATCGGGTGATTTTTGCGTCGAATGTGGAGACGCGGAACGCCACGGGGCGACCGGAGTTTCACCTCTATCTCGTCAACGAAGACGGTTCCGCACAGGAGCGGTTGACCTTCGACGGACAGTTCAACAGCTTTCCTATGTTCTCGCCGGACGGGAAGATGGTGGTCTGGGTATCGGACCGGCATGCGAAAGAGCCCGGAGAGTTTAATGTGTTTCTCGCCGATTGGGTTCCATGATCGAACCAGGTGACGGGTCGGCTGCGCCGCAACCGGTGCAGCCTGAACCACCACCGGCCTGCCCGCCGATGCCGGCGGTCGTGCTTTCCGTGGCCGCCTTGCTGGGCTCGTTTGCCGCTCTGTTTCACATCGATATTCCCATCCTCTGGTTTCTCCGGTCGCACAATCTGTCGGCACTCCAATCGCTTGGGGATTTGGGCGAGAAGCTCGGCAATGGCGGCACCCTCATCACCATCAGTGTGGTCCTCTTAGCGGCCGGGTATTTTCTGAAGCGCAGCACACTCATGCGGGTGGCATTAGATAGCCTTCTGGCGCACGGGGTGGTGGCAATTCTGGTGAACGGGCTGAAGCACATCATCGGACGACCGAGGCCCAGGCTGACCCATTCGGGAGGGTGGCAATGGTGGCCATCGCTGGATTCGGGGCTGGATTCGTTTCCGTCCGGCCATACGTCGGCTACCGTGGCTGTGGTGACGGTGTTGGCGCGGGCATTGCCCCGGTTTCGATGGGTGCCCTTTGCCTTGGCCGTGTGGGTTGCGGCCAGCCGGGTCTGGCGGGGCTCCCATTTCCCGGGTGACGTGGTGGCCGGGATGGTGCTGGGGTTTGTCGTGGGATCGATCTTCAATGGCCCGCTGCGTTGGTGGGGACGCTCCTCTGCGCAAGCGCTTGTCCGCATCGCCCCGGTCGTCTTGTCGCTCGCAGGTTTCTTCTGGGTGCTGACGCATCGTATCGTCGACCCGCTGACCGATCACATCCTGCTTGCCTCCGGGATCATGCTGCTGGTCGGAGGTGTGGCGTTGCGAATGGCAGGATGTCGGAATCCGGCCGGTGACGGCAGTGTGACGAGAGTCGCAGCGGCAGACAGTCTGGTCGGATTGGGGTTAGGTGTCGTGACCGGCGCCCCGGTCGTGATTGCGTTGGCCGGACTGGTGTGCTTCGCACGATGGACCGGGGGAGTCGCCTGCGCAGATCCGCGCTCGGTCGCGTCGCCTTCCTCTTCCCGGCACATCCTTTATGTGGCAGGAGTCATGGCTGCTGTGGTCGTGATCCAGGCGTGTAAAGGACTCGTGCCGTTGCAGTAGGGAATGGGTCAGTGCCCTGGAATGCGAACCGGCGGCTGCTCCGCCTCTTCGGGTACATGGATCAGCGATTGATTGGCCAGCAGGATGTAGCCGTACCGTTCGAGCAGAACCGGGTAGTCCATGGTTTCGAACGGCAGCCTGTTTCGAAGCGCTGCCGGGAGGAGAATCATCGTGCGCCCCGGCTGCGACAGATAGGGCTTGATGTTCGTCTCCTCATTTTTCGGCACGACAATGGCTTTCCGCTTCGCATAGAACATCAAGGAGGGGCGTGGTTGCCCGTAGAGGATCAACCGATCGTTGGGCCCGAGATTCACCCCTGCGACCTCGGCGAGTTGCTGGGGCGGTTCGATCACAAAGTGGTGCACCAGCGGGAAGATCAACTGTGTGGTCGCGAGGACGACGAGCGCCAGCGATCCGCCGGCGACCCAGAACACGGCCGGTCGCCTCGTTTCGCTGAATCCGAAATAGGCGATGAGGCCCATGCCCACCAGAAAGATGGAGGCGACGGTATAGGGGCCCGGCCCGAGCGTCACCTGCCCCGCCAGAGGAAATTCATCGATCAGCTTTCCTGCGAACTTGGCATAGAGGGGCGGCAATAACGCAAAGGCCAGCGCCAGGATAGAGCCCACGGCGGTGATGGTGTGGATCGCGGCACGCAGCCCGGGAGTGGCCTGGTCGGTCACGCAGCGGTTCCAGTAGGACGCCGTCAAGATCGCCGCCGCAGGAAACAAGGGGCCGATGTAATGCGGCAACCGGGTCGAGGAGAGGCTGAAAAAGACCAATCCGCCCAGTACCCAGGCAGCGGTGAACCATTCGAGTGCATAGGGCGAGGGCTGGACATCGGCAACTGAGCTCTGAACGGGGGGCAGTGCGCCGGACTGTTTTGCGTCCTTCCAGCTGCGATAGGCCTGGTACCAGGCGAAGGGGAGCAGGCCGCTCCAGGGGAAAAATCCAAGCAGGAACACGGGGAGATAAAAGAGCAACGTGCCGCCGTGCCCTTCCATGGTGCCGAAGAATCGGCCGATCGTGTCGCCCTGCGCCGAGGTCGTATACCGTTGTCCATGGATATTCAGCATCATCAGGTACCAGGGCAACGCCAGCAGCAGAAACAGTACGAGGCCGGGAATGGGAAATCCCTGACGCCAAAAGCGCCCCCAGGAGCGGGTGAGCCACAGGTACAACCCCACGGCCAGCATGGGAATCAGGAAACCGATCGGGCCCTTCGTCAGGGTCGCCAGCGCCATGCCGATGTAGAAGAACCACAGGTAGTGGCGTTCGCGACCTTCCCCGTACAAACCCAGCCAGAATCCATAGAGCGACAAGGTGGTGAAGAAGATCAGCACGCTGTCGGTGAGCGCCATCCGGCTGAGGCCGATGATTTCCAGGTTCAGTAACAGCATGGCCGCGCCGAAGAGGCCCACCACCGGGCCCCGACAGCGCGTCAGAAAGAGATATTGGAGCAGGATCAATCCGACGCCGAAGAGGGCCGACGGGAATCGTGCGGCGAATTCGCTCACCCCGAACAGGTGATACGAGAGGCTCATCAGCCAATAGACGAAGACCGGTTTGGCGAAGCGCGGCTCGTAATTGAAGGTGGGGCTGATGTAGTTGCCCGTTTCGTACATCTCGCGGCCGGCTTCGGCGTTGCGCCCTTCATCTCGATCGGTCAACCCGAGCGCGCCGAGACCAACGAAAAAGAGCACGGCGGCCAGCGCCAGCAAGAGGATGAGCGCCAGCGGCTGGACCGATCGGTCGGCCTGCGCCGGCGTCTGCGAGGACGGGTGCTGTCCGTTCATGTGAAGTTCCATTAGGATTTGGTCGCCGGAGATGCCGTGCCGGACTCGGCTTGGCTGGGACGGTGAATCAGCATGAGGTTGCGAAGATAGACGATACTGCCGATGCTCTGCCCGGCGATGAACACCGGATCCTGCCGATAGATCGCATAGGCCAGCGTAATCAGGCCGCCGATCATACTCATGTACCAGAAAGCGGTCGGCACGCGACTTTCCGCATGGCGCTCGGAGGCGATCCACTGGACAACCCAGCGCATAAAGAAGATCCCCTGCCCCAGGAATCCGATAATCAGCCAGATAGTGTCGAGTGTCATATTCGTGTGGGGGTCGATGCCGACGGTGATGGTGTCGTCGCGGCGGTCCGATATTGGTAGCGCAGGCAACGGTGTTGCATCCATCGCACGGCTACCAGGTCGTAGAGGCCTTTGAAGAGGCGGTTGCCCACGCCGTATTTCGAGGTGCCCCGGGTGCGCGGATAGTGGCGCACTGGCACCTCGGTCACGGTGAACCCATGCATCAAGGCGAGGGCAGGGAAGAACCGGTGCATGCCCTCGAAGAGTTGCATTTTCTCCACCACCGCGCGGCGAAACAGTTTGAGCGAGCAGCCGGTGTCGTGCACGCGATCGCCGGTGACGGCGCTGCGGACGCTGTTGGCAATACGGGAGGAAATCTTGCGCGTCAGGTTGTCGTGGCGATCTTTGCGCCAGCCGCAGACGAGGTCGAAGGCCTTGATATGCGGAAGCAGCGTGGCGATATCCGCCGGATCGTTTTGCAGGTCGCCGTCGATGGTCATCACCAGGTCCCCTGTCGACCGCTTGAATCCGGCATCGAAGGCCGCCGACTGGCCGTAGTTCCGGTCAAAGTGAAACACCTTTACCGTGCGGTATCGGGCGGCCAGACCGTCGAGAACCTCCGAACTGCCGTCCGAACTGCCGTCGTCGATGAAAATCAACTCGAACGGAGCCGACCGTGACTCCTCCCGGCCGTCCAGGACCTTCACGAGCTGTTCTGTCAAGGGCACCAGATTGTCGCGCTCATCCTTAATAGGGATGACTACGGAGGCCCATGGGCGGGTCACAGTCATGGAGCGGGAACAGTTCCTTCACGCAGCGGTTTGTCGGTGTGCACGGCGCCATTCTACAAAACGCATGGAGGGGCGGTCAAACGGTTCCGTCTGATGAGACGTGGATCCGATCACGAGTCGAGTGAGATCCGGCGGTCGACATGGCCGACGAAGTTGGGATCGTTGGACAGGAACACGACCGACCAGGGTTCATCCTTGGCGCAGAGACGGCGAAGCAGCAGCTCCCGCGTGGCCGGCAGCATGTTGTGGAGGGTGCCGTCGAAGATCAGCAGTTGCGGCCGTATCACAATCGCGCGGGCCACGAGGAGCCGCAGGATCTGACTCATGGAGAGGTTGGTTTCCAGGCTGGACACGCGCGTGTTCAGTCCCTGCGGCAGCGCATCGATGTCGTGGTCCAATTCCACAAACCGGAGCGCCCATTGGAGGTCTTGATAGTCGATGGTGGGCCGGCCAAGTGTGATGTTGTCTTCCAGCGTGCCGTCCAGCAGCGTGGGATGGGAATCGAGGACAAGCCCACGGACCGGGCTGATCGAGTCCCGTTTTACTTCGACCAGATTCATCTCGTTGTAGCGGACGAAGCCGGTGGCCGGCGGGTGCAGTCCGGCCAGGATCTTGGCGAGAGCGGTCTTCGTATTGTTCGTGCTGCAGAGGACGGCCACCTTCTCCCCGGGGGCGATATCGAGGGACACGTTCTGAAAGATCGGTGCGCCATCCGGACCGGCATACGAGAGGTTCCGGCACGTCAGACGGATGCCGGACGCTCCGAACTGTGCCGCCGGCACCTCTTCCTTCGCGCCGTCCTCTTCTGTGGGCAGGGAGAACACCGCGGCCATCTCCCGACAGGACACAAAGGTGAAAAACATCGCGACCATCCGCCGGGCCAGCGTATCCATGTTGACCAGCAGGTTGCCGACCAACACCTCGGCGGCGGCGAATTGCCCCACGGTGAGTTGTCCGTCCACCACGAGGAGTCCGGCGGTAATGAGTAGCCCGCTGTGGCCGACGACTTGCCAGAGCGCTGCGGCTTTGTATTGCCTCCCGGTGAGTGTGTCGGACCGGCGCTGTCGAATTCTGGCATAGACGCGTGTCAGTGCATCGGTTCGTTCAAGGAGATAGGGGCTGTCGCCGGCGGCTCGCAGATGGGGGAGATTGTGCGCGATGTTTTGAATCCACCCGAAAATGTCGTAGTGGAGCCGGGACATCTCCAGGGTGATGAAGAAGCCGCCGCGCCCGAAGAGGGTCAACAGTCCCACAAAGCCCAGGATCAGCACCAAAATGTAGAGGAGAAAGAAGGGGTGAAAGAGGATCAGCATGGTCACGCCGATGGTGCCGACTACAGCGACATTAAAGAGATCCGCCACCATGGCCACCAAGGCGCGAGTCAGCAGGTCGGCCTCCATGAACCGATGGGCCTGCGGCGTGGCAAACGTATCGTCGCGAAGGCGGGGGAGGAGTCGCGTAAATCCGATCGCAATGCGGGTGTAGATCCGCTGTTGCAGCGTTTCCACCGCGCGGGCTTGCAGTACACGGAATGCCGCGACCCCGGTGAGGGAACTGGCAACGAACAGCGCCAGCGTAAAGATCATCCGGGGTTCCATCGCGAAGGAAAATGTGCTGACGAGTTCCTGAACGGCGATGGGAACACAGAGCAGGAAGAACCCGATGGCCACCGCATACGAGGCGATGATGCCCAGGATGGATCGCTCCAGCTTCAGCAGGGTGCCCAGGTGCGCGAAGATATCGCGGAGGACCTTGGTCAGCTGATACTGGGGATAGGTCGGGATTGTTGTGGGGCGTTGATTCAAAACAACTCCTACCGCGTTGGGCGCTGGTAGGAGTTATCAGCCGAAGGCGAGGATCGCGACCGGCGGTTCTCGGTGAACTCCATCACCTGGTGGACTGGCTGTAGTAGTGCGAAGTCTAGACCGAGACTCTGTAGTTCGTCAACACATAGCCCGCTTCATGGCCTCATATTCGTTGGCTTGGCGTGAGCTAAGGCGCGAGCTGATCGGTCCATTGTCGGTGGAGTACGACGCCGGCGGAGTTTTTCCGCATCCGGTCAGCGGAGGAAGAGCGACTTGAAAATCAGGGCGGTGCCGGACAAAAAGAGGAATGCGGCGAAGGTGGTGCGGTATCGTTCGGTGCTCATCTTGTTATAGAGCAGCAGTTCGGTAGCCAGGAACATGCTCACGCCTACCGCCATGTAGAGTGCGGTGGTGGAGGTGGCAATGGCAGAAGGACCGAGGGAGACGCCCAACGTGACGAGTTGAAACAGCGCGAATGTGCCGTAGGACACGGCAGTCGTGGCGCGGGTCTGATCTTTGTCGTACTGCTTGCTGTGGATGATCGCTGTCAGCAGCGAGCCACCCAGATTGGTCAGGCCATGCACAACGCCCATCACGATGAAATAGGTGCGTTCATATCGGACCAGCGACTCGATCAACCGATTGAACGGCACATAGATGCTCTTGAGTGCCGCGACAATCAAGAAGAGTCCGACAATGCTGCCGATGTTCAGCTTCAGTTTCGTGACCAATAGGAGGCACAGCACCACGCAGGGAATCGACAGGGTGAGCACGTGCCGGTAGAACGGCGCCTGGATGTGCCGGTAGTCCTTGCTGACTTGCAGCAGGTTGATGGTCAGCGAGATCGGGAGGAGAATGGTCAGGGCGGTGATGAAGTCGTAGCCGAGCACGAGGAGGATCGGGGTCCCGAACAACAGCACTCCCACGCCGAAGAGCGACTGGATGCTGGCCGTCAGGAGGATGGTCGCAAGAATGTCCCACTGCACGGCGATGATGCTCCTCTAGCCCGCATTATTCACGAGCGTTTCTGCTGCAATCGCGGATTCGCAGCTGCGACGAGCCTGTCGGCGGGCGGGCTCGCCGCTCGGTCGGTCGACATCCTGTTCAAGGATGCCTTCCTCCCTCACGGCTCCGCGCGCCCGTCTCGCTGTGCGACTCCGCCATTTCGCGACGAACCGTCATGAATAATGCGGGCTAGGGCTGAACACGTCCACGACCGATAGGCTCTCGACTCGCGGACCGGTATAGCCCAGCGTTGGAGCGGGCGTCAATCAGTCCACAGGCGGGGGCGTAGTTTACCGGCTCCCGAGAGGGGCACCCGAGTCCGACGAGGCGGTGATGGTGAAGCGCATGGTGCCCATCAGGCTCATGTCGTTGATCTGTTCACCGGCATGGATTTCCACTTTATACCGTCCTGGCTTCCAGCCACCACCTTCTGCCGGGAACAGCTTCAGGTAGCCGGTTTGGTCCTCCAAGGCGATGTACATCGCATCGTCAGCGACCACGGTTCGCCTGTCCAGCCCTACCACTTCCTCCGGGTAGCAGCGCCCGAATACTTGAAACGATTGGTAATGCTGATGGAGTTCGAAGACGATGAAAACCGGTTTGGGACCGGCGGGGAATTGTTCGGTCGGTCTGACAGGGACAATTTCATGGGTCCGTTGAAATCCGAGCTCCTCATCAAACCCTTCGGCGAGCACGATATGGCGAAACATGCCTTCGGGCGGGGCGTCGAAGTTATAGGGCTTCGCACTCTCGGTGCGGTTCTGGAAATCCGGAATCGGCACATTGCGGGTGAGCGGAAGATCCTCGGCCCAAAGCAGGGAGCCGGAGAGCAGGAAGATGGGACAGCAGAACCAGAGCAACTGCCTCATTCTGACTTGGTACACTCCGCCTGACCGGCCTGTCAAGGAACGGCTGTGTGCGGGTCTCTGACTGGACCGTCGTTCGGTGAGGCGGAAGTCTGAGCGGCGAGGCGAAGGTAATGAATCGTGCGGGGCGGGTTGCGGGTGAAAATTGCTTCCTGTTAGACTTTCTTCCTTTCTACAGGGGGACAGACATGGAACAGCACCTCATGACGCAGTTAGAGGATCCCGACGCGCTGCCGCAGCCGCTTGGGGAGTATAAGCCGGTCGATTACTGGCAGGCCCATATCAATACCCTGTTCTATCAATTGCGGGGCGACCAGCAACGCAGCTTCTACCAGACTTTCACGTCGGCCGATTACCGATTGGCGCATGCGCTGGCCGCCGACTACTTCGAGCAGGTCACCAAACGCGACAAGAAAGTCGCCACCAATCGTGCGACCTCAAACGGCCCGACTGCGGCGCCGTCCACCGACGCCACTCCTCAAGCACAATTGACGGTCATGGAATGGGGGCCGGGTAACGGGAATCTGGCCGCATGTTTTCTCAGCCATCTGCAGCGTCTCGACAAGGACGGGAGGGTGTATCCACGCGTCCGGTATCTGCTGGTCGATTCTCAAGCCCTCGCGCTGGAGCGGGCGCGTGCGCACCCGGATTTGGCTCCGCATTTGGCGAAGGTGGAGTCGCTATGCGCCGAGGTCGAGAACTTGGCGACTATCGCCGACGGCACCGTCGATCGGATCTTCTGTAACGAACTCTGGAACGAATTGGCGACCAAGCTCATGGTCAAGAAGGGGGGCGAGTTCGAAGAAGAACACCTCCGTCCGAACCTTAATGAGCGTAAGGCGGCGGCCATTGCCGATTGGTCTGGATTTGTTCGCGCCTTTGAGGCCAAAGATATCGAGCGGCTCAAGCAATTTCCGCCCTTCCTGGACGACCTGATCTGGGAGCGCGAATACCACAAGGTGGACTGGAAAGACGTCCCCTTTCGCAAGACGATCAGCGAGTTCATGAAGGCGATCGACGATGAGGTGTTGGTGCCGGTCAATCTCGGCGCGTTTGCGTCCCTGAAGGAAGCGAGACGGGTGTTGGCCCTGGATGCCGTGGGCTTCAGCAGCTTCGATGCCGGGACGGCGGATATGGAAGTCCTCAATGATCCGGACAAGCCCTGCTATGGCCAGTTCGGCGGCCAGTACAGCTTCATGGTGAACCTGGCCCTGATTCAGGCCGTGGCCAAGCATCTGGGGCTGAACGCGGTCGCGATTGAAACGCAGCGCGAGTTCGTCGGGAGCCGGTTGGGGACGAATGTGATGACGCTGATGGACCTGCTGGCCTGCCATCCGATGGTCGGCTCAAAGGTGCAGCCCTGGGAGCTGGATCGCCTCACGGTCAAGACCATCCGCACGCTGAACGAGACCTATGAGAGTCCCTATCAACGCAAGATCGAGTTCCCGTTGCGCAGTGAGATGCCGGCTGAGGAGCGCGACGCGGCGCAGGGTATTCTGCTCTCGCTCAAACCGAACGGGATTCCCGATACGATCGCCTATGTCTCCGAAGAAGAATTGAGCCAGGCACAACCGGAGCTGGAGCATCTGGGCTATGAACGCGAGGCGGTGTTGATGGCGCTCGGGGCGCCTCCGAGTCCTGTCGAGTACTATCACTTTGCCTGTCGGCCGTAAGCTGTGCTGGGTCGTGCGGCAGAAGAGGCCCACCAGGTGATGTCTGTAGGAGAAAGAGCTTGACTAATTAATTCCATTTCTATAGCCTTTCCCGCGATTTCGAAGAGAAGACCCGTCTCCGTGCATCGCAAACATTCAAGCGGGATGGGGTCACGCAGACAGATCATCTGAGACGACGTTCTTCACGATACGGTTTAACGGTCGCGAGTGTGTGAATACACGTCGTGCGAATAATCGCACAGCTGTAACAAGGAGCATACAGTACCATGTTTGGTTCGTTTGGCTGGATGGAGCTGTTGCTGATTCTCATCATCGTCCTGATCATCTTCGGTGCGGGGAAAATTCCCCAGCTCGGTGAAGGATTAGGTAAAGCAATCAAAGGGTTCAAGAAATCGGTTCACGAAGCGGATGCCATTGACGTGACGGCCACCGAGGCGGAACCCGCCCCGGCCCAGCCGTCGGCACAGATCCAGCAAACCGGACAGCCGGCCACACCGCCGCCTGCGCAGCAGGCCGGTGCGGCTCCACCGCCACGGACGACGCAGGGGTAACTTGCGAAACTGAGGATGCAGACCGAATGACGGCGATGTGACCTCGGAGTCCCGCCGCCCGGTCTTCAGTACACCCCCCTCAGTATGGAACACCATGTTCGGTCTTGGCGCTGGTGAAATTCTCATAATCCTGGTCATTGCGTTCCTGCTCTTCGGGCCCAAGCAGTTGCCTGAGATCGGGCGTCAGGTAGGCAAGGCCGTGAAAGGATTTAAAGAAACGGCGGACGATCTAAAGAAGACGGTTGAGCCGGAGCTCAACATGATTCAGCAGGAAATGAAAATGGTGGAGCAGGATTTTGAGTCGTCGATGAAGGAAGCGGAAGAACAGATTAACCACGCAACATCGGGCGTAGAGCACGGGGCAGAGGAATCGGGTTTGCCCAAGCAGGCCTAATACCATTTCATATCCGCTCTACGGCTGTGAAGGGAGGTGACCACAGCAACAATACAAGACCTTACGGTGTGAGGAGCTCGCTTCAGGATTGAAGCGAGGATCGGGGCCGAATGGTGGGCACCATTCAGGTTCGAGCGTCCCGACATCACACACAAAGTGGGCTTTGTAGTGCAATAGCGGTTGGATGTATAGGCGGCACCCGGCGTGAGTGGGTACACAACGGGTTGCCATCCAATTCACAGGAGGAACGCTATGAAACGCATCCATGGACGGACCAGATGGGGCCGATTGGCTGCCATCTTCGGCGCTGCGGCAGTGACGGCTCTGCAGTGTCTGACAGTCCCGGCTTTTGCCGGATTCGAACTTCCCCCGGGCGAACGTATCACCAATCTTCCAGCCATTCCTCGAGCGATGCCGCAAAAAGAAGCGTACGAACTGTACGATCCGGTCATCGGTCGGAACTTCGATATCAAGAATCTCTGGATGCGCGCCGATCTTCGGGTGCGGCCGGAAATGCGAAACAATGCCTGCTTCGGCTTGGCTCAAGGAACCGGCGGAACATGTAACTCGTTCGGAACCCGCGGTACCGCTGCCGGCGGCGGCAACAAGGGCAACGACATGTTCGTGCAGCAGTGGATGCGTTTGGGTATCGGGTATGACCTCTCCCCGGACGTGAACTTCTATGTGGAAATCATCGACTCGGCGAACTGGGGCAGCAACGGCAGCGCCGTGAACGCGGGGAACGGCGGCGATCCGTTGAACCATAATGGTGCATCTGCGAGTGGCGCCGGAAACGGTGGCCGCCTGGGAGTCCGTGCCGCCTACATGTTGGTCAGGAATCTGGCCGACATCCAGGGTTTGAGCATGAAGGTCGGTCGCCAATACATCGTATTCGGCAACCATTCATTGTTCGGCCACTTCGATTGGGCCAACACCGGCTATTCGCATGACGGTGTGATGTTCGCGTACCAGACCAAGAATTGGGACAGCTACTTCGGCTGGTTCCGTAATTCAGAAAGCGATCTTGGCCAGGCTTCCCCGGTCGGGAGCGGGGCGGCGAACATCGCCGGCAGCGGAGCGCAGGATGCGCAGCGTGATGCCGACATGTTCATTTTCTACAACCAGATCAAGTTAGTGCCCGGAATGGTGATCGAGCCGTTCTACGTCTTGTACCAGAATCGCTATGGGTCAGCGGATAACGCGACGCAGGGACTTGGTACTGCCAAGCACTCGAACCAGACCCGGCACATGATCGGAAACCGGATCGAAATGCGCAAGGGCGGATTCGATTTCAGCAACGAAATCGCCTATCAATTCGGTCAAATGGGCCAGGCTGGGGCTTGCGTGGGCGAACAGAAGTGTTTGCACATCAATGCCTGGGCAACCAGAAACTGGATCGGCTACACGTTCTATGACACGGCGTGGAAGACCCGTATCGCATTCAACCTCGATTACGCCTCTGGCGACAGCCGGAACAACACTTGCGGCGCGACGGCTGGTTCTTGTAAGACAGCGAATACCTTTGAAAACTTCTTCCCGACGAACCACATCCACATGGGCTACATGGATGTGCAAGCGTGGAAGAACATGCTGTCACCGTCTGTCAACTTGCAGGCTCGTCCTACGGCACGTGACCATATCGAATTGTGGTACACGAACCTGAACCTCGCCAACTCCAAGGATTGTTGGTATCGAGCCGCTCAGGGTTGCTACGTCTTCTCGAACGCCAACAATACCAAGACGCACATCGGCGACGAAATCGACGTCAGCTACACCAGAATGTTTGCCGACGGCAAGGTCGCGTTGCAGACCACCTACGGCACGATTTTCAGCGGCGGCTATTTGACCAGCACCTTGAACCAGACGCAAAATCAGCACTGGGCCTATATGTCGCTCTGGATGAACTTCTAGGAAGAAGCGATCAGCTTACAGCTTTCAGCTGACAGCGTCCTTGCTGATCGCTGATGGCTTTAGTCAAAGGAGATCATGATGAAAAAACTCATGTTCGTAACGCTGGGCATCGCAGCGTTGGCGATCGGCAGCCAGCCGGTCACCGCGCAGGCTCAGGTCGCGGATGCGATTCAGGCAGTGAACGATGCCATCGTCGAGTTGACCGATGCGCCGGGCCTCGGCAAGCGCACGACCGTCGACTTGGCAAAGCGATGGGGAGCCGACCGGTCCGTCATCGACAGTGCTACGGCAAAACTGCAGGACGGTCTGAGCAAGGCTCAGTCAGGTGGAGCCGGGGCCGACGCCATGCGTCAGTTGAAGCTGGCGGTGGATTACGGCAAGGCTCGTATGCATAAGGAAGCCCGGTTGTCCGCACAGGGCGCTCTGCGGCATCTGTGTGTGGCGAACCAGGATCAAGGTCCCGGATGCGACACGGTGCCGAAGTTCGGCAGCTACACCGCGCCGTAGAGTGAGTCGACCGACATAAGGCGAGGCGTGAGGGAGATCCCCTGCCTGTCTCGAACCGTGAAGCCCCGCCGGGTGATCCCCGGCGGGGCTTCTTTTTTCCTGCATGGGTGGCGCAACAGGTTATGGTGAGAGCGCCGGCTTGCCCGCAGTCAGTCGATCGCCTTATACTCGGCGCACTCGTCATCATCATCACCGTTCGTGCGTTTCTTTCCTCACCGTGGACGATCTGAGCACACAGCTGAGTCGGACCTTCGGGTTTTCGGCCTTCCGCGCAGGTCAGCGCGAAGTCATGGAAGCCGTGCTGGCTCGTCGCGATGCCATGGCGGTCATGCCGACCGGCCAGGGCAAGTCGCTCTGTTACCAGCTTCCCGCCACCCTGTTGCCAGGGGTGACCTTGGTGATTTCTCCGCTCATCGCGCTAATGCAGGATCAAGTCACTAGTTTGAAGGCGCGGGGGATTGCCGCGGCGGCGTTCCACTCCGGGCTTTCCGAGCAGGAGCGGGATCGAGTGGTATTGGATCTCAAACTGCGCCGGTTACAGTTGCTCTATCTCGCTCCGGAGCGGATGCAGCACGAGCGGTTTCTCAGGTTGCTCCGCTCGCTGTGGGTGTCGTTACTCGTCGTCGACGAAGCGCATTGCATTTCCCAGTGGGGGCATGATTTCCGCCCGGACTATCTGAACATCGGCCGGTTGCGCCGGGAACTCGAGAACCCCCCTTGCCTGGCCTTGACGGCCACGGCGACCGCGCGTGTGCAGGCAGACTTGTGCGATCGATTGTCGCTTCAGGACCCGCTTCGCCTGGTGACCGGCTTTCGACGCTCTAACCTCGCGCTGTCTGTCCGCCTCTGCCGGTCCCGCCAGGAAAAGCTCGCGACATTGGATCGTGTGGTGCGTGAATACGAAACGGGCACCATTCTGGTCTATTGCGCCACACGCCGGGCGGTGGAGGAGGTGGCGGCCTGTTTGGGGCAGTCGCAGGCGTCCGTCGGGTATTATCACGCCGGCTTGTCGGATGAAGAGCGGCGGAAGGTGCATGACCAATTTCGGGCGGGAGCGGTGAGGATCTTGGCGGCGACCAATGCGTTCGGCATGGGGATCGATAAGGCTGATGTTCGACTGGTGGTGCATTTCGATATTCCGGGAAGCCTGGAGGCCTACTATCAGGAAGTGGGCCGGGCGGGGCGCGATGGCCGACCTGCCGCCTGTCTGCTGCTGTTTCATGAACGGGATGTGGCCACCCAGGAATACTTCATTCAGCAAGCGTCGAAAGAATCCGGCAGCTCGGCACGCGCCGATCGCATGAGGACATTGCTTCAGGACTTGCTGGACTACGTGTCGGTGTCGACGTGCCGGCAACTCGCCATTCTCGACTACTTCAGTGACGAGGCCGAACGGGCCCTGGGGCCCTGCGGGCTGTGTGATCGTTGCGTGACAACACCCCGGCTCAGTGGGGATGTCGTCGGGGATGAGGCTGCCTGCGCGAAGGCGGTGCTGGCGGCGGTCTCCTGGTGTACGGGTCGATTTGGTGTGAGCCGCATCGTCGATATGCTCCGCGGGAGTCGATCGAAGGCGCTGCTCACCTATGGGGCCGAAGAATGTCCGGGGTATGGGGGCTATCACGCATGGTCAAAGACAGCGTTGACTCGGCTCGTGAAGGCCCTCATCGAGGCGGGCTATCTGCAGGTCGAGGGACTGGAGTATCCCACGCTCGACCTCACGCGTAAGGGACAGGAGGCTTTGAAGGGAATCGCTCCTCTACTCTTGTGCGAGCAGGCTGAAGCTCCGGCAGCGTCGTCGCTGAAACCTCAAGGGAGTGGGCGAGACCACGCGATGGCGCCTCTGCATACCACCGTAGTGGATACGCAGCTCTTTGAACGACTTCGCCAGCTGCGGCGGGAGTTAGCCGAGGAAGAAGGGGTCGCGCCCTTTGTTATTTTTCACGACAAGACCCTTCGGAATATCGCCGGATACAAACCCGTGACGCTTGCCGCCCTGCTGGAGATTCCCGGGATCGGCGAGGTCAAGGTGGAGCGGTATGGCCGCCGAGTGCTCGGTGTGGTGAACGAGGTGTGTGACTAGGCTGTGCTGTTCCTATTGTCCGACCACCCCTTCTTCTTTCGCGTATTTGTAAAAATGATCAGGAAGGCGGTCCACGATTACCGTCTCAAGTTCCCGGCCTTTCGAAACTGCTCTTGCAGTTCAGCATACGTGGTCGTCACCGGAAATTGAGGGAACTCCTTCGGGAGATGGTCGGGCGGGCGGAAAAAGAATCCGGCGTGAGCCTCTCCCAGCATGGCGGTGTCGTTGTAGGCGTCCCCTGCCGCCATGACACGAAAATTCAGATTCTTCAACGCGGCCACCGCATGTTTTTTCTGGTTCGGCTGGCGGAGTTTATAGTTGACGATCTTGCCGGTCGGCCCAACCTCCAGTTGATTGCAGAAAATCGTCGGATATCCGAGCTGCCGCATCAAGGGAAGTGCGAATTCATAAAACGTATCCGACAGAATGATGACCTGTGTCCGTTCCCGCAGCCAGGCAATGAATTCGGCTGCGCCTTCCATCGGTCCCATGGCGTCGATCACGGATTGAATGTCTGCCAGGGTCAGGCCATGTTGATCCAGGATGCTCAAGCGGCGTGTCATCAGGGCATCGTAATCCGGCATCTCGCGGGTAGTGATCTTGAGCTCTTCGATGCCGGTCTTGATGGCAAAGTTCACCCAAATCTCAGGCACCAGTACGCCCTCAAGGTCCAGACACACAATTACGGGGTTCTGCATTCATCCTCCTGCGGGAATTGATGGGTGGTGAAAAATGTGCTTTTCGGTAAGGTAGTGATAGGGACCAACCAGCGGTCTGCCCTATCACGCGTTACTACGACGGGCCTTTTCTTGACTGAGATACCGCCAGATTTTGTCCATCGCTTTCTCAAATAGTTCCGTGCCGGCCCATTGGTTGGTCTGCTCCTCCTTATGCCGTCTGGCCCAATCGACGGCCAGCGGGAGCGGGATCAGCCTGGGCGCCGTCCCGCTCAGGTCAGCCCAGAGCAGGCTCAGAGCCGTACTGAGACGAACGGCAACGGGAACCGGCTGGACGGTCTGCTTGGTCATCTCCTGACATTCTGTGGCCGGTGAGGTGACAGCAAGCTCCCGGCAGGCTGCAGGCCGATCGGCGTAAATGCTACAGGTTTCGTTGTCGAGAAAGGGGCAGGGCATACGAAGCGCGTAGTAGGCCCGGTTCAACGGCTCGATGGCCTCGTCATTCAACGGCTCGGAAGAATCGGCCAGCGAAGAGAGTTGCTTCAGGATGCCGGCGCGAGCCAGTTGTTGCTGGGCCAGGTCGAGTTTGGCCAGCAGGCGATTCCGTTCATTCTGGTCCAGTTGGTCGATGGCGTTGGTGAGAGCAAAGGCTTCCGGCACCGAAATCGGTACGAGCATCCGGCAGCAGGCGGCGCAGCCCTTTTCGCACGAAATCCTCTGGCCGGCTTCGAGCAATCGGCGTTGTTCCAGCACCTGGGCTTCTTCTCCGAGACTGCGCATGAGTGGGAGAATCGCGGTGATCGGTACGAAGCCTGTCGGCACGCCTACGGCAGTGCTGATTGCTCCGCTTGGAGTCTGCAGAGAGATTTCAAAGTGTTCAACGGCAGTGTGGTTACTCACGAATACCCATCTTGGAGTCCGAACGGGAGCCACTTGCGTGATGGCATTCGAGCCATGCTGCGCAGCCGCTATCATAGAGAACCTCAGAATCAGGGGTCAACCAACGCCTCTTCGCCCTGAGTCTTGCCCCGGGAGGACCGTTGCGGCTACTCTGTCGTCGATGCGCTTGTCCGGCCATATCATTGGATTGCTGAAAGAATACATGCGGGATCTTGTCGAGCAAGCGCGGCAGGAGTCGCAGGCTCAGGAGGCCTTCGGCTTCTCGGCACCTCCCTACCAGCCGGATCATGCCATTGCCGACTTATTGGCTATTCTAGATGACCGCATCGAGTCGGAAGGGGTGCAAGTCGGGCTGCCCAGTGAGTTTTTGCATGAGATGTGGCGGCGCTGCAACGAAGCGCGCAGTGAGATCGCCGATCGTGTGTGGCTCGAGAGCAATCTCGGTCCGTCCGGTCTTTCCAAGGCTCGTGTTCGTGAGCTGACCTATGCGGCCATCATCGATCAACTCGAGGCGAGCGCCTCCGACGAATAGTGCACTGGGTGATCTGTCTGCTTGGACGGTAGCGAGTTCCATGTTTCTAATCCCTTCCGACAAGCCGATAAAAGAAGATGCCCACCACTTCCTCAATCGCGTCGGTCGTCATGGAAAGGGCTTTAGAATTGGGGAGGAGGTCGAACAGGGTGAAGTGTTCCCATGCCTGCACGGGGCTATGTCGTGCCTTGTACCCGCAAGGAGCCGGGGTAACGGATAACCCTTGTTTAACGAAGAACTCCATTGCGCGAGGCATGTGATAGGCGTCAGTGACCAGGAGAACCCGGCTGTTTCCCAGAAGCGTGCGCGTATGGATGGCGTTTTCGTAGGTGGTTCTGGATCGATCTTCCAAAAGAATGGCCGATTCCGGGACCCCGAGTTCTATGGCCAATCGTTTCATTTCGTGGGACTCCAGCAGGCCGGTTCGGCGGACGGTCGCGTCGCCTCCTGACAGGAGTATCTTCTTGGCCAGGCCCGCCCGCCAGTAGGTGGTTCCACAGACCGTGCGCTGGCGAGACGCATCCATGAGTTCATCGACCGGCCGGAGAGAGCCCTTCGGCAGGATGCCTCCTGCCAGCACCACGATGGCATCAAATCTCACGGAGGATTCTGCCTGAAAAGGAGGATATCGCCCTTCCAGCATGGCCATATAGCTATTCGAAAGCAGCGGTGTCGCAGTCAGCAGGACGAGCAACGCCGTGCTGAGAGTCAACCGTCTGAGCCATGCTGTGCGTCTTGGGGTGACCGGCAGGAAGGTGGTTACGAATGTGAGCACTGCGGCCATGGCAATCCAAGACAGTGGATAGATTGCGAACTTGGCGAGCTTGTACACTCCGAACCATGCAGGGCTAAGATCCACCTTGCGCCTCTTTAGCAAACAGCAGCCGCAGCATACACTGAGGGCGTACAGACACCAAGTGTTGAGGAGGATTCGATGGCAGACGGACGGCACTATTGGTTGATGAAATCCGAACCCGAGGTCTTTTCAATCGATGATCTTGCTGGGTCACCGAAGGGAACGACTTCGTGGGATGGCGTACGGAACTATCAGGCGCGTAACTTTATGCGGGCAATGAAAATCGGGGATCAGGTCCTCTTTTACCACAGCAATGCCAATCCGCCCGCGGTGGCGGGAGTCGCGGAAGTGGTGAAAACGGCTTACCCCGATGCCACGCAGTTCGACAAGCGGGATGCGCACTACGATCCGGCCAGCAGACCGGATCAGCCGCGCTGGGATATGGTCGATATCCGGTTTATTCGCAAATTCGTCGCACCGCTGTCGTTGGATCTACTGCGTGCACAGGTTGGCCTCAAGGGAATGGAATTGCTTCGAAAGGGATCGCGACTATCGGTTCAGCCGGTGCGGGCGGCTGAGTGGAATGAAGTTATCAGGCTGGCAGAGGTACAGGAAGGCAGCTAGGAAGGTCCGGGAAGAACTGGATTCCGGACGACAGGTGTCCTCGGTTCAGAACAGGTCAGCTACGAGCCTTTCCATCATCCAGATATCGATGTTGCCAGTCGAGCCAGGCATGCCCCAGTTCGTGGGCGAGAATGTATCTACGCCTTGTGACGGGCAGGCGTTTGCGGATATAGATGGTTTTAGCTTCATTATCCCAAATCCCATCCGCATTCGAATCCTGCCGGTCCATCTCGGAGTCTGTAACCTGCCTGATCATGATGTGGTAGCCGAACGGAAGGATGACTTTGTTTGGTATTCGCACCATGCCCCTCACGGTCGTATCAAATAGGTGGCCTCAGCCAGAAATTCCTGCTCCGGAATAGCCTAACATATTTCCCCGTTCCTCTTCCTGCCAAAATATTATTTATTATCAGTGACTTGCGAGATATTGCCGCTTCATCGCTGTATTGCGGCTCGGTGGTAGTTGCGCAATTTTCGATGGCGATGAGACGGCGCTGAGGATTTCAATTGAAAGATGGGATGGTGTATCATGCCCCCCATGGTTGAGAAACTTCTTGCGCAAGAACTCGCGAACCCCTATCCCGCAGTCGTTCGGATCGTGGGCGTAAAGATCCGTGACCGTGGAGAAGTGAAGAAATTCGATGCCGGAGAGGCGTCGCTAGTGATGGGGGATCGGGTGCTGCTCGAAGTGGCCGGCGAGTTGAGCTACGGGGTCGTTTACGGGGCTCCTCAGGTGATGCCGTTCATTCCGCCCATGCGCGTGCTTCAGCCGATCACCCGGAAGGCGACAGGGGAAGATGTGGCCACGATCGATCGGTACGAACGGTTGGCATCGGAGGGAATGAAGGCCTGTCGGGAGCAGGCGGCGGCCCTAGGGCTCAGAATGAAACTTGTGGAGGTGTTCTGCTCGTTTCATCGCCGGCAGATGACCTTTGTCTATACCGCTGAGGATCGAATCGATTTTCGCGAGTTGGTTCGCTTGTTGGCGCGCCGATTCGGCGGGCGCATTGAAATGCGTCAAGTCGGGGTACGCGACGAAGCCAGTCGGTTGGGCGGGATCGATACATGCGGTCTGGTACTCTGTTGTGCCGCGTTCCTCACTGAAGTGAAGCCGGTGACTGTCAAGCAAGCACGGGTGTTGGGGCTTCCTGTCGATGACCCCAAATTACTCGGTGTCTGTGGTCGCCTCAAGTGTTGCCTCTTGTTTGAAGCAATGGACAATCCCTCCTCAAAACCATCGGCCCTGATTAACCCGTCCCGTTCACGCCTCGCTACGTCGTAATCCACAGCAGTTCACAAGAGTAGTGCTCTCATTCGTCTCCCCGGCCCCGCTCTGTCCTCGCCTTTCGTTGAGAAAAGACGGTTCTTTTCGTCCGAAGGAGTATAATGGGCTGTGAGGTGACGGATGCCTCAGGTGTTGGTCCTTGGAGCCGGGAAAATCGGGTCCCTCGTGGCTGGGCTGCTGTCGGCTACCGGGCAGTACCGGGTTCACCTGGCCGATCTTACGCTTGATGCCCCGAAGCGACTGGTTGATGAGTTGTCGTTGTCCGCGGTTACTCCTTGTGCCTTGGACGTGCGGCGACCAGATGCGGTTGCGGCATACGTCGGCTCCTCCCCATTCGATGCGGTGATCTCCAGCCTGCCGTACTTCTGCAATCCGACCGTTGCTGAAATCGCCCGAGCCCACCAACTCCATTATTTCGACCTGACCGAAGACGTGGCCGTGACTGGTCGCGTCAAGGCGATCAGCGCAGGCGCCGATCGTGCGTTTATTCCTCAGTGCGGGTTGGCGCCCGGGTTCATCAGCATCGTGACGAATGACCTTATCGGCCATTTTGAATCCATTGATAACGTGAAGATGCGTGTCGGCGCCTTGCCTGTTCATCCGAGCAACGCGCTGAAGTATTCCCTCACCTGGTCCACCGACGGGTTGATCAATGAGTATGCCAACGTCTGTGTCGGCATCGAGGGCGGGGAAGAAGTCCAGCTGCAGCCGTTGGAGGGCTATGAGACGATTGAATTGGACGGGTTGCTCTACGAGGCCTTCAACACGTCCGGCGGCCTGGGCACTCTCGCGGACACGTACCGCGGACGGGTCCGAACCATGAATTATAAGACCCTGCGGTATCCCGGGCATTGCGAAAAAATTCAATTTCTCATGAAGGACCTCAAGTTGAATGAGGATCGGGAGACGCTCAAGCGAATCCTGGAGAGAGCGATTCCTCAGACGCAGCAGGACGTGGTGTTGATCTATGCGGCTGTGACCGGCACCAGGCAGGGTGAGCTGTTCGAGGAGACCTATGTGAAAAAGGTGTATCCGCGGACGATCCTCGGGCGGCTTTGGTCTGCCATTCAGGTTACGACAGCATCGTCGCTGTGCTGTGTCGTTGATCTTGTGATGGCCAGACCGTCAGCGTATCGTGGCTTCGTCACGCAGGAACACTTCCACTTGCAGGATGTGCTGAGCAATCGCTTCGGGGATTGTTTCCGGGCCTAACGGCATCATGACGATACAGGAACTGTTCAAGACCTTGGGGTTGATGCAGGAACAGCCCGGAGGATGTCTCGCCTCTGCGACGGGGAGTCGCACCACCGACGCCGGCATCGTCGAGTCCCGTAATCCATCAACGGGAGAGCCGCTGGCACGAGTGTTCGGGTGTTCCCTTGCCGATTACGAGGTGCTCGTAGCCGGATCGCAGCAGGTTCAGGCTGCGTGGCGGATGGTGCCGGCGCCGAAGCGCGGCGAGGTGGTGCGTCTGATAGGCCAGGCACTGCGAGAACACAAGGATGCCTTGGGCACGCTGGTGTCGTTGGAGGTGGGTAAGATCAAGTCCGAGGGCGACGGCGAAGTGCAGGAGATGATCGATATGGCGGACTTCGCCGTCGGGCTGTCACGCATGTTGTACGGACAGACCATGCATTCAGAGCGTGCACGGCATCGAATGTATGAGCAGTGGCATCCATTGGGTGTGGTGGGTGTCATTACGGCGTTCAACTTTCCTGTGGCGGTCTGGGCCTGGAATGCCTTTATTGCCGCGGTAACCGGCAACACCGTGTTGTGGAAGCCGTCACCGAAAGCTCCGCTCTGCGCATTGGCGGTTCAGCGGCTGTGCAGTCGTGTGCTGGAAGAGGCCGGGTATCCCGGTGTCTTCGCACTCGTTACGACCGATCGCGTCGAGTTGGCCGAGCGGATGGTGCGGGACGAGCGGCTGCCGTTGATCTCCTTCACCGGCTCGGTGCCCGTCGGGAGGCACGTCGCGGAGGTGGTCGGACATCGGCTGGGCCGGAGTCTTCTGGAATTGAGCGGGAACAACGCCGTCATTGTGGACGAAACAGCCGATCTGGATTTGGCGACACGAGCCATCGTCTTCGGAGCCGTCGGCACGGCGGGGCAGCGGTGCACCAGTACCAGGCGTCTAATCGTGCAGGAATCTCAATACTCGAAGCTGGTTCCTCGCCTCTTATCGGCCTATGCGCAGGTGAAAATAGGCGACCCGCTCCAATTCGATGTGCTGATGGGACCGCTTATCGACGGGGAGGCGGTGGCGCAGTATCTGGCTGCTCTTGAGGAAGTAAAAAAGGCGGGCGGTGAGGTGCTGTGCGGAGGGCGTGCCTTGTCTCGTCCCGGACATTTTGTCGAGCCCACGATCGTGCGGGCGCAGAACCACTGGGATATCGTCCAGCGGGAAACCTTTGCGCCGATTCTGTACGTCATGACCTATCGAACGCTGGACGAGGCCATCCGGATGCACAATGCAGTTCCACAGGGACTGTCCTCCGCGCTGTTTACCACCCATCTTCGAAACAGCGAGACCTTCTTGTCTGCGATCGGCAGCGACTGTGGCATTGCTAACGTGAATATCGGGACGTCCGGTGCGGAAATCGGCGGGGCATTCGGTGGAGAGAAAAACACGGGTGGCGGACGGGAAGCCGGTTCCGATGCCTGGAAGGCCTACATGCGTCGACAAACCAACACGATTAATTGGGGAACTGAGTTGCCGTTGGCCCAGGGGGTGACGTTCGGGCGAGTGGAAGGAGGGAACGATGGGGCAAGAAGCTGACCTCGATGCGTTGATGGCTCGTATGACGGCCGACTTTCTGGCGCAGAATAGTGCAGGCCGGATGCTTCGCCGCGCGCTGGATGACGTCGGGGTTGGGTTTATCCCGGTGATCGACCATGTCACTATCCGGACGATGGATATTGATCGGCGCGCCGAGGAATTTCTCGCGTTGGGGTATCGGTACGATGAAACGCTGCATTATGACGATTGGTATGCCAAAGTATTTCGGCGGGCCGGGTATCCGGCGTTGTTTGTCGATCAGGCCTATCCGGACGACCGTGGCAAGACCAGCATCATCCCACGCTGGGTCGAGAAATTCGGTGATCAGGTGTTTCACCATGTGGCGGTCCGTGTCGAAGACATCGAGCAGGCCATTCTCAAATTGAAGGCCAAGGGCGTGGTCTTTGCCGGCGAGATCGTCGGGGCCCGGGGAGGTACGTTGCGCCAAATTTTTACCGCCCCTGAGATGCTGGATGGGCAGCCCTTTTCCGTGCTTGAATTGGCTGAGCGGCATCAGGGTTATCAGGGATTTCTTCCTCCACAGGCTGACAGTCTTATGCGCTCGACAATGCGAGGCCTCTAAGGCCGCAGGCGTCGGCGGACCGCTGCTCGGCGGTCGCGATGTGTGGGCAGTCTCATCCCGCCGCCAAAAGAGTGCCTCGACCAGATGTGTTGAAATGCGTACAATGCGCCCTGTCGACCAAACCAGGTCGAGAGTGTCTCGCATGTGCGGTCTCAACAGGAGGTTTTCTTCATGGTGCGATCCAACGCGACGTTACGCTTGATTCTTGCACTGCTCCTCCTCTGTGCACTTGGAGCAGGAAGTGGTTCCGTACAAGCATCGCCGTCCGGCCATGCCCCTCATGGCACCGTGACGATCGATGGTGTCACGGTGCCGGATGTCGGGCCCTTGCCGACGGTAGTCCCGATACCGTCCTCTAATCTCAATTACACCGCCAAAATCGAACTTGGCAAGCAGCTCTATTTTGATGGGCGACTCTCCAAAAATAACGCGATCTCCTGCGCCTTCTGCCACAACCCCGGGACCGGATTTGCAGACCCCCGCCAGACCTCCATCGGAGTCGGCGGAGGCGTCGGAGGACGACAGTCTCCGACGGTCTACAATACGGGATTGAATCACGTTCAGTTTTGGGATGGTCGGGCACGTTCGCTTGAAGAACAGGCCATCGGGCCGATTCATAACCCTGTGGAGATGGCCGAGACGCATGAGCATGTGGTGGCCAAGCTAGGAAAGATCAAGGGGTATCAGCAACAATTCAAGGCTGTGTTTGGGACAGACGTCAATCTCCAGGGCATTGCCGAAGCGATTGCAGCCTATGAGCGCACGGTGCTCTCTACCAATTCCGCTTTTGATAGATATGTGTTAGGCGATCAGAAAGCCATGGATGAGGGGGCGGTTCGAGGAATGGCCCTGTTTAAGGGTAAGGCGCGGTGCATTCTCTGCCACAATGGGCCGAACTTCACCGACAATCAGTTTCACAACCTCGGCGTGCCCCAGGTCGGTCCGATGAAGGAAGACCTTGGACGCTTTGTCGTCAGCAGGGCGGAGAAAGATCGGGGCGCATTTAAAACGCCGACGCTCCGTAGCATCACGGAAACCGCCCCGTATATGCACGATGGCGCGTTTAAAACGCTTGACGAGGTCGTTGAGTTTTTGGATCAGGGCGGCGGGAGCAATCCTAATCTAAGTCCCCTCGCCAAGCCGTTGAACCTGACGGCGGAGGAGAAAAGCGATCTCGTTGCATTCTTGAAAGCGCTGGCCGGAGAGCCGATCCCGTTCAGCATGCCAAAATTGCCGAAATAAAACGCGAATCCTTTTGGGCTGCCTGTGACTCTCACGGGCAGATGCGTGTGCCTTGGTCAGGCTATTTGTCCAAGCATCGGTGTGTTCCAACCCCAACCATAGGAGGCCTTCTATGTTTCGAAATCTTTGTGTGCTCGGTGCGAGCACCATTGCGCTCGCCCTCGGCGGGCCTGCGCTTGCGGCGGATATGAAGCCGGGTCCAGCGGACGGATTCGACATTCACGTCATGGCACCCCATAAGATGGAAGATGGGTCGGTGGCGGGCCCGTTCCATCACTATTGTAAGGCCGTCAAACCGGAAGTCTTGCAATGTCTGCTGTTCGAATCTACGGATCCCAATGCCGTGCTGACCGACGTGGAGTATTTTGTAGCCAAGCCTGTGTCACGGTCGGCGGTACCTCTCGATGTCTGGAACAAGTTCTATCACGACCATGAGGTCGAAATAGCAACCGGGCGTGTTCAGGTGCTGGACATGCCTGATGCTCAAGCCAAAGAAGTGGCGGCGGCGGCGGCCAAGACGGATGGCATTATTTTTCACTTGTGGCCGAAGGGCGCGAAGGCTCCGGATGGATCGGTGGAGCATCCGACGTCCGTGGGGCATAAACCGCGGACGGAGTAAGTCTGCCAATAACGCGTGATCCATCCTGTGCGCTAATTGTAAGGAGGCCACTATGCGAAATGCGATTTTGATGTTTGGATTGTGTGCGGCGGCGTTGACGGCAGCCGGGTGCGCGGAAACTGCCCATGAGATGAAATCTTCCTCCTCTGCGGCACCCGCTGCAGCCAAGGCGGCGAAGGGCATGCCGACACCGGCGCAGGGCTATACCATCCATGTGATGGCTCCCCATAAATTTGAAGATGGATCGGTGCATGGTCCGTATCATCACTACTGCAAGCCGATTTCCCCGGAAGTGCTGCAGTGTTTGTTGTTCGAGTCGACGGACGCCAACGCCTTGCTGACGGACATTGAATATTTCGTGGCAAAGTCCGTCTCGCGCGCGCATGTTCCGTTGGAGACGTGGAATAAGTATTACCACGACCACGAGGTAGAGATTGCCACAGGGCGGGTGCAGATTCTGGACATGCCGGAGGCGCAGGCGAAGGAAGTCGCTGCCATTGCGGCCAAAACCGACGGGATCATTTTTCATCTTTGGCCGGACGGAGCCAAGGCGCCGAACGGTCAGGTGGGGCATCCCCAGTCTGTGGGCCACAAGCATCGCACTGAATAGCCGGAGCGACGCAGATCCATCGGGCGGAGGGGTAGTCCCCCTCCGCCTGTGCTGTTTCTGATGAAAGGGAGACGCTGCGATGGATGCTGGACGTGTATGCATGATGGGATGGCTCCTGCTCGGCGGGGTATCGGTTGGCTGGGCGTCGAATTCCGAAGTGTTGCGACCGCGTGTTCCGATCGATCAGATCGAGGCGGCCAGGACTGTAACCAATCCCTTTCCTGTGACGCCGGAAATGCTTCAGCAGGGAAAAGCGCTCTTTGAAGGTAAAGCGTTCTGTCGCGCCTGCCACGGGGCGGACGGGAAAGGGCTCGGAATGGATTTGGATTATTCCACCTTCAAGGGACCGCTCCCACGGAACTTTACTGATAAGCTATGGCAGCAGTCCAGGACGGACGGTGAACTGTTCTGGATTCTGAAAAACGGGAGTCCCGGGACGGATATGGCTCCGTTTATTCCACTCGTTCTGACCGAGGAGGAGGCCTGGCAAGTCCTCATGTATGTCCGTTCTTTCGGTGGGCGTTGACGTGTGAGCGCCGCACTCACGGTTTCAGTGTTGTCGATAGGCTCGGTTCCTTGCGGGCGCCGTATTTGTCTGGATGCCGCAGGGTTGACGCGCTGAGACAGCTGAATGATCGGCATTGATCGAAGTGGGGGCGCTGTATTCGGACGATGTATCTGACTGGTTTGTTACGCGGTGCCTTGCATCATCAAAGGATCTCAGCCAGCCGACGATCATTCCCCTTCCCCATATCACAAGATGTTGCCGGGGAGTTTCTTGATGTTCGGCGTGTCTCAATGACAGCCTTTGGCCAGACCGAATGCTCGATGAACGACCAGCGTCGTCAAGACCGGTGACAGTATGTTTAGTCACGGAACTGATCGGTTGCAGGCGAGAAGGCGTCGACTTCTGGTTGGATTGTCTTGTGTGCCTGGTGCGGGGTTCTCCTTGAGTCCTGGGTAGGTCTCTCGACGGAAAGAACTTTGCTAGTGATAGTCGACGGGCCTTCAATCCTGCAGTCGTGATTCTCTGGTACCAACACCTCTGTCGGGCCACAGCATCGACTTTGGGTTGGGTTGTGAGGACAGGCGTTGGTGACAGTGTTGTTGAGATGCTAGGAGGTCAGCGCTGGTGGGCCGATAGGAAATGAGCTAAGCGGGCCTGATCAGAACTAGGGAGCTTGAGAAATTCTATGCCAAAGTATTCCTCCCTGGTCCATCGGACGGCGGCGAGTTCAATGGTCAGGGCGTGGGTGGCATCGGGCAGGAGCAGGCGCACAGCCATATAGCTGCCCTCCAGCATGCTCCGGTTGCATTCCACTAAACATCCCGTGTGAGACAGGTTGTGTACAAGGCCCTCTCCGATAGAGAGGACACCTGAGAACATGACAGGACAGACGATTCCAAGGCGTTCTCGAGACCGCTGAAATATGAGTATTGCTTCGGATGAAGGTGAGTAGTCCAGGGGGCCAGGAGATGGTGGAGAGTAGTGGCTCATGGAGGTGAGTATAGTTCCGAGAAGCACTGCGGCAACATCCCGCCTTGGAGGGGCCAGAGTGTGGAGATTCGATTGACTTATGATGACAGGTAATTGAGAGACAGTTTATTGGCGGCGTGCGGCATAAAAGCGGTGGCTGCAGGCCCGACATCGCCAAGGATAACGCCCAAGTAGATACCTGATGAGGTCTCGCCACCCCCGACGTTCAGAGCGACGGATGATTCCGGTACAGGTGGGACAGGAATAAGCGTTCCTGGACAGGGCTTCCGCTGAGGGCCGATCGCCCAAGAGAGAAGTTATTTACTGAGTCCCCGATTTGAAAGCCTCGCACAAGTCACGGGAGTAGTCGTGTGTCGGTGCGCAGGGTGTAGGTTTTTGGTCTTCCCGGTTCGCCATGCAATAAAATCGCTCTCGATAGCTGATGGAGAGTAAGTCGAAGGGGCTGATTCGAGGGTGTTCCGATTTTTCGCATCGGCGGTTGGTCGCGGCCTCGTTGTGTGCAGTGCTCAGATACTTGACGTGAGGACGCATCACTCCTGCCACCACACCAGGCGAATGAGATAGATACCTGCCACATAAGTTCCCGCAATGACGATGGCCCAGAGCATGATCGTGCCTCCTTTTTTATCTTCTCCGTCTTTCCCGGACTGTCGCTGTCATAACGACTCTGGGAAGAAGCAACTCGCGTACCACTTTCGTGGTGCGTGTCAATCTGGGGTAAGTGTATTGGTTTGCTTGTGGGGAGTACCCGCGCGGTCATCGCGCTAAGAACGCCCGTCGAGACAAATGGGAACAAGGTGTATCTGATTCGATAATGACAGCATCAATTTGGATAACCTTGAGAAGCTCGGCTTAAATGTGGATATGGGTTGGCTGTTCATGGCTGGGGGAGTTTACGGTTTGGACGGCCAGAAATGCCTGCAGGAACATGGCACTAATGAGCCTTGGATGGCACATGCATACCTAGCAGGAGATTGAAAGCGGTCACCGAGCTGGTGCCTGTCTCAATCAAGGCGTGCCTGGATTCTGGTCACCAGAGCTAGTTCGAGCTCAGAAGTGAACTCACAATTGCGACCAGAACCATGAATAGCGATGCGATTAGGCTGAGTGCCGCAGGCAAGTCGCTCTGTGCTCTGCGGAGGAGCTCGTTTTGGATGTGATCTTTCTCAGCCATTTTGATCGCAATTGAATTACGCAAGATTCTGAGCGGGCGTAGCGCCTTTTCGAGGTTGTTGTTCGACGGCCAAGGCATGGGCTGTGATGGCGTAGCCGCAGTGGCCGCAAGATAGAAATCCTCCCGTGGGGGCAAGGCTGTGATGTTTACAGCGTGGACAATCATAGAGCTTCATAGAGGTTTCCTGGATTAGTGGCAGAAGTCATTGTGTAGTGTCGGGATTGTGCCGGATGGTTGTGGCTGCCGTAACTCCTTATACCGTGCGTGTAGGTGTGCCACGGTGTTGGCGAACGATGTGAACTCGTTGGACTCAAAATGTAGGGTGACTGAGCCATACCTGAAGTGAAGTTTGCCGCAGGTACACATGTTGAGTGCCGTCTGGCCGTTACGCGGATTCAGCGAATGCATGGGTTGTGAGCTCCTTTGTTGTATGGGAGGGCGGTTTCGATGATCGGTCGTAAGACCGGCTGGTGATTCGCAATAAAGACTCATCCGGATTAGGACTTGGGACGTCGTGTGATTCGTAGATCGTCTACCGTTATGTTGGATATGGTGCGGCGTGATTTCGCCTGCCTCTCGCCTGAGGAAAATGAGCAGAGTGAGCTATGGGCCCCGCAATTGATACACCTCCATCGGTTCTCCGGATGATAGAAGTCATTGGATGGCTCGCTGGCAAGATATCCTCCGCAACGAGAACAACTCATGCGTTGCTCCTCCAGGATAAAGGGTTCTCTGTGAAGCCGCTGGGTGGAGATGGTAAAGGGGTGCTCCCTTCACAGTCTCCACCCAGCGGGTCCATTCACGCTACTCCGTCGACCTGATGGGCTTGATCAGTGTCGCCTTGTCTTCGGGCGAGGGACATAAACGGGCAGTTCAGTTCCTGGTCGCGCTGAAGATTGGAGCAGGGCGAATGACCATTATGATTGTAATTCTCAATATCATAATAGCGAGTTGGTGAGATTTCGGGAATGCTTACTTTCCGGATCTTCAGATATTTTCTTGGTGCTGAGGGTGTGCGGGCATACTAGTCGAACTGTGAAGTTGAGGTCCTGGCACGGAACGCAAAAGAGGGAACTGAAAGGCGGTTTGGGAGGAGTGTGGTAGTCGCGGCCGGCTCAATCAGTGAAACTTCTTTGTCTCCTAGCCTGGAGAGTTGAACCTACGCCACGCTCAGCATGAGACGGAGGAGCGAGGCCGGTCATCTTCGCGAGCGTTTCGACTTGCGTTGAGCAAGGCAACGATCGAGGATTTTTACTTCCACGATTTGCGTCATACCTTTGCGACGACCCTCGTACAGAGCGGGATCGATCTTTACAAGGTACAACAGTTGCTCGGGCACAAACCGCCCATCATGACGCAACGGTATGTCCACCATTATCCGGAGAGCTTGCGGGATGGAGTGGAGATCTTAGATCGCCTGCGCGACAGTAGCACAAAAGCAGCACAGTCGGCGGGTCTTGAAGAGGGTGCGAATTACGTAACTGCTTGAAAAAATGGTGGGCCGTGTAGGGGTCGAACCTACGGCCCGCTGATTAAGAGTCAGCTGCT